>JAEZHP010000058.1 GCA_023416515.1 Pseudomonadota bacterium | reverse complement strand
CCCCCTCCGTCTCGGCTTCGCCGAGCCACCTCCCCGTACCGGGCGAAGCCGCCTTCAAGGCTCCGCCGGGGCAATTGCGCCGGTGGAATGGCGGCGAAGGGAGGATTGCTGGAGTTCGCGCCGCGCTCTACCTCGGGCCAATGTCGTCCCCCGAACTCGACGCTCTGACCCAGGCGCTGGCGCGTCTGCCCGGCCTTGGCCCGCGCTCCGCCCGCCGCGCGGTGCTTCACCTCATCAAGAAGCGCGAGACCGCGCTTCGCCCGCTTCTCGCGGCGCTCGGCACCGTCGCCGACCGACTGTCGGTCTGCTCGACCTGCGGCAATGTCGACACCCGCGACCCCTGCGGCGTCTGCTCCGACCCGCGCCGCGACTCAAAACTGCTCTGCGTCGTCGAGGAAGTGTCGGACCTGTGGGCGCTCGATCGCTCGCGCCTGTTCCCCGGCCGCTTCCACGTCCTCGGCGGCCGCCTCTCGGCGCTGGAAGGCGTGCGGCCCGAGGACCTCGCCATCGACAGTCTCGTCGCCCGCGTCTCAGCCGGCGGAATCGACGAGGTCGTCCTCGCCATGAATGCCACGCTCGAGGGCCAGACCACCGCCCACTATCTCGCCGACCGCCTCGAGCGTCTGCCGGTCCGCCTCACCCAGCTCGCCCACGGCCTCCCCGTCGGCGGCGAGCTCGACTACCTCGACGAAGGAACCTTGGCTCAGGCGCTAAGGGCGAGGCGGCCCGTCGCTTGACGGGCAACCACTCTTCGTCATGCTGAACTTGTTTCAGCATCCATTTTAGAGCCCCGCAGCGGCGGCATAATGGACCCTGAATCAAGTTCAGGGTGACGCGGCGGCCTCGCATTTCCTTGATTCCGGCCCGGCCCACACCTATTTTCCACCCATGGCCATTCTCCCGATCGTCGAAGTTCCGGACCCGCGTCTGCGGCAGATTTCCAAGCCCGTTGAGCAGGTCGACGACGATCTGCGCCGGCTCATCGACGACATGTTCGACACGATGTACGCCGCCCCCGGAATCGGGCTCGCCGCCATCCAGGTCGGAGTGCCCAAGCGAGTCCTGGTGATCGACCTTCAGGAGCAGGAGACCGAGGACGGCGAACCGATCCGCGATCCGCGCGTCTTCATCAATCCGGAGATCCTCGGCACCTCGGATCGCGACGTGCCCTATAACGAGGGCTGCCTGTCGGTCCCCGAAATGTATGCCGAGGTCGACCGTCCCGACCGTATCCGCGCCCGCTGGCTCGACCGCGACGGCTCGCAGAAGGAGGAGGAGATCACCGGGCTCCTCGCCGTGTGCCTCCAGCACGAGATGGATCACCTCAACGGCATTCTCTTCATCGACCATCTGTCGCGCCTCAAGCGCGAGATGCTGCTGAAGAAGCTCGCCAAGCTGCGCCGCGAGCAGGGCAAGAAGGCCGCCTGAACGCTTGGTAGCGACGCGGCCGAGCCGAAGCCCGGCCGCATCGTCCCCCTTCATCCGTAGAAGTCGGTCGTCACTCCGGCGAACTGCACGTTGTCGATGGACATCGTGCCGGTGCCGTTGCCCGAGCCCAATGCGATGGTCCAGCCGAGCACCAGGCTGTTCTCGTTGAAGGTGAGGCCCCCGACGACGGTGTGGCCGTTCGCGTCCGACCAGTCGCTGAACCGCGCCATGTTGGCGATCTGATCGAAATTCTGGCCGTTCGCGCGCTGCCACGCGACCCAGTCGCCGCCGACCAGGTCGGCATGTTGCTGGCTGCCCTGGGTGGTCGGCCCGAATCCCTGATAGGCCCATTCGAACACCAATTCGCCGCGGTCGTTCGTGGTGGCCAGATTGCCGTCCGCGTCGATGATCAGCCGGATTACTGGGATCACGTCGCTTCGATCGGAATTATGGATGAAATAGTTGAAGTTCAGCGCGTCGAGATCGCCGAGCGTGACTCGTTGATCGGCGTCGAGCACCGTGTTGTACCGGAGCCGGCCGTTATTGTTGTCCGTCTCGAACGTGAGGCCGTAGGCCCCGGTCTCGATCGATCCCTGGCGAACCTCGGTGTAGGCGCTGCTTCCGTCGGCCAGCGTCGTCGGTGTGGACGTCTGGCTGACCGCGGTGTGATTGTCATGGTCGACGCCGGTGACTTGAATTGTGTAATGGCCGTCCGCCATTTCCTCTTGGGCGCGTTTCTGGTGACCGACGCCCTTGCCTTTGTGATTTTCATAGCCGCGGCCCGGAAAATCGACCGCAATCGAACTGCTCGTGGGCATATTATTCCCCCTCTGCTAGTCGCTCTATGGTGCGGAGCGCGGGGAGGCTGCGCCTGCCATCCGGCAGAGTCAACGGCGCCTTAACCATAACGGGACGGGCCCTCGCGGCGCTCATCCACAACTCATTCCCGCGAAAGGAGTAATGCGGCTTTTCTCTGCGCCCGGGCTCCGCTAGGTTCCCACTTCGTTCCACATTTGGAGTGGCTTGAATGGACCCGTTGCTGATCGTCGCCCTGGTGGCCGTGCTGGCCGCGGTGCTTCTCGGCTGGTGGATCGGCGGGCGCTCGGCTGTTGCCGCCCAGAAGGAGCGCGACGAGGCTCGGGCCGAGCGCGACTCGCTTCGCACGGAGAGTGAAGGGTGGCGCGGCAAGTTCAATGAGGCCGTCGTCAACCTCGCCGCCGAAGCGCAAAAGACCAGCCGACTCAACGAGGTGGAGGCCCAGCTTGCCACCGAGCGCGATCGCAGTCGAACGCTCGGCGAGCAGGTCGCGGCGTTCCAGCGCGGCGAGGCGGAGCGCCTTCAGGCTCACGAGGCGCAGCTTGCCCAGCTCAAGGACCTGGAGACGAAGGTCGAGGCGCGCTTCGCCGACCTCGCCTCCAAGGCCGTCGACGGCGCCCATGACAAGTTCCTCAAGCAGGCGGCCGAGCGCTTCGGGCATGCCGAGAAGCAGAGCGAGGAGAAGATCAAGGCGCTTCTCCAGCCGGTCGAGACCACGCTCAAGCGCTACGACGAGAAGCTCGACCTGATCGAGAAGTCGCGCAACGCCAGCTACGGCGAGCTCCAGGCGGCGGTGAAGCTTCTCCACGAGGGCCACGCCCAGGTCCGCGACGAGACCCGCAACCTCGTCCACGCCCTTCGCTCGAGCCCCAAGGCGCGCGGCCGCTGGGGCGAGCAGAGCCTCAAGAACGTGCTCGAACAGGCCGGCCTGTCGCCCTTCGCGGATTTCCAGACCGAAGTGTCGGTCGATACCGACGACGGCCGCCTTCGTCCCGACGTGATCGTCCGGCTTCCCGGCGGGCGGCGGCTGATCATCGACGCCAAATGCTCGCTGAACGCCTTCCTCGACGCCAACGAGGCGGCCGACGACGACGCCCGCAAGGGGCACCTCAAGGCGCACGCCGCGTCGATCCGCCGCCACGCCGAGCAGCTCGGCTCGAAGAATTACTGGGACCGCTTCGGCGACGCGGCCGACTATGTCGTGATGTACATCCCCGGCGAGCATTTCCTCACCGCCGCGCTCGAGCAGGACGAGCGGCTGTGGGACTGGTCGTTCGAGCGCCGCGTCTTGCTCGCGACGCCGATCAACCTGATCGGCCTTGCGCGAACCATCGCGATGGAATGGCGCAAGGAGAATCTCGCCGAGCAGGCCGCGGAGATCGCCCGCCTCGGCAAGGAGCTCCACTCGCGCATCGTCACGATGGGCAGCCATGTCGAGAAGGTCGGCCGCAACCTCGGCCTCGCCACCAACGCCTACAATTCCTTCGTGGGAAGTCTCGAAAGCCAGGTGATGAGCCAGGCCAAGCGCTTCGAGACGCTCGAAGTCGCGAGCGGCGTCAAGGAGATCGAGCCGCTCCCAATTGTCGAGGTCAGCCCGCGCCCGCTCACCAAGCTCACCGCCGAGCTTCCGCCCGCCGCCGAATAGGGGTCGGTCGCGGCGCAGAAATCCCGCGCCTCCGGCTCAATGGGCCAGGATCATCCGTTTCGGAGCGGCGCCCTGTGAGGGCGACGGCTTCTGTGCCGACACGGTCGGAGTGCTCGCCGTCAGCGCCGGATAGGCGCTCGCCGCCATCACCGCGAGCATGATCCATGCCGGCCATTTCGGCATGGTCACCTGGCTCGAACCGTCCCTGTCCATTACGCCCCCGAATCCCCGAACGCCGGCGAAATTCATCCGCTCAGCTTATTGATACACAACAGCTTTACAGGGTCTTACGTCAACCTGCGGAAGACCGCAGATTCCGCCTCTGGTTGATCACTTCATAGGCCATCACCGCGGTCGCGACCGCGGCGTTGAGGCTGTCGGCCTTTCCCAGCATCGGCATTTTGACAAGCAGGTCGCACTCGGCCTCATAGCTTTCCGGAAGCCCCGCCTGTTCGTTGCCGACCAGGATGAAGGTCGGCGCCCGGTAACGCGGCTCCTGGTAATCGTGGGTGGCCTTGAGGCTGGTTCCGACCAGTTCGCCCGCGCCCTGCCGAAGCCAGCGCACGAAATCCAGCCACGGCGCGGTCGCCACCTTCTGGGTGAAGATCGCCCCCATCGACGCCCGCACCGCCTCGACCGAGAAGGGGTCCGCGCAGTCGTCGATCAGGATCAACCCGCCCGCTCCGACCGCGTCCCCGGTGCGGAGAATGGTCCCGATATTCCCCGGATCGCGAAGCGCCTGGGCCACGATCCACAAGGCCGCGGCGTCGCGGTCGAGATCGTCGAGCCCGCCACCGAAGATGCGATAGGCCCCGATCACCGTCTGCGGATTGTCTTTCGCGGTGACCTTGCCGATGATGTCGGCAGTCGTCGCCACGACGTCTCCGCCCGCCGCCTCGGTCGCCGCGATCAGCGCGTCGAGCAGCGGGTGGCGGTGCCCGCTCGCGAACAGGAGCACCTCGGGAAGCCGCCCGGCCTCCCGAGCCTCGGTCAGGATCCGAAGCCCCTCGGCAAGGAAGAGTCCTTCGGCGCGCCGGTTCTTCTTCTCGCGAAGCCCGCGGACCTGCTTGATCAGCGGGTTGGAGAATGCGGTGATCTGGCGGGTCATGCGCGCCCGCTCATTCCTCGCCGAAGCGGGCCTCGACCAGCTCCGCAAGCGCGTCGACCGCCGCCTCGGCGCCGTCGCCGGCCGCGCTGATCACGATCGTGTCGCCCTTGGCGGCGCCAAGCATCATCAGGCCCATGATCGACGTGCCGCACACTTTCGATCCGTCCTTCTCGACTTCGATCTGGGCGGGCAGCGAGGCGGCCAGGGTGACGAACTTGGCGCTCGCCCGCGCATGGAGGCCGCGCTTGTTGGTGACCGCGACGGTCCGCGAGACCGCGCTCAACCGGCCGTCTCCCCGAGCACCTCGGAAGCGACTGAGATATATTTGCGGCCCGCCTCGCGCGCTGCGGCGACGGCGGCTCGAACGTCCATCGTCTTGCGCGCGCCTTCCAGCCGGATCAGCATGGGCAAATTGACGCCCGCGATCACCTCGATCTCGGCTGACTTCATCAGCGAGATGGCGAGGTTCGAAGGAGTCCCGCCGAACAGGTCGGTGAGGATGATGACCCCGTTGCCCTCGTCGACCGCCCCGATCGCCTTGGCGATGTCGTCGCGGCGCGCCTCCATGTCGTCGTCGGGACCGATGCAGACCGGCAGGATTCGCTCCTGCGGCCCCACCACATGCTCCATGGCGACGATGAACTCGCGGGCAAGCTGCCCATGCGTCACCAGAACCAGACCAATCATTCACTCACCTTGGATCAGTTCGGCGGCTCGCCCCCGGGCCGCCATCTCGGACTCGCCGCCGCCCTCAAGCTGGTCGCGGGGCGGGAGCGCGAGATCACGATGTTCGACCGTGGGCGAAAAACCCTCCTGGCGCAACCGTGTGGCGATTCGCTCGGCGACATGGACCGATCGGTGTCTCCCGCCGGTGCAGCCGAGAGCGACGGTCACATAGGCTTTTCCCTCCGCCTGGTAGCGCGGCAGCAGGGTCAGAAGCAGGTCCTCGATCTTGGCCAATGCCGGGTGATAGGCCTCGTCCGCGGCGATATAGTCGCCCACGACGGAGTCGAGTCCGGTCAGCGGCCGCAGTTCGTCGTCCCAATGCGGGTTCCTGAGGAAGCGCATGTCGAAGACGAGGTCGGCGTTTCGCGGCAACCCGCGGGCGAAGCCGAACGACACGATCGACAGATGCGGGATGTCGCCGCTCGCGGCGAAGCGAGTCCGGGTCAGGTGACGAAGCGTGTTCGAATCGGTGTCGGTCGTGTCGATGACATGGTCGGCCCAGCGCCTCAGCGGCGCCATCAGCTCGCGTTCCTCCGAGATGCCGTCGATCGCCGGTCGGTCGGGCGCCAGCGGGTGGCGGCGGCGGGTCTCGGAATAGCGGCGCAGAAGCTCGGTCCCGGCGCAATCGAGATAGAGCATCTCGACCGGATAGCGGTCGTCGCTGGACAGCTTCTTCACCTGCCGGACGATTCCCTCGGCATCGAAGCCGCGGGTGCGGGTGTCGAGGCCGATCGCGAGCGGCCGCTGCTCGCCGCCGCCCGATCCCGGAGGGGTCGCGAGCAGGTGGGCGACCAGCGACAAGGGCAGGTTGTCGACGACTTCCCAGCCCACGTCCTCGAGAGTCCGAAGCACGGTCGACTTGCCGGCGCCGGACAGGCCGGTGACGAGCAACAGGCGCTGGGGGTGGGCTAAGGGTGGCAAGGGGAGGCAAGTCCGTGAAGGAGGAGCGCTTTCTCTACCTTGATGGGCGCCGACGGCTCAAGGCCATGCAGGGATATCACCGGGATCGCCACGCCCGCGATGGCACGCGTTCCAGGCTCGGGCAGTCGGTCGGGATCCTGGTCGAGATCGACGGCAAGGGCAGCTCGAACCCCGCTCTCATAGGCGAGCTCGATGATTCCGACTCCGCGCAGCTCCATCTTGCCGGCGATCGTCCCGGGCGGGGAGGTGACGACAGCGCCGTCCACCGCCGCGACCATCGTATAGTCGTCGCTGACCAGGCTCGCGCCGCGGTCGATCAGCCGAAGCGCGAGGTCCGACTTGCCGGCTCCGGACCGCCCGAAGATCAGGACCGCTCGGCCGCCGATGGCGACGGTCGTGGCGTGGACCGTCTCGCTCACGACTGCCCCACCGGTATGCGCAGCTGGAACCAGGCGCCGGGACGCCCGTCGGGGCGGTCGCCCACCTCGATGCTTCCGCCATGTCCCTCGGCGATCGCCTTGGCGATGGCCAGGCCGAGGCCGGAGTGGCGGCCGAAATCCTCGTCCGGCCTTACGCTGTGGAAGCGGCTGAAGATCGCCTGGCGCTGATCGTCGGGGACGCCCGGCCCTTCGTCCTCGACGCTGAGGAGCATCTCGTCCTTGTTCCGGGTGGCGCGGATCGTGACCAGCCCGCCCGGCGGCGAGAAGGACAAGGCGTTGTCGACCAGATTGTCGATGAGCCGGGCGAGGCGGGATTCGTCGCCCATGACGACCGCGCTCCCGCCGTGCGGGCGCGCGAAGGCGACTCGCTGTTCCTCTTGGGCGCGCTGCTCCCAGCCGGGCAGCATCACGTCGATCAAGGCGCCGAGATCGACCGGCTCGAACCGTGCGCGCGAAAGCTCCGCGTCGACCCTCGACGTATCGGCGATGTCCACGACGAGCCGGTCGAGCCGGTTGACGTCCTGCCGAACGATGTCGAGCAGCTGCGCCTGGAGCGCCGGGTCCTGCGTTCGCTCGAGGCTGTCGACGGCCGAGCGAAGCGAGGCGAGGGGGTTCTTGAGCTCGTGGGTGACGTCGGCCGCGAACGCCTCGGTCGCATCGATGCGCTGGCGAAGCGACTGGGTCATGTCGTGGAGCGCCCGTGCGAGCAGTCCGATCTCGTCGCGCCGCTCGGGGAGACGCGGCACGTCGACCTCGCGCGACCGGCCGAGCCGGACTCGGTGCGCCGCCAAAGCCAGCCGCCGAAGCGGTCCAGCCACGGTGCGGGCGAGGAAGCGCGACAGCAGGACGGAAACCGTGATCGTCGCCGCGAGGATGATGACGAGGGTCAGCCGCTCGGCGCGGACGACACGCCGGATCTCGGTGGCATTGTCGCTGAGCAGGAGCACCGCTCGCCCGTCGCTCTCGATCGGCGCCGCCGCGGTGACGAACGCCGTACCCTCGGGGGCCCGGCGCAGGGCGGTGGTCGTCCTGGTCTGATCGTGCGCCTCGATCGCTTCGGGCCATGCCTGGAGTCGATCGTCCTCGGGCAGTCGAAGCAAGGGCGGTTGCGGGGCCCCGACGATGGCGTCGAAGCCGTTGTCGAGGGCGCGGGCGAACCAGCGCGGCCACGGTTCGGAGGCGGGGTCGGGAAGCTGGTAGGTCGGCTCCGCGCCCTCCCAGCTGTCCGCCTGCTTCTCGCCGTCCAGATTGTAGATTCGAAGTCGGGCGCCGCTGTCGCGCCCGAGCCTCACCAGCAAGGGCTGGTGGAGATGGTCGGGCACTTGGCTAAGCGAGCGGGCGATCATCGTCACCTCGGTCGCCGCCTGCTCGACCCGCGCCTGGGTCAGGCGGCTTCGGAAGCTGTCGAGATACAGGATCGAGCCCGCAAGGATCGCGATCGCGAAGATGTTGACCGCGAGAATCCGGTGCCGGAGCGATATCCGCCGCGACCAGTTGAGCGAGAGCTCCTGCTCGTCACTCTTCGGCAAAGCGGTACCCGATTCCGTAGAGCGTCTCGATCGCCTTGAATTCGGAATCGACGACTCGGAACTTGCGGCGCATCCGCTTGATGTGGCTGTCGATGGTGCGGTCGTCGACATAGATGTCGTCCTGATAGGCGACGTCCATCAGCTGGTTGCGGTTCTTGACCACCCCCGGCCGCTGGGCAAGCGCTTCCAGGATCAGGAACTCGGTGACGGTGAGTGCGACTTCCTTGCCGTCCCAGCGCACGCGGTGGCGCGCCGGGTCCATCCGAAGGCGGCCGCGCTCGATCTCGCTCGCCTCGGACTCCTCGCCCCCTTCCTCCGGCTGCGCCCGCATCTCCGTCCGCCGAAGAACCGCCCGGATCCTTGCGATCAGCAAACGCTGCGAGAACGGCTTCGCGATATAGTCGTCTGCGCCCATGGCGAGGCCGAGCGCCTCGTCGAGCTCGTCGTCCTTGGAGGTGAGGAAGATGACCGGGATGGCGCTTTTCTCGCGGAGGCGGCGAAGCAGCTCCATGCCGTCCATGCGCGGCATCTTCACATCGAGCACCGCAAGGTCGGGCGGGTTGTCGCTCAGCGCCTTCAGCGCGCTTTCGCCGTCGCTGTAGAGACGCGTGACGAAGCCTTCCGACTGCAGGGCCACGGACAGCGACGTGAGGATGTTGCGGTCGTCGTCGACCAACGCGATCGTGATCGCCATGCGCGAGAACAGGCCCTTCGTTCCGGAACGGGCCGGTTTAGCGGGGCCGCCCGCCCGGCGCCAGCCTTTGACGGATCGGCGCCCTTTCGATATGGGCCAAGTCCATGCACGAGCGGGGCAAAATTGCTGCCCAACGCTCGCATTTGGCTATTGCAGGGAGTATCCACGTGATCGACCGCGTGCCCGCTTACGGGCTTACGAAACAGGGCATCGAGACCGGCGCCAAGCTCAACTGGAATTTCGGTCCGGCAGCTCTCGTCGAACAGGCCGTGAGCCGCGGCGAGGGCATCCTCGCCAAGGACGGCCCGCTCGTCGTCAAGACCGGCAAGCACACCGGCCGCTCGGCCAAGGACAAGTTCATCGTCCGCGATTCCGAGACCGAGAACAATATCTGGTGGGACAATAACGCGTCGATGACGCCGGATCATTTCGCCGCGCTCAAGGAGGATTTCCTCGCGGCGGTGGGTGAGAAGAACGAGCTGTTCGTCGCCGATCTCTATGGCGGCTCGCAGCCCGAGCACCGCGTTCGCGTCCGGGTGATCAACGAGCTCGCCTGGCACAATTTGTTCATCCGCACCCTGCTGGTCCGCCCGCAGCCGGAGGACCTCGCCGAGTTCGTGCCCGAGTTCACGATCATCGACCTGCCGAGCTTCAAGGCCGACCCGGCCCGCCACGGCACCCGCTCCGAGACCGTGATCGCGGTCAACCTCACCGAGAAGATGATCCTGATCGGCGGCACCGCTTATGCCGGCGAGATGAAGAAGTCGGTGTTCGGCATCCTCAACTACCTGCTCCCGGTCGAAGGCGTGATGCCGATGCACTGCTCGGCCAACATCGGCCCGAACGGCGACACCGCGGTCTTCTTCGGCCTCTCCGGCACCGGCAAGACCACCCTGTCGGCCGACGCCAGCCGCACCCTCATCGGCGACGACGAGCATGGCTGGTCGGATACGGCGGTGTTTAATTTCGAGGGTGGGTGTTACGCGAAGATGATCCGGCTGAGCCCCGAGGCTGAGCCGGAGATCTACGCGACGACCAAGCGCTTCGGGACGGTGCTCGAGAATGTGGTCGTCGATCCCGTCACCCGGGAGCTCGACCTCGACGACAACAGCCTCGCCGAGAACACCCGCGGCGCCTATCCGATCGACTTCATCCCCAATGCCTCGGCCGAGAATATGGGCCCGGTGCCGAAGAACATCGTGTTCCTCACCGCCGACGCGTTCGGAGTCCTCCCCCCGATCGCCCGCCTCACCCCCGACCAGGCGATGTACCACTTCCTCAGCGGCTACACCGCCAAGGTCGCGGGCACCGAGATCGGCGTGACCGAGCCCGAAGCGACCTTCTCGACCTGCTTCGGCGCTCCGTTCATGCCGCGCCACCCGACCGTCTACGGCAACCTCCTCAAGGAGCGAATCGCCAAGGGCGGAGTCACCTGCTGGCTGGTCAACACCGGCTGGACCGGCGGCAAGTACGGCGTCGGCAGCCGAATGCCGATCAAGGCGACCCGTGCGCTCCTCAACGCCGCGCTCGACGGCAGCCTCAACAGCGCCGAGTTCCGCAAGGATCCCTATTTCGGCTTCGAGGTTCCGGTCGCGGTCCCCGGAGTCGACAGCGCGATCCTCAACCCGCGCGACACCTGGGCCGACCAGGCGGATTACGACGCGACCGCCGACAAGCTGGTCAACCTGTTCAACGACAATTTCGCCAAGTTCCTGGCGCATGTCGACGACGGCGTCCGCGCCTCCGCGCCCGGCGGCCAGCAACAGGTGCAAGCCTCGCCCCGCCCGGAGGTGACCGCCGCCTGACGCACTAGACACTCAAGGCTTCATTCGAAGGGAGCGTGTCGGCGAGGGCCGGCGCGCTCCCTTTCTTTTTGGGAAAGACACAGATGACCAAGGACCATGAGCCGCGCCCGTTCGCGGACGACTCCGCGATCCGCCGGGTGGGGGAGGGCATGATCGCCTGCACCCTGCCCAAGGGGGAATGGACCCACGAGGCCCATATCGCGACCTGCGCCTGGCTGATCCTGGAGCGCCCCGACATCGCCCCCGAGCGCGACCTCCCGACCCTCATCCGCCGCTACAATGAGAGCGTCGGCGGAGTGAACAGCGACAGCGAGGGCTATCACGAGACGATTACCCAGCTCTACATCGCCGCGGTCCGCTCGGCCCTGGCGCGGCTCGAGGGCACGGGCCTCGCCGAGCGGATCAACGCCCTCCTCAAGGAGCCCGAGGCTCGCCGCGACTGGCCGCTCCGCTTCTACTCGAGCGAACGCCTATTCTCGAAGGAAGCGCGGCTGGGCTTCGTTGACCCCGACCTTCCGGCCCACGGCTGAACCGCCGCCCGCGGGTCTGGACAAAGGAGTGTCTTGTACCTATAATACACCCTCTTGAAAGGAAGGTGTCATGCTCGACAATCCCGTAGCGAAGCGAACCGCAATCGCGGCCGGAATCGGCGCACTGATCGCCATCCCGGTGCCCTTCGTGGGACCGATCTTCGGAGCCATCGTCGGCGCCGGCTACGGCTTCGCGACGGCAAACCGGCGGGGCTAGGCCATATCGTCGGCGTCATCGCATTCGCGACGATGGCGTTTCAGCATCTCATCGGATGCAGTGAGCAGCCGCTCGGTTTCGTGGATGCTCTCACGAAGCCTCTGCTGGCTTTCCTCGACCTCGCGAGCATGCCGATCGCGGCGGTCATGACGAGTTTCCCGCTCTGCCATGGCGCGCCGATTACCGCGTGATGGTTAATGATTCAACACGGGCCGCAAGTCCCGATCGGTGCACCGGCTCCTCAGGGCCGGAAACCGCCGCGGGACTCGAGGTGCGCCACGTCGGCCGCGATCTCGTCGGCGATCTTGCGGAGGGCCTCGGCGGTCGTCTGGTCGGTCGTCGTCCGGGCCAGCCGGCGACACCATTCAATGCGGTTGCGCATGTGATCGATGGTTTCTTCGGACATCAGGATGCCTTCTCATCGTCACCGTTGAGGACGACGTCGGATCGTTGCGAAGGGGGACGTCGAAGCTCGGCGAGGAGCAGCCCCTTCACATGGCCGAAGCTACCCACCTCGTGACCGCAGTCCCGGCAGACGATCTGGCAATCGTCGTCCTCGGCCTCATCCAGGCTGAAATTGTTTCCGCCACAAAGGGCGCAACTCAACTCTACTCGCACGGGCGCCTCGAATGGTGGGACACAGGCGTAGGCATCTGTGAAGGCCAGCTCAAGCGCCTTGTGCTCCGCTGCCGAGGCAGGGCGGATCGAGGATCTACGAGGCCCGCGGGCTCGGGTGGCTCAGGGAGGTGGAGCCCGGATCAAGTCCGGGCTGACGAAGACGGCGGCCTCACGAGGAAGGGATTCTGTAATGGCGGCCCCTGATCCGGCATCCACCGGCTACTCGAGTGTCCGCTATGGGTGGAAGGCGGACACCTGCTTGATTAGGATCATCGGCGGACGGCGGCGTAGCTCAGTCGGGGTAGAGCGCCGGTTTCGCCGGAGGTCCCCCGTTCGACTCGGGGCCCGTCGTCTACCCGTCACAACATCTGCATTGGGTGGAAAGCGGACATCTAGTCGCCAGCGTCCGACCTGTTGTTGATGACCTGAAATGCGCAAGCGCCGAGGGGTTGTCTGCCACGTGGCTCCCAACTCCACCCTTCATAGATCAGGCCATGAGCCGACGCGGCGCGCATCAGATCAGGGATAAGCAGTTCGACCCATTGTAGGGTGGGCTGACGTTCTTCCCACGCCTCAAGCCGATCCGCCAGGAACGAGAGGCCCAGCGCGTCGAAAGCTCGCTGGGCCGGAGCATAGGTGTCTTCAACGCTCACCTTCTCCGGGTCCACCGGGTTCTCCTCCGAGAAGTGATGGCAGAGCGGCTGCGGAGCGGCGCCCTCACGCTCGGCAGCGATGGCAGCCACAGCCTCGCGACCTTCGCGAAGATGATCCTCAAGCGACCAGATCGGCGGTTCGTCATCCAACATCTGCTCAAGGTCGCACGATCAGCTAATGTCCGCAAAGGGTCGGAGGCGGACGTTCGCCGTCTCGCTCAAAGCGCCCGAACGCTCGGGATTCCGCGCTCCTTGTCGAACAGCTCCGTCATCGCCCACACCATCGCGTCGGCGCGATCGGGGCTTCCGGCGCCCTTGTAGCCGTCCCAGGTGAGCGCGCAGAGCTGGTCCTCGAGCTCTGGGAAGCGGCCGGCGAGGCGGGCTCGGCCGGTCTCGAAGCGAAGAGCGATCGGCTCGGCCCGGGCGGCCTTGCTCTTGGTCGCTGCGACGAGATCGACCGGCAAGTCCGCGTCCACGGCTCGAAGCACGCTTGCGATCATGTCGCCGCCCTGGTTCTTCTCGGCGACCACCCGGCCCGCGCCGTAGAGCGCGGCGGTTTCGGCGACCCTTCGCGCCCATGCCTCGGGTGAGAGGCCGTTTGCGGTGAGGTCGGCGATCACCCAGGCGGTGCCCTCCTTGTCCTTGCCGCACACGACGATTCCGCAACCGTCCCCGCCCG
>JAEZHP010000025.1 GCA_023416515.1 Pseudomonadota bacterium | reverse complement strand
TGCCGGATGGGACGCTGCTTGACCCGGGCACGACTGCTCTCAAGTTGAGCATTCTGCTGGTGGCGCTACTAGCCGCCTACCCACTGGGCGTAATCACGCCCGCTTTCCTTCAACAACTGCGACTGCTCAGAAAGCCGGTATCGTGAAAAAGACCATCGTGACCGGCGCCGGCGGGCTGCTCGGAAGTCATCTGGTGCCACTGCTCTCCAGGGATTCGGACGTGGTGGGCTGCGGGCGCGACACTCTGGATCTGTCGCGGTCGCTCGATCCGGCCGGTCTCCCCGACAAGATCGATTCCGTTTTCTATCTCGCCCAGTCGAGCCGCTTCCGCGAGTTTCCCGAAACCGCCGCGGACGTGTTCCAGGTCAACACCGCTCAGCCGCTTGCGATGCTCGACTATGCGCGCCGAGCCGGGGCGAGCCACTTCATCTACGCATCGACCGGGGGCGTGTACGCGCCGTCCGACGAGATGATCGAGGAGGATTCTCCTCTGGCATCGCCGATGGGTTTCTACCCGGCGTCAAAGCGCGCCGCGGAGATCCTCGCCGAGGCCTATGCCCCGTATCTGACCGTCGTGATTCTTCGCTTCTTCTTCATCTACGGCCCCGGCCAGAAGAAAGGGATGCTCGTGCCGCGGCTCATTGCCAGCGTGCGCGACGGGCAGGCGATCACCCTACAGGGAGAGGAGGGGCTGCGCATAAACCCCATCCACGCAGCGGACGCGGCGCGCGCGACCGCCGCCGCTGCGGGTCTGGAGGATTCTGCGGTCGTCAATGTCGCGGGCCCCGAGGAGCTTTCCCTTCGGCAGATGTGCGACGCGATCGGCTCAAGCCTCGGCAAGGACCCGATCTTCAATTCGGAGCCTGGCGCTTCGCCGAGAATGGTCGCGGCGACGGAGCGGATGCGCTCCCTGCTGTCGCCGCCGACGATCCGGTTTGAAGAAGCGGTCCACGAGCTCGCCCGCTAGCTACCGGCGGGGCTGGAGCTTACCCTACGAGTGATGGAGCGATCGCAACCAATGCCGCCCGGCCAGGACCTGAAGATGCTCGTATTCGACTCGAGCCACACGTCCGACATCGTCTTCGAGCGCCAGCTGACCAACTGGATCGTGGGCCGCGATCTCAGGGGCTTTTTCACGCACATCTGGAACGTGCATCCCCTCGACACGATCCTGCTCCCGGCGGATTCGCCTCGGCGCTTCGGATCGCCCGAATCGTTCGAGCTCGCGCCTGGCCATACGTTCGTCGCCGGGCGAATGGAGCGTTATCCGACGCTCCGCCGGCTCGTGCCGCTCAACTTCCTTTTCGCGCAGATGAGCCTGATGCGCAGGCTCCGCCGGCTCGTCCGGAGCGAGAATATCCAGATCATCCGCGCAGACGACAGCTGGTATTGCGGGCTGCTCGCCCTTTACCTCGCGCGGCGCACGCGGCGGCCGCTGGTGGTCGGCGTGTGGGGCAATCCGGGCGCCATCCGCGCGGCGACGGGCCGACCACTCGTGCCGCGGCTGTTCCGCTACGTCTGGGTCGAGGAACTGGTCGAGCGGATCGTCCTTCGAAGCGCGGACCGGGTGATCGTCCAGAACGAAGATAATCGGGGTTTCGTCCTGTCGATGGGGGTGCCCGTTGAGAAGACCCGGATCTTCCGCCTCGGCAACACTGTTCACGAAATGCACTTCGTGGACCCGGCCGTGCGCCAGGACGGTCGCGGTGATCTGGCGGAGCTCGGACTGGAAGGACCGGAGACGTTCCTGGTCATCTCGAGGCTCGAGCCGCTCAAGCTTGTCGACGACGTGATCAGGATGCTCGCGGTCATGAAGGACAGCAGCCCGAGCGCGAAAGTCCTGCTCGCGGGCGATGGCACCCAGCGTGCTGAGCTTGAGGCGCTCGCCGAGAGCCTCGGAATCGCGGATCGGGTTATCTTCGCGGGCAACCGTGACCAGAGCTGGCTCGCCCGGGTTGTCCCGCATGTCGCCGCGGTGGTCTCGCCACTGACCGGTCGAGCGCTCGTCGAGGCCGGCCTGGGGGGCGTTCCGCTGATCGCCTACGATGTCGAATGGCACAGCGAGGTGGTTCAAACCGGGGTCACCGGCGAGCTCGTCCCGCATCGCGATCACCATGCCCTTGCCGAAGCCGCGGAACGCATCCTGAAGGACGGCGACTATCGCCAGCGGCTGGGAGCAGGGGTGAGGAGGCTCTTGTTGGAGATGATGGATCCTGCCGCTAATAACCGCGATCAGAGGGCTGTTTATGCCGAACTGCTCGCGGAAAAAGGGCGGTCCTTGCGAGTGGCTCAGGCCTACGGGCCTGGCGACGGGCGAGACCTTGCGGAGAATGGTGGATGAGCGCCCGGAGCGGCAACAATATCGATCCGGCGACTGTCGAAGGCTTCGGCGAGGAGTGGAGCGCGTTCGACCAGACCGCGATGTCCGCCGACGAGCATCACCGGATGGCGTCCGAATATTTCTCGGTCTTCCCGTTCGACAAGCTGCCGCCCAACCCGGAAGGGTTCGACCTCGGCTGCGGGTCCGGCCGATGGGCGGCCTGGGTGCTGCCCAAGGTTGGGCTGCTTCACTGCATCGACCCGGCCAAAGCGGCGCTCGACGTCGCTCGCCGGCGGATCGGCGACAACCCACGCGCCCGCTTTCACAATGAAGGCGTCGACACCATCCCGCTCGCCGAGGGCAGCCAAGATTTCGGCTATTCGCTGGGCGTGCTCCACCACATTCCCGACACGGTCGCGGGCCTCAAGGAGTGCGTGAAGCGGCTCAAGCCCGGCGCCCCATTCCTCGTTTATCTCTACTACCGGTTCGACAACCGTCCGGCCTGGTTCCGAGGTGTATGGCGAGCCTCGGACCTGCTTCGGCGCGGCATCTGCCGACTGCCCTTCCCGGTTCGCAAGGGCGTGACCAACGTCCTCGCCGGGGCGGTCTACTGGCCGCTCGCGCGCACGGCGGCGCTCGGCGAGAAGATGGGCGCGAAGGTGTCGGTGATCCCGCTCAGCCATTACCGCGACAAGAGCTTCTATACGATGCGCACCGACGCTCTCGACCGCTTCGGGACTCGGCTGGAGCATCGCTACACCCGCGCCGAAATCGAGCGGATGATGCTCGATGCCGGCCTCGTCGACATCCGCTTTCGCGAGGCCGAGCCGTTCTGGGTCGCCTGCGGAACCCGCGCCTGACCATTACGGAACCTCGATGACCGTCAAATTCCTCGACCTCAGCCAGCAATATCGCTCGATCAAAGAAGAGGTCGACGCGGCGGTGATCGCCACCCTGGAGAGCAGCATTTTCGTGCTGGGCCCGGAGGTCGAGGCGTTCGAGAGCGAGTTCGTGGCCAGGCACGACGTCGCTCATGGAATCGCCATGCATAGCGGCACCGCCGCGCTCCACCTCGCGATGCTTGCGCTCGGAGTCGGCCCCGGCGACGAGGTGATCGTCCCCGCGATGACCTTCACGGCGACCGCGGCCGCGGTCTGCTATTGCGGCGCCACGCCCGTGTTCGCGGACGTAGATCCCGTCTCGCACACGCTCGACCCGGCCTCGTTCGAGGAGCGGATCACGCCGAGGACCAAGGCGGTGATCCCGGTGCACCTTTACGGCCAGCCGGCCGATCTCGACCCGATCGTGGCGGTCGCGGACAAGCATGGGATCGCCGTCATCGAGGACGCGGCTCAAGCCCATCTGGCCCGCTACAACGGCCGCCCGGTCGGCGGCATCGGCCGGATCAGCTGCTTCAGCTTCTATCCGGGCAAGAATCTCGGCGCCTATGGCGAGGGCGGCCTCGCCGCGACCGACGATCCCGAGCTCGCCCACAAGATGCGGCTGCTCCGCGACTGGGGCCAGGCGCGCAAATATG
This sequence comes from Pseudomonadota bacterium, assembly GCA_023416515.1. Taxonomy (GTDB): domain Bacteria; phylum Pseudomonadota; class Alphaproteobacteria; order Sphingomonadales; family Sphingomonadaceae; genus Allosphingosinicella. The sequence continues at coordinate 29,658 of JAEZHP010000025.1, read as the reverse complement.
ACCACGAGATGCTCGCCTATAATTACCGGATGGACTCCATCCAGGGCGCGATCCTTCGGGTGAAGCTTCGCCATCTCGAAGGCTGGACGGAGGCTCGGCGGCAGCGGGCCGCGCTCTACCAGTCGCAGCTCCAGGCCGAGGGCGTGGAAGTGGCCCACGAGATGCCCGGGCGGCACCACGTCTATCACATCTTCGGCATCTTCCACCCCGAGCGCGACCGGCTTCGCCAGCATCTCGCCGACCAGGGCATCGAGACGAGCCTCCATTATCCGGTGCCGCTTCACCTGCAGAAGCCCTACGCCCATCTCGGCTACCGCGAGGGCGAGTTTCCGGCGAGCGAGCGGGTCGGCAAGGAGCAGCTCTCGCTGCCGCTCTATCCGGAGCTTGGCGAGGCGGAGATCGAACGCGTCGCCGCGGCGGTGCGCGCCTTCGCCTAGGCGGCGACCGGTTGGGGCGCCGGGGCGGCGCCGTTCAACTCAGCCGAGTAGGCGTCGACCCAGGCGTTGAGCATGAGCACTCCCCAGATCTGATATTGGGCGTTGACCCGGCCAGACAGGTGCTGGCGCCACAGCTCGCGCACCGGCTCGGGGCGGAGGAGGCCCTGGTCGCGAAGCCGGCGCTCGCTGAGCAGCTCCTCGGCCCAGTCGCGCAAGGGACCGCGAAGCCAGGAATCGATCGGCACTCCGAAGCCCATTTTCGGCCGGTCGTAGAGCGACCGAGGCACATGGCGCTCGAGGATCTGGCGAAGCACCCACTTGGTCTGCCCCCCGCGAAGGTGAATCGAGGACGGAAGCCGGAAACTGAACTCGACGAGTCGATGGTCGAGCAGGGGGGCGCGCGTTTCCAGGCTGACGGCCATGGAGGCCCGATCGACCTTGGTGAGGATGTCGCCGGGCAGATAGGTGACGAGGTCGAGATAGCGCATTTCCGCCACCCGGTCGGGAAGCAGGGCGTCGAGCGCCTCGTCGTCGATCGGGCCGGACCGTTCGGCGCCGCCGAGCGTGATCGCCGCGGGATCGGGCCATTGGCTGATCAGCCGGCGGTACTGGTCGCGGCCCCGGAGCTTGAGCAATGGCGCCAGCTTGTGGAGCTTCTCGCCGACGGCGCGCGGGCGCACCCGTCCCGGCACCACCCGAAGCAAGGCCTGCCACTGGTTGGGCGAGAGCGACGTCATCGTCCCGGCCATGGCGGAGCGAACGGGGCCCGGGAGGCGGCCGAGGCGGCCGAGCAGGCCTCCCGCCGCGGCGTGGCGGTTGTAGCCGGCGAACACCTCGTCGCCCCCGTCGCCGGTCAGTGCCACGGTGACGTGCTCGCGGGCGAGCTTGGAGACCATGTAGGTCGGGATTTGCGAGGCGTCGGCGAAGGGCTCGTCGAAGATTCGCGGAAGCTCCGGAACCACGGCGAGCGCGTCGTCGGGCTCGAGATAGAAGGTGGTGTGGTCGGTGCCGAGATGGCTGGCGATCAGTTCGGCATGGCGCGCCTCGTCATATTCGGCGTCGCGATAGCCGATCGAGAAGGTGCGGGTGGCGCCGCCGCCCTGCTGCTGCATGAGCGCGACGACCGCCGAGGAATCGATGCCGCCCGACAAGAAGGCGCCCAATGGGACGTCGGACAGCATTCGAATGCGGGTCGCGTCGGCAAGCAGGCGCTCGGCCTCCCCCACCGCCTCGTCCGGCGATCCGAGGAAGGGGTCAGCCTGCGCCCGGGCGACTTCCCGGTCCAGGCTCCAATAGCGCTCGGTCTCGACCCGGCCAGTGGCCGGCTCGAAGGTCAGGATGCCGCCGGGCTCCAGCTTGTTGACCCCATCGACGATCGAATGGGGAGCGGCGATGTAGAGGGTGCGCAGATATTCGGCGACCGAGGAGCGGTCGATGCTGCGCGGCGCTTCGGGATGGAGGAGCAGGGGCCGAAGCTCGCTCGCGAAGGCGAAGCTGCCGCCTTGGTCCATCCAGTAGACGGGCTTCTTTCCGAGCCGGTCCCGGACCAGCCACAGCTTACACTCCTTCGAGTCCCAATAGGCGAAGGCGAACATTCCGGTGAGGCGGCGCGCGGTTTCGGCGACTCCCCAGTGGTGGCAGCCGTAGAGGATCACCTCGGTGTCGGAATGGCCGCGGAAGGTATAGCCCGCCGCCTCGAGCTGCGGCCTCAGATCGGGCGCGTTGTACGCCTCGCCATTATAAGTGAGGTGGCCGCGGCCGTCCGGCGTCGCCATCGGCTGCGCGCCCGCCTCGGTAAGGTCGATGATCGCCAAGCGGCGGTGCGACAGCCAAACCCCCGAGTCGGCCTCGCCCCACACGCCGGAGCCGTCCGGGCCGCGGTGGCGGATGGAGTCGGCCATCGCTTGGGCGAGGCGGCGGTTGGCGTCGGGCGCGCGGCGTCCCTTGGCGTCGATCAGGCCGGCAATGCCGCACATAGTAAATCCTCCGGAGCAGGCGACATTTAGCCGTGCATGGGCGGCATATCCAGTAAGGCGCTGCGCCGCTCGCGCCTTGCTCCTGCTCGTGAAAGCCGTAATGACCCTCTCACGAAGCGCGGCGGGGCGAGCGAAGGGACTGTCGGTGAAGGGAATAATTCTCGCAGGGGGAAGCGGCACGCGCCTCTACCCGGTGACGTTGTCGGTCTCGAAGCAGCTTCTGCCCATCTACGACAAGCCGATGATCTATTATCCGCTGTCGACGCTGATGCTCGCCGGGATCCGCGAGATCTTGATCATCTCGACACCGCGCGATTTGCCCATGTTCCGCGACCTGCTCGGCGACGGACACCAGTTCGGAATCGAGCTGACCTATGCCGAGCAGCCGAGCCCGGACGGCCTCGCCCAGGCCTTCATCATCGGGCGCGACTTCGTCGGCGGCGACGCGGTGTCGCTGATCCTCGGCGACAACATCTTCTACGGCGCCGGGCTCGGCACCTTCTGCCGCGAGGCGGCTGCTCAACAAGAGGGGGCGACGGTGTTCGCCTACCGGGTGGACGATCCCGAGCGCTACGGAGTCGTCACCTTCGACGAGGCCGGCCGGCCCGACGACATCGTCGAGAAGCCGCAGGAGCCGCGGTCGAACTGGGCGGTCACCGGCCTCTATTTCTACGACAATGACGTGCTCGACATCGCCGCGAACATCCGGCCTTCGGCGCGCGGCGAGCTCGAGATCACCGACGTCAACCGCGCCTACCTGGAGCGCGGCGATCTGCGCGTGACGAGGCTCGGGCGCGGCTTCGCCTGGCTCGACACCGGCACTCACGAAAGCCTCCACGACGCCTCCGCCTTCGTCCGAACCATCGAGCATCGGCAGGGGATCAAGGTGATGTCGCCGGAGGAGATCGCATTCGATCTCGGCTATATCGACGACGGCCAGCTCGTCGCCGCGGCCGAGCGGTTGGGCAAGTCGGACTATGCCGCATTCCTTCGCCGGCGCGCCGCCGAGGGTCGCAACCCGCCGCAGCCGTTCAGGGCGTGACGATGAAGCGCTTCAGCAACATCCTCGTCACCGGCGGTGCCGGCTTCATCGGCTCGGCGGTGTGCCGCCACCTCGTCGCCACCGGCGTCCGAGTGATCAATCTCGACAAGCTGACCTACGCCGGCAATCTAGCCTCGCTCGCATCGGTCGCGGATTCGCCGAACTACCGCTTCGTGAAGGGCGACATCCGCGACGGTGCGCTTGTCGCACGGCTGCTTGAGGAAGAGCAGATCGACACGATCATGCACCTCGCCGCGGAGAGCCATGTCGACCGTTCGATCGACGGACCGGCGGACTTCATCGAGACCAACATCGTCGGCACCTTCACCCTGCTGGAGGCGGCGCTTGGCTACTGGCGCGGCCTCGACGAGGCCGGGCGGCAAGCGTTCCGATTCCACCATGTGTCGACCGACGAGGTCTTCGGCGACCTGCCATTCGACGACAGCAAGTTCTGCGAGACGACGCCCTACAACCCCTCCTCGCCTTATTCGGCGTCGAAGGCGGCGTCGGACCATCTCGCGCTCGCCTGGCACCACACCTACGGGCTGCCGGTCGTGCTCTCCAACTGCTCCAACAATTACGGGCCCTATCACTTCCCAGAGAAGCTGATTCCGCTCGCCATCCTCAACGCGCTGCACGAGCAGCCCCTGCCAGTCTACGGCGCTGGGGCGAATGTTCGCGACTGGCTCTACGTCGAGGACCATGCCCGCGCGCTAGAGCAGGTCGCGAGAGGCGGGACCCCGGGCGAGACCTATCTTATCGGCGGCCGTGCGGAGCGGACCAACCTCGACGTGGTCCGGGCGATCTGTGCCCTGCTCGACGAGAAGCGGCCGCGTCCGGGCGGCCAAAGCCACGAAGAACTGATCAGCTTCGTGACCGACCGACCGGGCCACGACCGGCGCTACGCGATCGACCCGAGCAAGACCGAGCGCGAACTGGGCTGGTCCCCGCAGGAGCGCTTTGAGACCGGCCTCGCCAAGACGATCGACTGGTATCTCGCCAACGAGGGCTGGTGGCAGCCGCTTCGCGAACGCTATTCCGGCGAGCGCCTCGGGTCGACCCGCAAGGCCGGTTAGCCGGGAACCTTGCCGATCATCCGGGCGGGGTTGCCAGCCCAGACCTCGCCGGCTGGAACGTCTTTCGTCACCACCGCGCCCGCGCCGATCATCGCGCCTTCGCCGATGGTGAGGCCGGGAAGGATCACCGCTCCAGCGCCGATGCTGGCGCCGCGCTTCACCAGAGTCGCGGGATAATCGATGGCGACCCGAGATCGCGGGAAGGGATCGTTGGTGAAGGTCGCGTTGGGTCCGACGAAGACGTCGTCCTCGAGCGTGATGCCATCCCACAGGAACACGCCGCTCTTCAGGGTCACCCGGTCGCCGATCACCGCGCCGCCCTCGATGAAGGTGTGGGCGCAGATGTTGCAGTCGGCGCCGACGCGTGCGCCGCCGACGATCACCGCATATTGCCAGACCCGGGTGCCGGCGCCGACCGCGGCGTCGCCGACGTCGGCGAGCGGGTGGATGAAGGCTTCGCTCACTTGCGCGCCTCCGTCAGGAAATCCTCGTAATCGCGGATATAGTCGGCCTCGTCATAGGGCATCGAGGCGAGGACCATCAGCACCGCCCCGGGGGTGAAGTCGCGCATCTCCCGCCACAACATGTTGCCGATCAGGAGGCCCTTGTCCGGCCCGTCCATGCGCACCTCGCGCCGTTCGATGCCGTCATCGACGATAATCGTGCACGCGCCGGCCACGCACACCGCCCATTGCTGAAGCGCCCGGTGGGCATGGAAGCCGCGCTCCGCACCGGCCTCTCCGCCGAACAGATAATAGACCCGGGCGATCGCGAACGGCAGGTTGCGATCCCCTTCCAGCGCGACGAGGCTGCCGCGTTCGTCGGCGATCACCGGGTGGCGATACAGGCCGCAATTGTCGAACAGGCGTTCCAGTAACTGCAAGGAAATCCCCGGTCTTTGTCTGCAAACCGGCATATCGGCGCCCGGCGCTAGGGCAAGCCCCCGCGCGCCCGCCTTCGCGGTTGGCAGTGACAGGGGCAGGCGCTAACCCCCTCCCTCGTCGTGCATTTCGAAAGCTCCCGATGAAGATCGTTCATGTCGTTCCAAGCTTCGCCCGTGGGGGCGGGGAGCGGCTCATGATCGAGCTTGCCAATCGCGAAGCGGCGGCGGGACATGAGGTCAGCGTCGTGTCCGGCTTCCGGCTTCCGGAGGAGCGCTCGCACCAGGGGCTGAGCGAGGCCGTGGACCTTCGCTTCATCACCCAGCGGCCGAGCGGCGGCGTCCCGGTCTATGCGGCTCTGGTTCACTGGATCTGGCGCAACCGGGACTGGCTCGGCGAGCAGGACGTGATCCATTGCCACCTCACTTTTGGCGCGATGTTCGGCACTTTGCTGAAGCCGCTCCTGGCGCTGTCGCGGCGCGGCGGACCGGCGATTGTGGAGACCTATCACGCCGTCGGCATGCCGATTCCCAACTGGCAGCGTTGGCTCCACGCGCGCATGGCGGCGCGCCGCCACGGCCTCTCGTTCATGGTCGCCGATCCTTATTGGGAGGCGTTCCGGGCGCGGCATCCCCGAATCATGTCGCGAGTCATCCCGGTCGGAGTGACGGAGCCCGATATCGGCGCCGTCACCCCTCCGGAGCGTGCCGCGTACCGGGAGCATGTTGGAATTCCTCCCGAGGCTCGGCTTGTCGTCGGGACGATCGGCCGCATCTCCCCCGACCGGCAGTCGCATCGCTACATCGCGATCTTCGCGGACATCGCCCGTGCGCTCGGCCCAGACGTCCATTTCCTGATGGGCGGCGACGGGCCGGACATGACGCGGGTTCGCGACGAGATCGCCAGACAGGGACTCGAAGGACGGGTCCATTTGCCGGGCCTCGTCCGTGACCTGGCGCCCCCGATGGCGGTGATGGACCTCTACGTCACCTCCAATGTCGGCCCGGTGCCCGGGGTAGCGGGCCTCCAGGCGATCGCTGCGGGACTGCCGGCGGTCGCGCTGCAGCTGGTCGACGGCTATTCGCCGGGAGAGAAGGACTGGCTGTGGTCGAGCGCAAGCGAGGCCGAGGTCGCGGCGCGGGTCGTAGAGTTACTGCGCTCGCCGGAGCAAGCGCAGGCCATGGCGGCGGCGCAAAGGGCCTATGTCGAGGCGCATCATTCGCCGCGCGCAATGGCAGCGGCCTATGAAGAACTGTACCGGGAGGCTGGCGCCAGGCGGCGCCGCGGCCCCCTCGGCACGGCGCAGGCCTGAAGGGTTCAGTGGGAGGAACAATGGAATTCATCGACCTGAAGGCGCAGTACGCCGAGCTCCAGGAGCGCATCGACCGCCGGGTCAGGGCGGTGCTCGACCATGGGGGCTACATCATGGGGCCCGAGGTTGCCGAGCTGGAGCGCGGGCTCGCGGACTATTGCGGAGTCCGCCACGCGATCGGCTGCGCCAACGGGACCGACGCGCTGGTGCTCGCTCTGAAGGCGCTTGGCATTGGCGCGGGCGATGCGGTGTTCACGACGCCATTCACCTTCTTCGCGACGGCCGAGGCGATCGTCCTCGCCGGGGCAAGGCCGGTCTTCGCCGACATCGACCCGGTGACCTTCAACATCGATCCGGCGGCTCTCGAGGCGGCGATCGAGCGCACCTCGAGTGAGGGAGAGTGGAAGCCGCGCGCGGTGATGACGGTCGACCTGTTCGGCCTTCCCGCCAATTACGAAGCGATCGAGCCGATCTGCGCCCGCCATGGTCTCGACCTTATCGAGGACGCCGCGCAGGGCTTCGGCGGCGCACTCCACGGCCGCCGCGCCTGCGCCTTCGGGCGGGTGGCGACGACCAGCTTCTTCCCGGCCAAGCCGCTCGGCTGCTACGGCGACGGCGGTGCGATCTTCACCGACGACGACGAGCTCGCCGACCGGCTCCGCTCGCTTCGCGTGCACGGCAAGGGCGAGGACAAATATGACAATGTCCGGATCGGCACCAACAGCCGGCTCGACACGATCCAGGCGGCGATCCTGATCGAGAAGCTGGCCGCCTTCCCGGCCGAGCTCGAGCAGCGCCAGAAGGTCGCCGAACGCTATCGTCAGGGTCTGCCCAACTGGCTTCAGGCGCCGCACGTGCCGGACGGCTATGTCAGCAGCTGGGCGCAATATTCGGTGCTCGCGCGAAGCGGCGAGGAACGGACCAGGGTCATGGCCGAACTGAAGAAGTCCGGTGTCCCGACGACGATCTATTATGCCAGGCCCCTGCACCTGCAGACTGCGCTCGCCGACCTCGGCCACAAGGAAGGCGACTTCCCGGTCTCCGAAGACGCCAGCAGCCGGGTCTTCAGCCTGCCGATGAGCCCCTATCTCACGCCGGCCGACCAGGACCGGGTGATCGAGGCTCTTCAAGCGCTAGGGGCGGAGGCCGCTTAGCTTCTCAAGCGTGCGGCGAGGCGGCGGAAGCTGGCGAGCGGGGAGGCCCGGTCGAGATACCAGTCGAACACCATCTCGCCGCCGCGCACATTGAGCGTGTGCGGGCCGCGACGGTCGTTGAACCGCAGGCTGCCGAGCCGCCTCTCGCGATAGCTGTCGGAGGTCAGCGCCTCGATCTCGAAGCCGATGATGCCGTCGCCATAGCCGGAGGTGAAATCCTGGCCGAGCCGGATCAGTCGGTTGCCGGCCCGGACGATGTTGCCGGCCATTCGCGCGCCTTGCGGAGAGACTCGTACCGGGCTGGCCGGATGCGGTTGAAATTCATCCTCCAGGCTCTCGGCGGACCACAGGAGCAAGGTGTTGGCGCCGAGTGCGAGGTCGTTGCCGAACAGGTAGAGACGGCCGTCATGGGCGACGAGCGTCGGGTCGAGGAGCCTCGGATCGCCGGCGACGCGGAGCGGGCCAACGTCGCTCAGCACGCCCTCTTCGAATGTGAAGATGCGCGGGCTCGAGCAAGCGACCATCTCCGGAATGACATATTGGCGCCCGCCATGCTCGAACGTGGCTGGGTAGGAGACGTGGTTGGGTGCATCGGACACGCGGCGATGCTCGTCGGCGACCAGCACGATCTCGCCGATCCCGCTGCCCGCCCGCAACGCCTCGACCAGGATTCCCGGAGGATCGCTGCTGAAGAAGGGGTCGGCGTAGAAGGTATAGGCGGAGGGCACGTCGAGAGTCTGCCAGCTCGCCGGATCGGGAAAGCTCCCGCCGGCAAGGAGGGCGGGCACGTCGCCGCCGCCGGTGGGAGCAAGCGAAACCTGCCAGCGCTTCTCGACGAAGGCGCCGTAGAGAACCCGCCGCGCGAGTTGCCCCGCCGACGCGAGCGCAAAGCGAGCAACAGAGGAATTGCTCGGAAGCCGGTAGTTGCGCCCGGTGCAGGGCTTGTCGAGCCAGCGGCCCGCGAGGGCGTTGCGGACCGCCTCGTCCATGATCAGCGGCGAATGCCGGTAGGCCTCGATCAAGGTCGCGCGCCACGACCAGGGGAACACCTTGGTCTCGGCGAAGGCCGCCACACGGCCGGCATCAAGCTTGTTGCCGATGGCCTGGACGATCTGGCCCATCACCTTCTCGCCCTGACTCATCTCCCAGAACCCGGCCGGCCGGCCGCGGAACTTGTCGGGGTCGCCATGATGATAGGACAGGATGGGAGCAGGCAGCCGCTCAGAAGGGGGCACTCGGAGAAGGCCCATCCCGAACTTCAGGATGACGTCGAAGCCGCGCAGCTCGTCGATGATCGCGTCGGGAAGAGTCTGCCACGCCCCTTCGTAGCCGGACTCGAACGAGACCCGCCGCGCGATCCGCTTTCTGAGCTCATCGACACGCACCAGGCGCGTGTAGGGATTGCGCACGGCGCGCAGGTTGAGCGCGTAATAAGCGCCGTGGCGAAGCGCCTTCCGCTTGAGGCTGGTGTTGGTGCACGAGAAGACGGTGACCTCGTCGCAGCCGCGGACCAGGTCCACCGCCTCGCGCGCGAACCTGGGCAGCGCGTCGTTGTCGACGATGATTGCAAGCTTCACTGGCCCGCGGCGCTCCTGGCGTCGAGCCGGACGACGTTTGACTCTTCCTCCAAGTCGGCCGAGCTGAGCCGGCCGCGATCCGGCGCGATGAGCTCGTTCAGCTTGTCACGGACCGCGGCGCAGTCGAGGCCGAGCACCGCCTTTTGCAGTGTCTCGAGATGGCCCTCGAGCTCGCCGAAGGGCAGCGAACCCTCCCGCGCCATCTGAATCCCCGGATGGGCCGTCGGCAACGTCTCCTCGCCGACGAACAGCTCCTCGTAAAGCTTCTCGCCAGGCCGAAGGCCGACATATTCGATGGCGATGTCGCCGGTCGGGTTGCGCTCGTCGCGCACCGTCATTCCCGACAGGGCGATCATGTTGCGGGCAAGATCGGCGATCTTCACCGGCTCGCCCATGTCGAGGACGAACACCTCGCCCTTCTCGGCCATGGCGCTGGCCTGGAGGACGAGCTGGGTCGCCTCCGGGATCGACATGAAGAAGCGGGTGATCTCGGGATGGGTGACCGTGACTGGTCCGCCCGCCTTGATCTGCTCGCGGAAGCGCTGGACGACCGAACCGGACGAATCGAGGACGTTTCCGAAGCGAACGATTCCGAAGCGGGTGGCGCAGCCGTCCTGCTCGGCAAGGCCCTGGATGATCAGCTCGGCGACCCGCTTGCTCGCCCCCATCACGCTCTTGGGGCGAACTGCCTTGTCGGTCGAGATCATGGTGAAGCGGGTGAGCTTCGCGTCGAACGCCGCCTTGGCGAGGACGAGGGTGCCGAACACATTGTTGTCGACGCCGACCGGCTCGTTCATCTCGAGCAGCGGCACATGCTTGTAGGCGGCGGCATGGTAGATGGTGTCGATGCCGTGGGCGGCGATGACCCGGCGGACGAGCTGGTCGTTGAGCATCGAGCCCATCTCAGCGGCGAGCTCGGGTCGTTCGCTGGCGGGCAACTGCTCCAGCGCCTCGAGCAGTTCCTGCTCGATGGTGTAGAGCGCGAACTCGCTATGATCGAACAGGACCAGCTTCTTGGGCTGGACCCGCAGCACCTGGCGGCAGATCTCCGATCCGATCGAGCCGCCCGCGCCGGTCACGAGGATGGTCCGGCCGGCGACGGCCTCGCGGATGAGGCCGCTCAGCGGTTCGACCGTGCTTCGACGGAGCAGGTCTCCGACGTCGATCGGCCGCAAGTCGCTGATCGTGTAGCGGCCGGACATGATCTCCTCGGGCGCGGGGATCGTCTTCACCGCGAGGTTGAGCTCGGTCAGCCGCGAGATGGCCGCCAGCCGCTGGGAGCGTGACGCCTTGGGCATGGCGAGCAGCACTTCCTCGACCCGCCGGCTCCGGGCGAGCTCGGGCAATGCCTTTGGCGAATAGACCGGCACTCCGGCGATGATCTGGCCGTGAAGCGCGGAATCGTCCTCGACGAAGGCGGCGAGGTGGAGGTCGCCCTTGAGGCGAAGGGACTGGGCAAGGCTGATGCCCGCGGGATTGACCCCGTAAATGGCGATGCCGCGCCCGCCCTTTTCCCCCGTACCATCAGTCCAGGCGGCTGCGAGGCCGAGGTGCATGGCGTACCGGCCGAGGAAGAGGATCAGGAAGAGGAAGCCGCAGTAGATGATGCCGACCGAGCGCGGCACCATCATCTCGATTCCCGAGAAGGTGATCTGCTGCTGGGTGAGATAGATCAGCACCACCCAGGCGACTGCGGCCAGCGCTGCGGCGGCGAAGATCCTCCCGGTCGCGCGCATGTCGAAATAGCGGATTACGAGGTGATAGACCTGAAGCCGCCACAGGGCGAAGATCCCGACCACGAAGGACAGCAGCGCAGCGGCGATGACGACCGGTTCGTTCGGGAAATAGAGAATCCCGAGACGCGCGCTGAACGCGCCCCACAAGGCCAGTGCCATCGCGATCAGATCGAAGGCCATCAGGATCATGCGCTTTTGCGCACGGCTCCTCAGCGAGATGTTGCGGACCGTCTTCATGGTCAGGCCAAAACCTCCCCGATGATCTTGGCGAGCGCCTCGGCGCGCTGCTCGGTCAAGTCGGAGCGCAGGGTCGGGTGCACCTCGACGGCGAGGCTGCTGCCGGTCAGCGTCCGCGCGACCGGGCAATCGGGCGCGGGCAGCGAAGCGAACGCCGCCTCGCGATAGACCTCGCTGCACGAGCCCGAGAACAGCCGAAGCTTCGCTTCCGCCGCCCGGCGCAGGATTTCGGAGCGAAGCCGCTCAGCCTCGCCCTCCGGCGCGTCGACGTAGAAATAGTGGCGGTAATAAGCGTGGGTCACGCCGTCGCCGGGAGTGGGAACGCGCAGCCCGCGGATGTCCTTCAACGCCTGCGTATAGATCGCCGCGTTGCGGGTGCGCGCCTCGGTCCAGGACTCGAGCTTGGCGAGCTGGGCGAGGCCGATCGCCGCCTGCGGGCCGCTCAGCCGCCAGTTGGTGCCGACATTGTCGTGAAGCCAGCGGAACATGCCCGGATTGACGGCCGGCGTATTCACCTTCACCCAGCTCTTGCCATGATCCTTGAACGACCAGGCCCATTCCCACGCCTGACGGTCCTGGAAGCTGAGGAAGCCGCCTTCGCCGCCGGTGGTGATGATCTTGTCCTGGCAGAAGGAGAAAGCCGCGGCGTCGCCGAAGCTACCGGCGCTGCGGCCGCCGATGGCGGCGCCCTGCGACTGGGCGCAGTCCTCGATCACCTTGATCCCGCGCGGAGCGGCAAGCGCCATGATCCCGGGCATGTCGGCCGGCCAGCCGCCGAGATGGACGGGGATGATCGCCTTGGTTCGCTCGGTCAGGACTTTGGAGATCGTCTCGGGCGTGATGTTGCCGCTGTCCGGATCCACGTCGGCGAACACCGGGGTCGCTCCGACGAGCATGGCGCAGAAGGCGGAGGCGACGAAGGTGCGCGGCGTCACGACGACCTCGTCGCCGGGGCCGATTCCGAACGCTTTCAGCGCAAGCTCGAGCGCGAGCGAGCCGTTGGCGAGCGCGATCCCGTTGCCGCCGCCGAAGCGCTTCGTGCAGGCGTCCTGGAAAGCGAAGACGTCGGGCCCGGTCCATTGGTTGACCTTGCCCGACCGAAGCACGTTCGCGGCCGCCTCGACCTCGTCCTCGGCATAGAAGGGCCAGGCTTCGTCCGGACGAGGCGCGAGGTCCTGAGACGGCGCCGCGACGTCACGGTTCCCCTTGTTCGCGACCGACATTGAAATTCCCTGAAAATCTTTGCGCCGCTCTACCGCGATCCGCTCCTCAAGGGAAGCGGCGGGAGGCCTCCGGCTGGCTGGGCTGCGGGGTCGAGCCCATGAATTCCGGCATCGTCGCCGAACCTTCGGCGCTGATCCCGTGGGGCCGGAACAGGCTCGCGGCCGTCATCAGGATGATCTTGAGGTCCAGCCAGAAGGAGCGGTTGTCGACATACCAGGTATCGAGCGCGAACTTCTCCTCCCACGACAGCGCATTGCGTCCGTTGACCTGGGCCCAGCCGGTGAGACCGGGGCGGACGTCGTGGCGGCGCGCCTGCTCGGGCGTGTAGCGGCCGAGATATTGCATCAGCAAAGGACGCGGCCCGACAAGGCTCATGTCACCGCGGAGCACATTCCACAGCTCCGGCAGCTCGTCGAGGCTGGTCGCCCGAAGGAGGCGGCCGGTTCGGGTGAGCCGCCGAGCATCGGAGGCGACGTCGGTGCCGAGCTTCGCATCGCTCAGCATGGTGCGGAACTTGAGAAGCTGGAACGGCCTGCCGTGAAGGCCCGGGCGCTGCTGGCGGAACAGGACCGGCCGGCCCATCGTCGCGAGCACCACAAGGGCGATGATGAGGAGGAAGGGCGCTCCGATCACCAGAGCGAGGCCGGCTACGACGATGTCGAGCAAGCGCTTGGCCATGCTCAGAGTCCCGCTGCGGCGAGGATGGAGTCGTTGACGCGGTGAACGTCGAACTTGCGCTCGGCGAGCTCGCGCGACTTGGCGCCCATCGGCGCGATCAGCGAGGGGTCTCGGATGAACTTCTCCATGCCCTCGGCGAGGCTTTGCGCGCTGCGCACGTCGACCAGGAAGCCGTTGACCCCGTCCTCGACGGTCTCGCGGCAGCCGACGGCGTCGGTGGTGACGATCGGCCGTCCCATCGCCATCGCCTCGAGCGACGAGCGCGGCGTACCCTCGCGATAGGAAGGAAGGACGTAGACGCTGGCATCGGCGATCGCCGGCCGGACGTCGTCGAGCTTGCCCATGAAGTCGATTGCGCCGTTCCAGCTTTCGAACTCTTCGCGGGTGATGCCGTCAGGCGACGGGTCGAAATAGCCGACCAGCCCGAATTTCACCCGCGGGTGCCTGGCCTTGAGCGCGGTGGCGGCCTGCGCATATTCGCGAACGCCCTTGTCGCCCAGGAGGCGCGAGACCATCAGGAATCGCGGCTCGGTCGGAAGCGGCGCGGGAGTGAACTGGGCCAGGTCGATCCCGGAGCCGTTGACCACGGTGGCCTCCTTGCGGCCGAGCAGGCCCTTCTCAGCGAAGAACTGCCGGTCGTCGGGGTTCTGGAAGATGACGACATGCGCCTTCTTCAGCGCCTGCCGGTAGAGGATCGTCGCGACGGCACGGCCGATGCGCCGCTTAGCGCCCGCTCCGGGAATGAAGGCGAAGCCCAGCCCGGTGATCAGCGCGATGATTTTGGGCACCCCCGCCGAGGCGGCGGCAATGCTCCCGAGGGTCACCGGCTTGATCGTGTAGGACAGGACCGCGTCCGGCCTAATCTCCCTGAAGGTCCGGCGCAGAGCGGCCAGCGTCTTCAGGGTCGAAAAAGGGCCTAGGCTGGAATTGACGAGATCGACCTGACGCGGCTCGGCGCCGATCGCCATCAGCTGCTCGGCGACGTCGCCGCCGATGTCCGGAGCCATGGCAACGACCCGATGCCCGCGGCGCACGAGCTCGGCGATCAGCGGCCCCCTGAACAATATCAGCGACGGTGCATAGGACCCCAGCACCACCACCGTCTTGGCCTGGCTCATGCGATCTGCGGCCGCCTGACTGAAGTCGCCGAACGCTGGCGGCGCGCGGTGGCGACGATCGCTGCGAAGACCACGTAATAGGCCGGCATCATCATCAGCTTCTGCCGAAGGCCCAGGCCGACATTGTAGTACATCAGCGACAGGAGGAGGGTGAGCGCGACCGCGAAGAGGACGGCGAAGCGGATGACGAACAACCCCTTGTACAGGGCCACCACCCAGCGGAAGTTCGATACGATCCGGTAGACGACGTAGACGATCACCAGGTTTTCGAACGAAGCGACCAGGCCAAGAATCCCGGATGCGTCGAAGAAGAGCGGCCGGAACAGCAAGCTGACGACCCGGAGCAGGAATGAATCATAGGCGACCGTCGTGGTTCCGGCGACTCCCTGCGTGGTCTGCGAATAAGCGGACAGGAAGTCGGTCACCGATTCGGCGCTCGTCACGTCGATCTCGAAGGCGCTTCTGATGGTGCCCGCAACCGCTACGAGTCCGCCGAAAGAGACCAGGGCCAGTGCGACCTTCACGAGCGGAGGAGTGCGCTTGTCGAAGGCGATCGCAATGGCGCCGGCCGCGACCGCCAGCAATGCAATGTGCGGCCGAACCAGGACCATGATGACGACTGCGATTCCGAAGGCGAGCCAGCGATCGCGGATGCTGATCGCGGCCCAAACCGTCATCACCGCCGCCAGGAACAGCAGGCCGTCCTTGCCGATGTAAGCCGTCCAGAAGTGAAATCCGGGGAGGAACAATGTCAGGTAAAGCGGCCAGGGGATTTTCTGGCCCGCAAGCTTGAACACGTCCTCATATGTTTTGAGCAGGAAGACGAGGCCCCAGGTTCCCGTTGCCTGGAACAACAGGAAGTAGTCTAGATAAGTGCCCCCGACGCTGCCCTTTAGCGACTGCACGATCCAGATGATGAATCCCGTATTGAGCTGGAATCCTCGAAGATAGAAGTCGTAGGGATCGAAATAATAGGTCGCGGCGTCGGTCGTATTGGTTAACGCCCAATTGTAAAAGAAAATCGCCGTGAGGACCTGGACCACCGCCAGGACGAAAACTAGACCGACCCGGTTGACGCCCCCGCTCTCGCTTTGGCCGAGGACCAAAACGATCGAGAGAAAGCCCAACAAGACACCTGCGATGCCGACTATCGTTACGTCCACGGCACTTCTACCTTCGAATCCAGGGCGGCATCATTCATGAGAGTAACTGGTGGCGCACCTTCGATGCATCACCGCGGGGAAGCAGTCCCTCGCAACCGAACAAAGCGTGAGTCACGAGATGAGGGCGACATCGACCTCTTGTCCGCGATCTTAGCGTCCGCACCCCGCTGCGCGCAACCGTGGACCCCACCGCGCCGGACCGGGCCCGCCCTTGGCATGCGTTGGGAAGCCGGATAAGCCGCGCGGCTGACGATCTTGGGATATTCTTTCGCATGAAGGTTCTCGTAACTGGGGCTGCAGGCTTCATCGGATTCAGCCTCGCCCGCCGTCTGCTGGAACGCGGCGACGAGATCGTCGGGATCGACAACCTCAACGACTATTACGATCCGCAACTGAAGCGCGATCGAGTGGCGTTGCTCAGCGGCTATCGGGGCTTTCGCTTTGTCGAGCTCGATTTCGCGGACTGGAACGCGCTGTCAGAAGGCCTTCGCGGCCTCGACTTCGACCGCATCGTTCATCTCGGGGCTCAGGCCGGAGTGCGCTACTCGATCGAGAACCCGCATGTTTACGTTCAGTCCAACTTGGCGGGGCATCTCAACATGGTCGAAGTGGCGCGGCATCGGCGCCTTAGTCACTTCGTCTACGCCTCCTCCTCGTCGGTCTATGGCGGCAACACGAATCTCCCGTTCCGGGTCGAGGACCGGGTCGACCACCCTCTGTCGCTCTATGCCGCGACCAAGAAGGCGGACGAGCTGATCAGCGAGACCTACGCCAACCTCTACCGGCTCCCTCAGACCGGCCTTCGCTTCTTCACGGTCTATGGTCCGTGGGGACGGCCGGACATGGCGATGTGGATCTTCACCAAGGCGATCCTCGACGGACGTCCGATCGAGGTGTTCGGCGAAGGCAATATGCGCCGTGACTTCACCTTCATCGACGACATCGTCAGCGGCGTGATGGCGACGCTGGACAATCCGCCGCCCGACGACGGCGAGGAAAAAGCCGGCGGAAGCCGCAATCCCCACCGGCTCTACAATATCGGCAATCACCGGTCGGAGGAGCTCACGCGGATGATCGGCCTGATCGAGCAGGCGTGCGGCCGCGAAGCCGAGAAGCTGCTTATGCCGATGCAGGCAGGAGACGTCCGCGACACCTTTGCCGACATCAGCGCGATCCAGCGCGACCTCGGTTTCGAGCCGACAACCCCGATCGACGTCGGAATTCCGCGCTTCGTCGACTGGTACCGCGACTATCACCGCCTGTAGGCGCGGCACGGGATCCCGTGCCGCCTTACCCTTGTTTTACAAGGACGTGTGCGGCAGTTTGCCGACCGTTTGATGAAGCTGGTGGTCGAGGAGTGACGTCATGACGACCGGGACGGAAGGCAACGATACCCTCCAGAACAATCCGTCCGTCACGAACGAGACAGTCGACGCGCTCGGCGGAGACGATTCGATCCAGATCATCCCGGCAACACCCCCGGGCTCCACGATCAACGTGCTCGGCGGAACCGGCAGCGACCTCCTGACCGTCGCAAATGACGGCAACGGCAATCTTCCCAAGTTCCGGTCGGTCAGCGGCACCGGGACGAGCGGTTCGATGCACATCGTCTGGGGCGCCGGGACCTTCCAGTCGACCATCACCTATGATTCGATCGAAAGCCTGTTCCTGGACGGCGATTCGCAGTTCAATTCCGGCGACGTCCTCACCACCGGGGACAGCACCGACTTCATCCGGCTTCGCTCGACCAGCAGCGGCGCCTACCGGGTGAGCAGCGGCGGCGGCGCCGACCAGATCTTCCTGACCGGATCGGCAAGCACCGTGGTGGTGGACGCCGGTGCCGGGAACGACCTCATCGATGTTTCCGGTGTTTCCCCGATTCTCGGCGGCTTCTACTCGGCGGCGGGCGGCATCGGCGACGACGTCTATGTGATCGGCAACCTCGGCGTGACCGTCACCGAGAATGCCGGCGAGGGCATTGACGAGGTGAGGACGACCCACGGGGCATACACGCTACCGGCCAACGTCGAGAACCTCACCGGCCTCCTCGCCTCCGGCCAGTCGCTCACCGGCAATAGCGCGAACAATGTCATCATCGGCGGCGACGGCAACGATCGCCTGGATGGCGGCGCCGGAGCCGATCGGCTCGAGGGCGGGCTCGGCAGCGACCAATATTTCGTGGACCAGGCGTCCGACATCGTCGTCGATACCGGCGGAACTCTGGATCAGATCTATGCGAGCGTGAGTTATTCGCTTGCGGCGGGGCTGGAAGTAGAGCTTCTCGCGACCACGAACAGTTCCGGCACGACCGGCTTCAGGCTGTACGGCAACGATTGGGCCCAATCGATCATCGGCGCTGACGGCAATGACGAGTTGTTCGGCGGCGGGGGGAACGACGGCCTTTATGGGCGCGGAGGGGCGGACATTCTCGACGGCGGCGAAGGCGCCGACGTGATGGAGGGTGGCACCGGCGGCGACATCTACTTCGTCGACAATATCGGCGACGTCGTGATCGAGCGCGACGGCGAGGGCGCCGACTATCTCTACACCAGCGTCAGCTATGGGCTCGGCACCGGCTCTTATGTCGAGTTCCTCGCCACCACCAACAGCGGCGGCACCGACGCCATCAACCTCGCCGGAAGCGACCGCGACAACACCATCACCGGCAATGAGGGAGCCAACATCCTCACCGGCGGCGGCGGAAGCGACTATCTGCGCGGGCTCGGCGGCGACGATCTCCTCGACGGCGGCCGCGGCCAGGACTTCCTCGAGGGCGGTGCCGGCGCCGACACCTTCCGATTCGAATTCGCGAGCGACAGCGCGCTGGGCTCGGGCGATGCCATCTACGACTTCGCCTCGGGCACCGACCGGATCGACCTGTCGCTGATCGACGCCAACAGCAACGAGGCGGGCAACCACGCCTTCACCTGGATCGGAAGCACGAGCTTCTCGGGCAAGGCCGGCGAGCTTCGCACCGAATCGATCGGCAACACCACCCACGTGCTCGGCGACGTCAACGGCGACGGAATCGCCGACCTCCACATCATCCTCTACAATTGCCCGACCGTGACGGGTGGGGACTTCGTGCTCTGAGGCGGGCTTCGCCGCGTTCTTCGCTGGTTGGCGAAGATTCGGCTAAAGGGTCCAGCGGCGGATTCCCGCCAGCTCCCGCGACCGATAGAGATTCTTGAGGTCGGCGAGCAGGCCGTTCTCGGCGACAAGCCCGGCGAGTGCCGAATCGTCGAGATCGGCATAATCCTGGTGGGGGACCGCGACGAGGACGACGTCGTACCGGCCTTCGAGCCTGCCGGTGGAGACGTCGAGATCATATTCGTGGCGGGCCTCGGCCGGATCGACGAGCGGATCGTGGACGGTGACCTCGTGGCCGAGCTCCTTGAGCCGGCCGATCACGTCGACGACCCGGGTGTTCCTGAGGTCGGGCACATTCTCCTTGAAGGCGAGGCCCATGACGAGGACGGAGCCCTTGCGTCCGGCGAGATCGTGAAGTCGGTCGGCGACCCATTCGCCCATGCCGTCGTTGATCGATCGGCCGGAGAGAATGACGTTGGGCTCGATTCCGAGCTCCTGCGCGCGGTGGCTGAGATAATATGGATCGACGCCGATGCAGTGGCCCCCGACGAGGCCGGGCTGGAAGGGCAGGAAGTTCCACTTGGTGCCGGCGGCCGCCAGCACGTCCCAGATCGAAAGGTCGAGCCGCGCGAAGATCTGGGTGATCTCGTTCATGAAGGCGATGTTGATGTCGCGCTGGGCGTTCTCGATCACCTTGGCGGCCTCGGCGGTCTTGATCGACGCTGCCTTGAAGATGCCCCCGCTGGTGACGACTCCGTAGACCGAGGCGAGCTGCTCGGTGACTTCCTCATTCTCGCCGGCGACCACCTTGGTGATCCGGTCGACGGTATGCTCGCGGTCGCCCGGATTGATCCGCTCCGGCGAGTAGCCGAGGTAGAATTGCTCGCCGCGCTTGAGCCCGGTCAGCTCCTCGATCAGCGGCCCGCAAATGTCCTCGGTAACCCCGGGATAGACCGTGCTCTCATAGACGATGATCGGCTTGCGCGCTCCGTCGAGAAGGCTGGCGACGGTGCGGGTCGCGGACAGGACCGGGCCGAGGTCGGGCCGGTTGCTCGAATCGACCGGGGTGGGAACCGTGACGATGTAGATGTCGGCGCCGCCGCACTCGTCGGCGGAGGAGGTGAGGGCGATGGTCGAGGCGGTGAGCGCGTCGCTCTCGACCTCACGGGTGCGGTCGTGGCCTTGCTTAAGCTCCGCGATCCGGCCGGCATCGATGTCCAGGCCGGTGACCCGGAAACTCTTCGCCAGCGCCAAGGCGAGGGGCAAACCGACGTAGCCGAGCCCCACCACGACGATGTGATCGTCGTTCCTGCTGTTCATCCCGCGCACCCTGTTGTGATTGCGGCGCTTCAGCCGCTATTGATGAATTTGACGGCTGATCGAAGGGCGCGGCGCGGCAGCGATGTCAAGACCTAACGACCGCAGGGCAGGCAGGGCGTGACGGACTTCTACGTCATGCTCGGGCTTACGCGGACCGCGTGTCCCGAGGAAATCCGCTCCGCTTATCTCGAGCGGATGAAGGTGCTTCATCCGGACCGCCACGCGCCGACTCCTCCCGGTGCACCGAGCGCGGCCGACCTCAATTGCGCTTACTGGATCCTTCGCGACGCCGAGCGGCGCGCGGCCTACGACCGGACCCTTGCACCCCTCCCCGCCAAGCCGCGGCGTCGCTCGCGCCATTCGGGGCGCGCGGTCGAGAAATCCCGGCCTTGGCAGCCGCCAAGAAAGCAATCCTATCACCCGCGCCGATCGGCTGTCTCGAGGCGGACCAGGGCGACGGCTGCAGCGGTCTTCGTGCTGATCGCGGCTGCGGCAGGCGGGGCTACGCTGACGATGTTGAAGCCGGAGCGGGGTCAGGCGGCAGCCTGGGTCCGCGAGGGGCCCATCGAGCACAAGAGCCTTCCCCGAAGGATCCTCGACGAATCGCTCGCCAGCGCCGCTGCCTCGGAATTCGAGACGATCCTTCGAAGCGCGGGTTTCCCAGGCGCCTCGCTTTACGGAAGGCAATGTTTCGACGAGCTCGCGGCCGAGCCGAGCCCGGCGATGGTCGACTATTGTCTCGCCTTCGATCGCACCGCGGCGGAATGGGAGACCACCCTGGTCACGTCCGGCAGTGCTCGGCGTTATTTCGACAGCGGCACTCGCGCCGGCCGCTACCGGAGCCTCGCGGACTCGCTCGAAGAAGGGCCGGTTCGCGAGGCGATCGAGGCCGAGGCGGCCTTCCTCACCGGCTCCTGATCGTCATGCCGCGTCGGCCGTAGGCTCGGCCGATCGGGCTGCCGCCCCGCGTCGAAGCAGGTCGGCGACGCAGCGTTCTGCCGCTCCGCCATCCCAGAATTGCGGGCGGCAGGGACGGGTTTCCGCCGACAGCGAGGCGCGCAGCTCGGGGAGCAACGTGTCCGGAGTGACGAGCCTGTTGGTGCCCTCATCCACTGTGATCGGGCGCTCGGTATTCTCGCGAAGCGTGAGGCAGGGAATGCCGAGATAAGTGGTCTCTTCCTGGACGCCGCCGCTGTCGGTGATCGCCGCCGCCGCGCCGGTCAGGAAGCGCATGAACTGAATGTAGGGAACCGGCTCGGTGCAGCGGACGCCGGCGGCGGCGAGGCGGCGGTCGAGCCCCGTCGCCTCGAGCCGAGCCGCGGTTCGGGGATGCACCGGGAAGAGCAGCGGTAGCTCGGCCTGGATGTCGACGAGGGCATCGACGAGCCGGCGCAAGCGCTCGGGCGAATCGACGTTCGAGGGACGGTGAAGGGTCACGAGCCCGTAGCGCGGACCGACTCCGAAGCTCTCGGGCGAGGGCGCCGAGTCGATTCGGCCGCGGATCATCTCGAAGCTGTCGAGCATGATGTTGCCGACCCGGGTGATGCGCTCTTCGGGGATGCCTTCGGCAAGGAGATTGGCATCGCCGTCGGGCGACGGGGTCCACAGCACGTCCGCGACGGCGTCGGTGGCGATCCGATTGATCTCCTCGGGCATTCCCCGGTCGCCGCTTCGAAGGCCGGCCTCCAGGTGGATGGTCGGAATGCGCAGCTTGGCGCCGACCAGCGCGCAGGCCAGGGTGGAGTTGACGTCGCCGACGACGACCAGCCAATCGGGGCGCTCGGCGATGGCGACCTGCTCATAGGCGATCATCACCCGGCCTGTCTGCTCGCCGTGGAGGCCGGAGCCTATTCCGAGATGATGAGCGGGCGCAGGCACCTTGAGATCGGCGAGGATCGAATCCGACATGGCCGGGTCATAATGCTGGCCGGTGTGGATCAGCGTCGGCGCGAAGGCGCGCGAGCGGGTGAGGGCGTGCCAGAGCGGCGCCACCTTCATGAAATTGGGTCGCGCCGCGGCGATCAGATGGACTCGTTGCACTTGGCTGCGCCCGCTCCCGTGGAGAAGGCGCCTGTCTAAGCCCGTGCTGCCATAGAAAGCGTTAATCCGCCGCGTGTGCGACGGACATAAAAAAAGTGGCGGCCGAAGCCGCCACTCTCGATTCGGATCTACCCGAGCCGCTTACGGGCTGACGGGGGGATTCTCGTCGTCGTCGACGAACGCGAAGTAGAGGCCGAGGCCGATCGCGACGAGCGCGAAGAAGGCGACGACATAGGTCTCGGTCGACGGTTCCCACTGGCCATTGGCCTGGTTGAGCGTCGCAGCGGCACGAGCCGGCTGGCTCGGGAGCGCCGAAGTCTGAGCGACGACGGGCGCGCTCGCCAGGGACGTGCCCAGCGCGGCGACCAACGCGATCTTACGAATACTCATCAAATGATCTCCCCTTTAGGCGACCTAACGGCACGGCCGATCACCCGGACCGTTGGTTGCCTCGTCCCTGCCCCAGCCTGCCCTGCCAAGTCAAGG
The DNA here is from genome assembly GCA_023416515.1 of Pseudomonadota bacterium. Lineage (GTDB taxonomy): Bacteria > Pseudomonadota > Alphaproteobacteria > Sphingomonadales > Sphingomonadaceae > Allosphingosinicella. Next base: position 7,111 of record JAEZHP010000025.1, on the reverse strand, counting down.
GTGAGGCGCAAAAAAGTGGCGGAATACACACGCTCTGGCGCCTGGCTGTTGCTTCTGCGAAACAGGTGAAGCGATGTTCAGGCGCCTTGGAACCACTATTGCCGCTCTTGGCGCGGCATTACTTATGTTAGTCGCCGGTGCAGCCGTTGCAAGCCCCGCTCAGCCGCCTTCCGAGCCCCTGTGGCGCATGGACGAGCGGGTTCTGACGGCCGGCCACAGGCTCGCTGTCGCGGCGAGCGATCTGTGCGCAACCCGGCAATATCATTCGGGATTCGCGATCCACGACCTCTCCCAATATGGCGGCGCCGACCGTCGTGCCCTGGCCCGGACAGGCCTCGCCGCCGGGCCCGCCGTTGTGGCGCTGGTCGCCGACGGGCCCGCCGCCCGGGCGGGGCTGCAGCGGAACGACGTCCTTCTCGCCGCCGACGATGTGCCGCTGCCCCGCGCCCCGGACGGCGCCGAGAACAGCTTCCAACCGACCGAGCGAATCATCGACGCGCTTGAACGCGCATTCAGCGACGGGAACGCGCGGCTCGCGATCCGCCGCGGCGGCACCGACCAACGGGTCGACGTGCAGGCGGCGCTTGGCTGCGCGAGTCGTTTCCAGGTGCTGCCCTCGGCCGGCCTCAACGCCCTCGCTGACGGCCGCTACGTTCAGCTGACCTCGGCGCTCGTCGCGGCTGCGGATGATCAGGAGCTCGCCGGGCTGATCGCCCACGAATTGGCGCACAACATCCTTCGCCACCGGGCCCGCCTCAACTCGGCCGGGATCGAGCGCGGCCTGCTCCAGCAGTTCGGACGAAACGCGCGCCTCACCCGCGCGACGGAGAGCGAAGCCGACCGCTTCGCAGTCTATCTGCTCGCCCGCGCCGGCTACGATCCCGAAGCGTTGATTCGCGTGTGGACCCGGGTGGCTCCGCGCCGCGGCTCGTTGCTCGCCGGCACCCATCCCCGCTGGAGCGAGCGGATTGCGGCGGTCCGGGCCGAGATCGCCGAGGTCGAGCGGCTGCGCTCGGCGGGGCAGGAGATCAGGCCTGCCTGGGCTCCCGCTCAGCTCAACTAAGCTTTCGCCGAATCACTGCGCCGCTCTGGGACAGGCCGAGCGCGCCGCTTGTGTCGGGGCGTGGCATCGCATCTTGCTCTCGGCGAGATGCCGCCCGCTTGCTCCCGTCCGCTTCCCCGCCGAATCGCGGCGATCGCGCTCGTCGCGCTTCTCGGCGCGTGCACTGGAGAGCCGGTCGGCTGGACCGCCGATCGGCAGCAGATCTGTTCGCCGCCGCCGCCGTTCCGCGAGGTCGCTCCGGCCGATGCCTATCAGCAGGCGGTGGCGCGCGACGAGTGCATCCACAATTGGGCCTATCGCCTGTCCCGCTCCCAGGATGACGCCGAGGCGGTGGTGGGCGCGGTGATCGGCGCCTGCCGGACTTCGATCGACCGCTCCGCGACGATGGTCGCGGCCGGCGATCCCGAGGCGGAGCGCTTCTATCTCGCCGAGTTCGAGCGGTCATCGCGGGAGCGTGCGCTGTTCCGGGTCGTCCAGGCCCGCGCCGGGCGCTGCTCCCTCGAACCGCGAGCGATCGAGGCCCAGGCGGTCGCTCCGCAGGGCAACCAGGCCGAAGACCAGGGCGCCGGGCAGAACTCCGAACAGTAGAACAGTAAGCGCTGGAGGCCCGAGCGGCGCTGTGCCATCGGGACGCGGCATTCGTTCTTCGGGAGTGAAAATGAGCGACAAGCTTACCGTGCTCGTCACCGGCGGCGCCGGCTATATCGGCAGCCACGCAGTGCTCGCCCTGATCGATGCCGGCTGGCCGGTCGTGGTGATCGACAATCTGTCGACCGGCTTCGATTGGGCGGTTCCCGATGCTGCGACGCTGGTTCGCGGCGATGTCGGCGATCAGGCGCTGGTCGAGCAGATGCTTCGCGACCATAAGGTCGGCGCGATCATGCACTTCGCGGGATCAATCATCGTTCCCGAGTCGGTCGAGAACCCGCTCAAATATTATCACAACAACACCGCGAACAGCCGAGCGCTGATCGAGAGCGCAGTGCGCTGCGGAGTGAGGCACTTCATCTTCTCCTCGACGGCTGCGACCTACGGGATCCCGGACCAGGTGCCGATCACGGAAGATGCGCTCCAGGAGCCGATCAATCCCTATGGCTGGTCGAAGCTGATGACCGAGCGGATGCTGAAGGACGTCGCCTTCGCCCATCCGCTCAACTTCTGCGCGCTTCGCTACTTCAACGTCGCCGGAGCCGATCCGAAGGGCCGCTCGGGCCAGTCGACCGCGGGCGCGACCCATCTCATCAAGGTCGCGGTCGAGGCGGCGACCGGCAAGCGAAGCCATGTCTCGGTCTTCGGAACCGATTACGACACGCCCGACGGCACCGGAATCCGCGACTATATCCATGTCAGCGACCTCGCCGCCGCCCATGTCGACGCGCTAGAGAAGCTGATCGCGACACCATCCGACAGCTACCTCATGAACTGCGGCTACAGCCGCGGCTTCTCGGTGCTCGAGGTGCTCGACGCGGTCGACCGGGTCACCAACATGACGATCGAGCGAAAGCTCGAGCCGCGCCGCCCGGGCGACCCCGACTCGCTCGTTGCGGACAACAGCCGAATCCTCGCGACCTTGCCTTGGCGCCCCAGGCGCGACGACCTCGATACGATCATCGCCGACGCGCTCGCCTGGGAGCGCGCGCTCGCCGAGCGGCGCTGACGTCCCACGGCGGACCGCGGCGCGCTTGCGGGCGGCCGGGAGTTATGGTTTCTGTTGCAAGGCGTTGCCGTCGGCAGACGGTGACCGGAGCAGGCCATAACGGAGGGGAGCCGGGCCGATGCGCGACGCTGGGCAAGAGTTTGTGCCGTCGCCACGACTCGGCAAGAAACGGCTTTCCCTTTTGTCGGCATCAGCGCTTCTCGCTGCCTTCGCCGCGACGGCCGCACCGGCCCAATCGCAACCGCCCACTCCGCCCACTCGGGGAGAGCTCGAAGGGACTCTGAGGCCGCAGCCGCGCGACGAGCGGGCGCGGCTCGATGTCGAGGGCGAGCTCGAGCGCCGCCCCTGCGCTCTCGATCGGCCGGAATATGCCGCGATCCGATTCACACTGACCGGCGCCGAGTTCGCCGACCTTCGCGGCCTCGGCGAAGCCGATCTTCGCCCCGCTTATGCCGAATATGTCGGGCAGGAGCAGCCGCTGTCGGTGATCTGCCTGATCCGCGACCGGGCCGCTTCGATCCTGCGCGATGCCGGCTATATCGCCGCGGTCGAGGTTCCGGAGCAGCGGATCGACAACGGCGTGGTCCGCTTCCGGGTGCTGATGGCGAAGCTGGTCGGCCTTCGGGTGCGCGGCGACGCCGGGCGCAACGAGCGCCTGATAGCGCGCTATCTCGAGCCGCTGACCACCCAGGAGGTGTTCAACACCCGCGTCGCCGAACGCCACCTGCTTCTTGCCGGCGACCTTCCGGGTACGAATGTGCGGCTCGCCTTACGCCCGGCGGGAACCGTCCCGGGCGAAGTGGTCGGCGAAGTGACGGTCGTTCGCCTTCCGGGCCTTATCGACCTCAACCTTCAGAATTACGGGTCGGAGGCGGTCGGTCGCGGCGGCGCACTTCTGCGCGGTCAAGTCTATGGCCTGACCGGGCTCGGCGACCGCACGACCCTGGCCTTCTACACCACCGCCGACTTCGTCGAGCAGCAGACCGTTCAGCTCGCCCATGATTTTCGAGTGGGCGGGCAGGGGCTGCAGATCGGCGGCCAGCTCACCTACAGCTGGGCGCAGCCCCAGCTGTTCGACCCCGCGCTCAACATCAAGTCGCGGACGCTCTACGCGACCCTGGAGGCGAGCTATCCCTTCGTTCGGACGCTTCGCTCGACGCTTCGCGGAACCGTCGGCCTCGACATCGTCGACCAGGAAGTGGATTTCGCCGCTCTTCCATTCAGCGAGGACCGGCTGCGGATCCTGTTCGGCCGCCTCGGCTTCGAGGCGGTCGCGCCGCGGCGTGCGCGCCAGCCGATCGATCCGCTCGGGCCGCGCTGGCGGTTCGAAGCGGGAGTCGAGGTCCGGCAGGGGCTCCCGGGCCTCGGCGCGAGCGACGGCTGCAACGCCGATTTCTCCGATTGCACCGCACCGGGCAGGGTGCCGCCGAGCCGGCTTGAGGGGCGGCCGGACGCGACCGTCCTTCGCGCCGAGGCGAAGGGCGAGTTTCGCCTGGTTCGCAATGTCAGCTTCTATCTGGGCGGAGCCGCCCAAACCGCGTCCGATCCGCTGTTCGCGTTCGAGGAATTCTCGGCCGGCAACTATACGGTCGGACGCGGCTACGATCCCGCCACCCTCGCCGGCGACCGGGGTGCGGGGATCCAGGCGGAGCTTCGCTTCGGCCGCCTGGCGCCGCAATCCGAGGACGATCTCGCGGTCCAGCCCTATCTCTTCTTCGACGCCGCATGGGTCGGCAATGAGGACCAGGCCGCGCTGGTCGGCTTCGGCGACGAGCTCCAGTCGGCCGGCGGCGGAATCAGGGCGATCCTGGGCAATCGCGCTCAGGCCGACCTCACCCTGGCGGTGCCGCTGACCCGCGCCGGCTTCCTCGCCGAAACCCCCGATCCCCGCCTGCTCGTCTCGTTCACCACAAGGCTGTGGCCATGGAGGTCACGATGATCCCGGCACTCACCTCCGCTTCGTCCCGCCGCGCGCAGGCCGCGCGGCGCATGCTGATGATCGGATGCGCCGCCGGCGCGGTGCTGGCCTCGGGCGAGGCCGCGGCTCAGTCGTTCGACGCGACGTCGACCGTCACTCATGGCACCGCGACGATCACGACCCCTCCGGGCCAGACCAACGTCAACGTCACCTCGCCGAGCGCGGTGATCGCGTGGCGCCCGCTCACCTTCGGCGATCCCATCATCTTCCAGCCGGCGGGGACCACCGCCACCTTCACGGGCGCACCCGGCTTTGCGGTTCTGAACCGGATTTTGGCGCAGGGCCGGGTCCAGTTCGACGGGACGGTGCTGAGCCGGGTCGGCTCCGTTCCGGGCGGAACGGTCGCTTTCTCGGCGCCCAACGGAATCATCATCGGCGGCACCGCTGTGTTCGACGTCGGGCGGCTCATCCTCACCACTCTCGATCCGGTCGTGTCCCCGGCGGGCCAGTTCATCGATGCAACCGGCGCCATCGATTTCCAGCCCGGCGTGCCCGGGGCCTCGGTCGTGACTCTCCCTGGATCGCAGATCACCGCTCTCCAGGAGGGCAGCTATGTGCTGATCGCGGCGCCGCGGGTCGAACATGGTGGCAGCGTCCTCACCAACGGCTCGACCGCCTACGTCGCCGCGAACAGCGCCGTCGTCCGCCACAATAGCGGCCTGTTCGACATCTTCGTGACCCAGGGCACGACGGTGGCGACCCCGCTCGTCCACACCGGGCGGACCGGCGGCCCTGCAAGCACTGGCGGCGCCGACCGGCACAATATCTATATGGCGGCGGTGTCGGAGGATCTCGCGATCACCGCCCTGGTCGGCGGAACCGTGGGCTACGACAGCGCCCTCAGCGCGACTGTCGAGAATGGCGCGATCATCCTGTCTGCCTTCTCACTCGGCGGCGGTGCGGGGAACCCCGCGACCCTGTCGCTCGGCGACGGCACTTTCACCTCGGACGTCATCGGCTTCTCGAGCCACAATGCGTCCGCCACCGGTACCGGCACCTACCAGCAGGACCTCTCGCTCATCGCCGGAAGCTCCGCTTCGGTCAGTGCCGACGGCTCGGTGATCCAGATCGGCGGAAACCTTGCCTTGGTCGCGCGCGACCCTTCGAATCCGCTTGATCCCACCGGGGGCATCGCGACGATCGAGGCGCTCAACGGCGGCCGAGTGCAAGTCACCGGAAGCGCTCTTGTCGATGCGGCCGGGATCACCAGCATCCCGGTCCTGGGCGACATCTACGCGGATGCGATCGGCGGCACGGCGCAGGTTCTTGCCACCGGCGGCACGATCACGGTCGGCGGAAATTTGCAGGCCAGCGCCGACGGGCGGGGCACCGTGATCGAGGCAATCCCGGATGTGGCCGGATCGGGATTCGGCGGCAGCGTTCGGATCGCGTCGAGCCAAGGCGGCTCGATCACCGTCGCGGGCAACCTCCAGGCAACCGCCCGAGCAACCTCACAGCCGAGCAATGGCACGACTTCGACCACGGCGACCGGCGGCAGCGTCACTCTCGAAACTCGAACCGGCGGCCGAATCGACGTCACAGGCACGACTCGGCTCGCCACAGATGCGCGGGTCGGCACCCATTTCGGCGATGTCGCGCCCGGGCTGGCCCGTGGCGGCGCGGTGAGGGTCGATGTCGGGACCGGCCAGATCAATCTCGGCGGCGCGACCTCGATCGACACCCGCGCCTTCGGAGGCGACGGCGCCGGCGGCGGCGATGCCATCGGTGGCGGAGTCATTCTCCAGGCCCAGGACGGCAGCATCCAGCTCGCCGACGGCAGCAGCATCGATACGAGCGCTCAAGGCGGCACGACCTTCGCCCGACCGGGCGGCGACGGGGGCAACGGCAGCGCCGGCGGGATCTCGATCACCGCGCGCTCGGGTACGGCAGGATCGTCGATCACCGGCGCCGGCCTCACGCTGACGGCTCAGGGGCGGGGTGGAAACGGCGGCGTTGGCCAGGCCTCGGTCCAGCCGGGTGCCGGCGGCACCGGCGCGGGCGGGACCGTGGTCCTCCAGGCTCAGCGGCGCGGCGGCGCGATCCAGTTCGGCGCCGTTCGGATCGACGGGCGCGGAATCGGCGGTGCCGGCGGCGGCGGCGACACCGGCCAGAACGGTGCCAGTGGCGGCGACGGCTTCGGCAGCGCCTTCGTCTCGGTAACGACCCGCGGGGAGAGCCCGGCCACCGGCGGCGTCAGCGACGGCGAAATGACCCTCGCCTCGCTCGACGTCGATGCGGTCGGCGAGGGCGGGCGCGGCGGAGTCGCCGGTGGGTCAGGAACCACCGGCGGAACCGGCGGGCGCGGCCAGGGCGGTTCCGTCAACCTTGCGTCCGAAGGGGCGCCGACCACTGTCACCGGCCTCGCCCGGCTTGCGGCGGAGGGGATCGGCGGCGCCGGCGGCCTCGCCAATGG
>JAEZHP010000012.1 GCA_023416515.1 Pseudomonadota bacterium | reverse complement strand
CCGAACCCTCACCTAATTGCGCTTAACCCTAAACGCCCGGCGAAATGCGCGGGCCCCTCCACCGCCTGCGGCGATTACGTTTCCCGAGCGAGCCGGGACCTTAGTGTGGGCGGCCGAGGCCTTGGATGGCGTCGTCGACCAGCTTGCGATCCTGGCCCGCGTCGAGGCGCTCGCGGATGAGCTGCTCGGCGGCGGCAGCCGCGGCCTGGGCGGCTCGGGCGCGAACTTCGTCGACCGCGGCGCGCTCGGCGGCGGCGATCTTGTCCTCGGCCATGCGGGTGCGGCGGGCGACGAGCGCCTCCGCGTCCTGGCCGGCCTTGGCGAGGATGGCCTGCGCCTCATGCTCGGCCTGGCTCATCATTCCGGCGACTTCGGTCTCGACGCTCGCCAGCTTGCGCGCATATTCGTCGCGAAGCGCCTCGGCCTCGGCGCGGATCGCCTTGGCCTCTTCGAGGCGCGTTCGGATCGCGGCGATCTGCCTGTCGAGGCCGCCGACGATCAGGCCGGGGACCTTCTTCCAGATCAGGATCCCGATGAACACCGCCATCGCGAGCGACACGAACACGGTCGCGTCGAGGATCCCGGCCACGGACGGATCGGGGTGGTTGTCGTGGCCGACGCCACCAGCCTCGGTCGTCAGCGCCTCGCCACCCGTGTGGGGCGAGTCCTGGAGCTTGTCGGCGTTGGACAGATTGTAAGCGACGAGAGCGTCGCCGGACGGGGCCTCAGCCATGCAGCACCTTTTCGACGGCCGCGCGGGCCTCGGCTTCTTCGACTTCGGTCTCGGCAACGCGGCGGACGATGTCTCGAGCGGCGTCGGCAGCGACCGCGCCGATCTCGGTCAACGCCGACTGCTGAGCGGCGCCGATGCGGGCCTCGGCCTCGCTCACTTTGCTGTCGAGCTCGGCATTGGCAGCGCCGAGGCGCTGCTCGGATGCCTTGGCGCCGGCCGCACGCGCCTCGGCCAGCTTGCGCTTGGCCTGCTCGCGAGCGGCATTTTCCTGCGCCCGCCACTGCTCCTCGGCCGCATCGGCCGCGGCGCGCGCGGCTTCGGCGGTGGCGAGGTCATCGGCGACCGTGCGGTCACGAAGCTCGACCGTGTCCACGACCTTGCGGGCCATGCCGCGGCCGATGACCAGGTAGACGATGCCGAACGTGACCAGCAGCCAGAAGATCTGCGATCCGTAGATCTCGGCGAGTTGCTCGATTTGAGGCATTGGCGCTCTGTTTCCAATCACCTGTGCGGGGCGGCGCGAGGCCGCCCCGAACCGGCGTCAGTTAGGCGACGAAGATCAGGATCATCGCCACGACGAAGGCGAGCAGGCCGAGAAGCTCAGCGGCGGCGAAGCCGATGAACAGGCGGCCCTGCTGGCCGTCGGCCGCACCCGGATTGCGCAGGGCGCTCTCAAGGAAGCTGCCGAAGACCGAGCCAACGCCGATCGCGGCCATGCCCGCGCCGATCGCCGCGAGACCGGCGCCAATGAGCTTCGCTGCTTCTGCGTCCATTTCAATTACTCCTCAGATGTTCAAATAACAGGTGGAACCAACGTATTGAAAACTCAGTGCAGATGCTCGGCGTCGTGGATGTACAGCGACGTGAGCAGCGCAAAGACGTAAGCCTGGATGCCGGCAACCAGGACTTCCAGGGCCGAGATGCCGATCATCAGGGCGAAGCTCGGGATGCCGATGCCAAGGCCATAGATCGCGCCGGCATTGGTCGAGTTGATCACGAAGCCGGCAAGCACCTTCAGAAGGATGTGGCCCGCGGTCATCGCGACGAACAGTCGGAGACCGAGCGAAAACGGCCGGAACAGGAACGAGATCAGCTCGATCAGGAAGATGAGCGGGATCATCAGGAACGGCGTGCCGTGCGGCACGAACAGGCTGAAGAATTTCAGGCCATGCTTCCAGAAGCCCACGATCAGGACGATCGAGAAGCTCATGATCGCCAGCACGCCGGTCACGGTGAAGTGGCTGGTGAAGGTGAAAGGATGAAGCCCGACCAGGCCCAGCGGGAGCATCCCGAGGAGGTTGGCGAACAGGATGAACATGAACAGCGAGAAGACGTAGGGCAGGTACTTGCGCCCGCCCTTGCCGATGCTCTCGTCAAGCATCTTGGTGACGAAGCCGGTGAAGCCCTCGACCATCATCTGCCAGCGGCCGGGCACCACCGACTGCTTCATGCCGCCAAGCATGAACAGCCACAGCAGGACGACCGTGGCGATCATCCAGGCGGCACTGTTGGTGAAGGCGATCGGAGTGTCGCCGATGCGGAAGAGGTCGGCGATCGTCTGCACCTGGAACTGGTGCATCGGGTCGATCGCGGTCGATTCTTCGGCCATGCTCAGTCGGTTCCGTCTTAAAATCGTGCGCCAAGCGCCCGCGGAGTTACGGGCGCTTGCTGGAAAGCCTGATGATGTTCCTGAACCCGCTGACGATTCCAAGAACCGTCATCACGATCAGGAGCCAGGGAGAGGTGCCGAGCAGCCAGTCGAGCGTCCAACCGACCACCGCACCTCCAACAATCCCGCCGATCAGGTAGGAGAGGACCCGCATACCCAGGCGATAATCGTCATCGCCCTTGTCGCGTCCTTCACCAGACCTGCTCGCCTCTTCGGTTCGCGCACGCCGCAAACGCTCATCAAGCGCGTTCAGGCGGGCGTCCTCGTCGAGGGGATCCAGTCCGGGCTCATTGCTGGGCAATCCGCTTCTCCGTGAAAGCGCCTGTTGAGGGCGTCCAAGCGGCCAAGCGCATGTGCCAAGCGGCGAGCCCGCCAAGGCGCGGCCCCTTTAGGAAGGGGGGAGATTCGAGTCAACATGGCGCGGCTTCAGGCAGGTGCTCGATTCAGCCGGCTTGGCTGAGCTTGTCGAAGCCCTCTCCTTCTGCTTCCAATGCGAACAGTAGAAGGAAGGGCCTTCGACAGGCTCAGGCAAGCCGGGGACCGGAATGGACGAGCGCCCACCGATCACCGATCATAGCGGCCACCGCGCGCGCCTCCGGCAGCGTCTGGCCGAGGGTGGACCCGACGCCCTGCTCGACCATGAGCTCGTCGAATATCTCCTCGCCCTCGCCATGCCGCGCCGCGACACGAAGCCGCTCGCCAAGCAGTTGATCGATCGGTTCGGCGGATTCGGACGGCTCCTCGCGGCCGACCATGAGGCGCTGGAACGCGCGGGACTGACCCAAGGTCAGGTCGCCGCCCTAAAGATCGCCCAGGCCTCGGCGCTTCGACTGCTTCGCTCCGAGATCGCCGAACAGCCGATCCTCGGCTCGTGGCAGGCTTTGCTCGACTATCTCCACGCGGACATGGCCCATCTCGCGGTGGAGCGGGTGCGGGTGCTGTTCCTCGATTCGAAGAACCGCCTGATCCGCGACGAGCCGATGTGGGAGGGCTCGGTCGACGAGAGCGCCGTCTATGTCCGCGAGATCGTCCGCCGCGCGCTCGACTATCAGGCGACCGGCCTCATCATCGTCCACAACCACCCTTCCGGCGACCCGCGACCGAGCCCGCAGGACATTGCGATCACCAAGGACATCGCCGACGCGGCGCGGCACCTGCGGATCGCCCTTCACGATCACGTCATCGTTGGGCGCAGCGGCCATGCGAGTCTGCGGGCGCTGGGGTTGATGTGACTAGCTCCTCCCCGGAACGGGGAGGTGGCAGCGCGAAGCGCTGACGGAGGGGGCCCAGAGACTGGCGCG
>JAEZHP010000003.1 GCA_023416515.1 Pseudomonadota bacterium | reverse complement strand
GCGGCGGAGAGGACCGGCGTCGCGGGGGCGGCGGCGTCATGCGCGTTCGCTCACATACTGTCCTTCGCGCGGCAGGGAACGTTCCTCAAGTCGACCGAGTGGAACGAAACAGGCGGGGTTCGCCTCTATGCGACCCCGCCAATCCTCGCCTACGCGATCCTCAAGTCCAGCAGCCAGAATGCGACGGAGGGCTATCCTGGGTCGCGCCACGAGTCCGAAGAGATCGAGAGATGGATCCGGCAGCTGGCGGACCGGATCAAGTCATTCATGGACATGAAGCCGTACGACAACAACATCGATGCATGGGGAGCGGCGGCGTTAGCGTCGGCGGCGGTCGCGCTCAATGACAGGTCCTATCTGGATCACGCCGTTTCAGTCGCGGCTGGGATGCTGGAGCGAGTCGACGCCGACGGAGCGCTGCCGCGTGAGATGAAGCGGGGCGGGCGAGCTCTGGAGTACAGCCTTTTCGCCACGCAGGCCCTGGTCCTGGTCGATGCCATTGCGGAAGCGAACGGAAATCGCGCCCTTCGCGAAACGAATGGCGGCGCGCTGCCAAGGTTGATCGACCTGATGGTCTCGGCCGCCGAGGATCCCGTCGTGGTGTACCAGATCAACGGGATCGCGGGGTTCGATAGCGCCGTATCGCAAGTCTACAGGCAGAACCTCGCCTGGCTTCCATTGGCTGCGATGATGCGCAGCGATCCACGGATGAAGAGCCTCGCGTGTCAGCATCGGCCGTTGTACAGCGTCTGGACGGCCGGGAACTGGGAATATTACTTGAACAGGCGCGCTGAATGCGGCTAGCCGAAGTGCGGCGGTTCACGTGCGGCGCGGTTTTCTGAACGGCGTCGATGGCCGAAAGACGAGGGGCAGGGCCCCGCATCCGGCTCGCGATCTTCGCCATCAGCGGATGACCGGCCCTCGGCGCACCGGCTTCGCTGGGCGGCGGCTCCAGCCTTGCGATGTCGTCTGTGGCCTCGGCGAGCCGTGCCGAGAGCCCGGGACAATCGCCCAATTGGGTCATCAGCTACCGATCCGCAGCGCCGCCGACAGGACCCCCTCACGTCCGATTGCGCGTCCGGGCGACCGACTCGGATCAGCACCGCCTTTCAGTGCGTCGCCGGTTCGACGTCGGGAGAACAGCGACAGTTCTTCCGGGCTGTGACGGCAGCCTCGCCCTAGAGCGCCTAGGCTGAAGAATGTGGCGGAGACGGAGGAAGGCATCTTCCTGTCTCCGCCTGTCTCACCCCGTCGCATACCTGTTCAAAATTGAAGGGATAGCGCCGCGCCGTCGTTGCATGCCGTCGCTCCCTGTCGCATACAATCACAAAGCGTTGGGCGGGTAGGTTGGCGGGTCGGCTTTTTAGTCGATGGCGGACGGACCCGGAATCGAACGGGCGGCCTATGCCGAAGAAGGCGCGCGAGCTCTCTGCTCTGGACGTGAAACGTCTTGCTCACGGGGGAGGGCGGTTCCCGACCGTTCATGCCGTTGGAGGCGTCTCGGGGCTCGCCGTGCAGGTCACGCCGAACGGGGCCAAGAGCTGGCTGCTGCGTATTCGGGCGGGCGGCCGGCGCCGGGAGATCGGACTTGGCGGGTATCCGGACGTCACGCTGGCGGCGGCGCGCGACAAGGCGCGCGAGGTCCGCGAGAAGATCGCAGCTGGCGTGGATCCGGTCCTCGAGAAGATGGCGGCGAGAGCGTCTCTGGCAGCCGCCCACGCACGAGGCCTGACGTTCGCCGATGCGGTCGAGCGCTACCTCGAGAAGAGGCTCGCCGAGTTCCGGAACGAGAAGCACCGCAAGCAATGGCGGGCGACGATCGACGTTTACGCCACGCCGCTGATCGGCGGCATGCTCGTGTCCGACATCGCCCTGCAGGACATGCTTAGGGTGCTGGAGCCCATCTGGACCGTGAAGACGGAGACGGCCTCTCGCCTGCGCGGGCGTATCGAGTCCATTCTCAACTGGGCGACGGTCGCGGGGCATCGCGTCGGCGACAATCCCGCCCGGTGGAAGGGGAACCTTGAGGCTGTCCTTCCGAAACCTGGGAAGGTGGCGAAGGTCGATAACCAGCCGGCGCTGGCGCTGGACGACGCAGCGACCTGGTTCGCCGAGCTCCGGCGCCGGGACGGTATGGCGACGCGCGCGCTCGAGTTCCTCGCCCTTTGCGCCTCCCGCTCTGGCGAGGTCCGCGGCGCCGTGTGGAGCGAGATCGATCTGAAGAAGCGGCTTTGGATCATCTCGGCCGCGCGCATGAAGATGAGAGCCGAGCACCGCGTCCCGCTGTCTGACGCCGCTGCGGAGCTTCTCGAGACGTTGCCGCGGATCGACGGCTCCGATTACGTGTTCGCCGCAGTACGTGGCGGGCCATTGTCCGACATGTCGCTCTCAGCCGTCATGCGCCGTATGCAAGAGGCTGAGGTCGCCGCCGGGCGGCCCGGCTATCTGGACCCGCGCAGCGGGCGTCCAGCCGTCCCGCACGGCCTACGATCGACCTTCCGCGACTGGGCAGCTGAGCGGACTGAGTACCCGCGCGACATGGCTGAGATCGCGTTGGCGCACAGCGTCGGCTCCGAGGTCGAACGCGCCTATCGTCGGTCCGACATGGTCGAGAAGCGGCGGGTCATGATGGACGCCTGGAGCCGGTTCCTGAGCGGGGCGGCGGGGGCGAAGGTCTTCAGGCTGGGGCGGAGGTCCTGATGGAGGTTGTCGCAGAGGCATTTTGGGTTCACCTCGCGGCTCTCGAGAGGAAGTTCGCCGAAGCTCCGGGATTGCCCGCGATCATCGAACAGTATGCCGCAAGGTTCGATGATGCAGATCCCGCCTGGGCCTTCTTCTGCCGCTCAAGCAGCGATCCCGCTTTCGTGCGCACGCGACTGATGATGATCCGGCGGCGGGCTGAAACGGACGGCGTTGGGATGGCGATAATGAGCCTGCGCCAACTTGAGCAGCGCGGAGAGCTCGTGTGGAGCCTCGCGACGCAAGCTGCTCTTTCTACCGGGACCAAGCAGAGGGAATATCTGCAGCGCACGCGCGACAAAGCGAACGCAGAGAGGTCCGAAAGCGGAAGGGCGAAAGCATCCGCTTGGCAGCTCGCGGCAGATCACGTTTGGCAACAACGGCCTTGCCTGAGCAAAAACGCCGTCGCGACAATCATCCGCGAGAGGGTTGGCGCGTCGGAGACGGTGAAATGGATCGCGAGCAAGATTGAGAAACCGCCCACCGCTGGTTAAGCGCCGGGCGTTCTTCCGCCTCACGTTCGTCCGCGTCAGATAACGACGCGAGGCGAGAAATGACGACATACCTCAGTGACACGGACCTGGCTGCGCGGTTCGGCGTGGTCCGGCAGACCATCTGGCGCTGGGTCGCCGATGGCCGCTTCCCGAAGCCTATCAAACTGTCGACCGGCTGCACTCGGTGGCGGGGCGAAGATGTCGAGGCCTGGGAAGCCTCGCGTCTGGAGGCCGCTTGATCCATGGGCTCCAGATACTTTGAAGCCTGCGCGGCGGTGGGACGCCGGCAGGCTTCGGAAGCTGTCTTCGTTGGGACGATCGACGCTTCCGAAAATAGCATCCCCAGCCTGATTATCAATCGCGTTTCGCGCCGCTTCGCTGTCTCGGCGGCGGTTGCTGCGCTTGTCGCCGAACTCGCCGGCCTCGGGCCGCGGGAGGTGCGGCGATGAGCGCGACCGTGCTTCCCTTCCGCGGCGCCAGCAAGCCGCCCATGCCTCGGATCGACATCACCGCCTACCACGGCGGGGAGGGCGGCTCACTCGTGTACGATGTCGAGCTGTTCCGTCATGAGGGGCAAGACGGCTTCGACGTGCTGGCGACCTTCGGCGACCCGGATGAGGCGGAAGCCTTCGCCGAGCGCTGGATGGCGGAGCACGCCGATCGGGGAGGCGCCGCATGAGCGCCAATCTCGCGGTCGCGCCGCCGCTAGGTCAGCGCCTCGTTGACCATGCGTTGTTCTATGCGGCCCGTGGCTGGCCCGTTTTCCCCTGCAGCCCGGCGAACAAGCGCCCCTTGACCGAGCACGGGTTCAAGGACGCGACAACGGACGAGGCTGTGATCCGCGGCTGGTGGGGAAAATGGCCCGCGGCGATGATCGGCGTCCCCACCGGACCGGCGACAGGAGTGTGGGCGCTCGATCCGGACAGGCCGAAGTCTGCCGACCACCCCGATGGCTTTGCGGCCTGGGAGAGCCTGTCTCGCGGTCGCGGCGGCGTCCCCCCGACGCATACTCACGAGACGCCGGGCGGCGGGCTCCATCTTCTCTTCGCGTGGGATCCTGAGCGGCCGGTCACGACCAGCTCGGGGGAGCTTCCGGACGGCATCGATGTCCGCGGGAAGGGCGGGTACATCATCGTCCCGCCTAGCCGCACGTTGGACGGCAAGGAGTACCGGGTCGCCGAGAGCCTGGACTGGTTCGTCTTCGCGCCCGCGCCAACCTGGCTGTACGAGCTCATCCTGCCGGCTGTGAAGGCGCAGCCTGATCCGATGGCCACTCCAGTCGCGGTCGCCAACGGCAGGCGAGGGAAGATCGCCAACATCATCGGCGGCGGCTTCTTTCAGGAGGTCAACCGGGAGGCGCTTCGAAACATCGAGGCCTGGGTCGCGGACATCTTTCCGCAGGCTCGTTTCCAGGGCGGCACGGGAGCTTGGCGGATCTCGTCGGCAGATCTCGGTCGCAGCCTCGAGGAAGACATCAGCATCCACCCGCAGGGCGTGCAGGACTTCGGCGAAGAGCGCGGCCGTACGCCAATCGATCTGGTGATGGAGTGGCGCGGGGCGCCCGACGCAAGGCGAGCGGCGCTCTGGCTGTGCGAGAAGCTGGGCGCCGATCCAAATCTGCTCGGCTATCGCGGTCGGGAGGCAGAGGGCGGCGGCAACGCCGCCTGGGTCGACGATGCATTGCGCGACGAACGCGGCGCGCCGTTGAACACGCTGGCGAACGTCATGATCGGCATGCGGAGCGATCCGCAGCTTCGGCAGCTCGTCGCCTATGACGAGATGCTCTGCGCCGGCACGCTGATGCGGCCCGTTCCCGTATTCGGCGCAAAGCCGTCGACGGAACCGTTCGCGCCGCGTCCAATCGGCGAGGCGGATGTCAGCGCTATCCAGGAGTACCTGCAGCTCTCAGGGCTGCGGAAGGTCTCCAAGGACGTTGTGCACCAGGCGGTTGACCTGAGGGCGCAGGAGAACGCTTTCCATCCCGTGCGTGAGTATCTCGAGGCGTTGACCTGGGACGGTCAGGAGCGGCTCCGGGGCTGGCTTGCGGCCTATCTGGGCGTCGAGCCCTCCGCTTATGCGTCCGGCATCGGCTACATGTTCTTTGTCTCGATGGTGGCCCGGATTTTCCAGCCGGGCTGCAAGGCCGATTACATGATGGTGCTCGAGGGCGCGCAGGGCGCGCGAAAGTCGACGGCCTGCGCGATCATCGGCGGCGAGTGGTTCTCGGACAACCTTCCCGACGTCACCGCCGGCAAGGACGTTGCGCAGCATCTGCCTGGCAAATGGCTGATCGAGATCGCCGAAATGAGCGCTATGAGCCGTGCCGAAAGCGCGAGCCTCAAGGCCTTCATCACTAGGCCTGTCGAACGTTACCGGCCGAGCTACGGGCGCAAGGAGGTGGTTCAGCCGCGCCAATGCGTCTTCATCGGGACGACCAACAAATCCGCCTACCTCCGCGACGAGACGGGCGGCCGTCGCTTCTGGCCCGTGAAGATCGGTCGGATCGAGACGGACGCTCTTGAACGCGACAGGGAGCAGCTCTTCGCCGAGGCCGTCGCAGCCTACCGCGCCGGCGCGCACTGGTGGCCGGATGGCGACTTCGAACGGAAGCATATCGCGCCGCAGCAGGAAGAGCGCTTCGAGGCCGACGCCTGGGAGGACGTGATCGGGACCTTCCTCGCAAGCCGGACGGTCACGACCGTCAAGGAGGTCGGCACCTCAGAGGAGTGCCTCAACATCGAACGGGGCAGGCTTGGCACTGCTGACCAGCGGCGGATCGCAGCCGCGCTGGAACGGCTTGGGTGGGTGCGCGCACCGAAAAAGACGGCGGAAGGGTTGGTGCAATGGCTCCGGCGCTGACCACATCGGAGCACCGCGCGCCGGAGCACTCGGAGCATACGGAGCACCAAGCTCGCGTTTTGAGATCCGAGACAGCGTGGCGCTGTGGGGCCTCTATGAAAAATGCTCCGAGTGCTCCGGATGCTCCGGCGCGGCCTGGTCGGCGCAGGCATCGGGGCGGGGGCATCCGCACCTGGCGCGCCGACCGATCGCGGACCGGCTGGGGTCCAAAGCGCGCATTTTTGCAGATTGATGTTCTGACGAGGCCAATCCGAACAGGCCATCGCATCGCCAGAGGGCGGGGGGCCGTCGCGTCTCGCCAAGCGGTTTTCCGCGGACCGGCGCCCAAGGTCGGCTGCGCTAAACCGGTAGAAAAAAGGTTCTCTGCAGCGGATTTCGGCACCGCGGCGCAGCCAGATTGGCGCTCCCAGAACGTCAATATGGCTTTGTGCGTGTTTTCGGATGGCGCCGGTGCGAGAGCCCGATGGGGCCGAACCGTCGACGTCCCCCCGCCGGTACGATTTCTCGGTACGAGAAAAAATCTGCGCGTAAATACACCGCCGGTCCGCAGCCGAAGCCCCTCGTCCAGCCAGACACGCCCCCCCTCACTCTGGTGCTGCGGATGAACGACACGGCTCTGCTGTCGGCGATCGACCGCGCCATGCGCGAGCTGCAGGTGATCCGGGAAGCAGTCGCAAGTCGCCCGGCTCCGAAGGTGGCGCTGCTCAAGGCGCTGGCAGAGGCCAATGGCGACTCCCTTTTCGTCGTCGCGGACGTGGTAAGCCCGGAGCTTACCGCATCGGTTCCGAGCCTCGCCGCAGCGCTAGACCACTGCGGCGCTCGCAACGCCCGCGCTCTTGGTCAACTGCTTCCTCCCTAGAAGGACAGGAGTTTGGCGGGCTTTCCGTGCTGCGCGCGGGGACCGACCGGGCCGGCATCCTCTGGCAGATCGTGGCCGTTCCGAACGTGCGATAAGCCCGGCGCTTACCACAGACGTCATTGAGCTCGCGCCAAGTCTGACTCACGGTTCCCAGGCAACGATTGGACAAAGGACCGCGCTAGATGAACGCTCTAACCCAGACCGTGGCCCGCTATGACATGGAGGCGAAGTCTCAGGACTTCGTGCGCTATGCCATAGCGTGCGCAATGTCCGGCGGCGACAGCTTTCAGATCCGGTCCATCTGCGAGACGCGATGGCCTGAGGCCCGATACGGCGCCGTAATCCAGAAGGCTGCAGTCGCGGCTGGCGACACCACTGACTCCACCTGGGCGAAGCCGCTCGCGGAATTGGCGCCTGTCGCCGACGCCTTCCTGGCCGCGGTCCGGCCGCGCACGCTGATCGGCCGAATGGCCGGCATCCGGCCCGCGCCGTTCGGCGTGCGGTTCCCGATCGCCACAAGCGGCACGTCGGCGGGCTGGGTCGGCGAGGCGAAGCCGACGCCAGTCACGGCGATGGCGTTCGGCGAGGGTACGCTGAAGCCGGCCAAGGTTGGCGGCATCGTCGTCACCACGAAAGAGCTTCTGCGATCCACGAGCCCGGAAGCCGAGGCTCAGATCAAGCTCGATCTCGAGACGGCGATCATAACCTTCACCGATGCGCAGTTCGTCGATCCGGCCGTCGCCGCTGTCGACGACGTGAACCCCGCTTCGATCACGAACGGGACCACGGCTGTCGCCGCGAGCGGCACGACCGCCGCAGCCGCCACGGCGGACTTTAAGGCGCTGGTCAAGAAGCTGACTGACGCCGGTATCCCGCTCGCCTCTCCCTACTTCCTGATGTCGCCCACGACCGCGACGGGACTGGCTGGCTTGAACGTCGAGATGTTCCGCGACGTCGGGCCGCTCGGCGGCAGCATCATGGGCATTCCGGTCCTGACCTCGCCGGGCGTCGGCAGCGTGATCGCGCTCGTGGACGCGACCGAGATCATCCTGGCCGACGACGGGATCGTGATCGACGCGGCGGAGCACGGCAGCGTGCAGATGGACTCGGCGCCCACGGACCCGCCGACCGCGAGCACGGTCCTGACTTCGTTCTTCCAGTCCAACCTCGTCGGCATCAAAGCCCTTCGGCAGATGCGCTGGCAGAAGCGCCGCGCCGGCGCCGCAGCCTACATCTCGGGGGCGGCTTATGGCGGGTGAGGCTTGGGGCAAGGAGTTCGCCGCGGAGCTCGTCGATAGCGTCAAGCGGTACGTGGCGCAGGAGATCGCCTCGCATGACGCTGGGCTAGAGGCTCGGATCAAGGCGCTCGAGGAACGCCCGGCGCTCGAATATCGCGGCGTCTGGGACGGCGCCTTGCTCTATCGCAAGGGCAACGTCGTCACGGACGGCGGTAGCATGTGGTTCTGCAATCGCGAAACCAAGGCGCGGCCGGGCTCGTCGGGCTGCTGGACGCTCGCCGTCAAGAAGGGGGCGGACGCCAAATGACCAAGCCCGGCCAGTTCACGACGGTCGACGCCGCAATCGCCCAGGCCGCCGCCGATTACGACCGCCGCACCGCAGCCGAGATCGCGCGGGGCAAGAAAAGGATCATCGGCGAGGGCCACGCGCCGAGCCTTGCGGAGGCCTTCGCCGATGAAGCGTCGGCGGCGGCTGCCGCGGAGCGCGGCCCGTATCTCCGCAGCCTCCGCGAATGGCTGCTCGAAAACTTCCCAACGGTGCACTGATGGCGAAGAAGCTCGATTACGTCGTCGCAAAGACCTTCGGCCGCAGGAAGAACGTTAGGTTCCAGATCCCTAACATCTCGCGGTTTGAGCAGTATTCACCTGTCATGACCGGCAGGACGGTTTACCACACCTTCACAGGCTTCGTCGGCGGGCAGTGGTCTCTTTCGGACGTGGAGTCAATTCTGAGCTGGGCGCATCCAAGCGGCAACCGCATGTTCAATCAGGACGTCGCGGCGGTGCTTGAGGATCGTCCTGGGCGATGGGCGCCGATGGCCGCTATGATCCTCGAGGCCGCGCTGTTCGGGCTGGAACCGGACAAGAACGTTTTCGAGGTGGAGCCGTGAGCGACGCTCAGCTTCGCGCGGCGCGGCGTCGCCTCGATAGGAGGCTGGCGGCGATACCGGACAAAGCCCGCGCTGCTATGGCGGCCGAGCTCGACGCTGCGGCCTCTCAGGTCGTCTTTGCGGCGCGCACCCTAGTCCCGAAAAAGAGCGGGAGGCTCGCCAGCACGATCCGCAAGGTGGCGGGCGAGCACGAGTTGCAGACCAAGGTAGTGGCGGGCGGCGCTGCGACCACGAAGCCCGTCCGGAACGGCGCTGATGTCTCATACGACTACGCGCTCGGCGTCGAATTCGGGACGCAGGACACGCCCCCGCAGCCGTTCTTTTTCCCTGCGTACCGGCTGACGAAGAAGCGCGCCAAGTCTCGCATTCGGCGAGCCGTGTCAAAGGCCGCACGAGAGGCGGCGAAGTCGTGAGGATGGCGCATGGCCGTTGAAGTTGAACGCCTCGTCGTCAGCCTCGAGGCGCGGCTAAACCAGTATGAGCGCAGCTTTGACCGTGCGCGCCGCTCTACGGACACCAGCATGTCCGCGGTCGAGGCGCGCGTCGGCCGGAGCCGGGCGCGCGTCGAGCAGCAGATGCGCGGGATCGGTGACTCGGCCCGCACCGCGCTGGGGCGTCTGGACTCCGGTCTTGGCTCCCTTGGCGCGAGCTTTGCCGGCGGTTTTATCGGCGGCGCCCTTACGCAGGGCCTTGCCAGCATCGTCCCCTCGATCCGGGAGGCCACACGCTCCCTGTCGGACCTGAAGGCGGAAGCGGCCAAAGCGAGCGTCGACGTCGAGCAGTTCCAAGCGCTGGGCTACGCCGCGCGCCAATCGAACGTCGGCGTTGATGCTCTGACGGACGGGCTCAAGGAGCTGCAGCTTCGCGCCGACGAGTTCATTGTGACGGGGCAGGGGCCGGCTGCGGATGCCTTCGCTCGCCTCGGCTACGGCGCCGACGATCTCAAGACGAAGCTCAAGAACCCGTCCGATCTCTTCCTCGAGATCATCGGCAGGCTGCAGGCCTTCGACAAGGCGGCGCAGATCCGCATCTCTGACGAGGTTTTCGGCGGAACCGGCGGCGAGCAGTTCGTCCGCTTCCTCGACCAGGGCGTCGCCGGCATCCGCCTGAATATGGAGGAAGCGCGAAAGCTCGGCGTCGTCATCGACAAGGATCTTGTCGAGAAGGGCGCGGAGCTCGACCGCAAATTTCAGACGATCGCCGAGACGATCAACAACCGGGTTAAGTCCGCCATCGTGAATGTGGCCGGTGCGCTCGCCGACTGGACCACGAACGCAGAGAAGTTCCTAAACACGCTCGGCAATTCGAGCTTCTTCGGCAAGATGGCCGATCTGTTCGGGAACCCGCTCGAGGCCGAATACTACGGCGTCAAGCGAACGGCCCCGCCTGCCGGGCCGGCTCCGGCTTCGCAGCCGGGGATTGAGGTTCTGCGGCGAGCGCTGGAGGCGACCAAGGGGACGGCTCGCATGGCCGTTCCGGACCGGACGCAGCAACTCCCGGCGACCTTTGTCGATCCGAAGCTGGCGGGCCTCGCGACCGACTTCCGCGACAACCTGGGCAAGTTCATCACGGCGGCGCGAGAGGCCGGCTATGACCTCAAAGTCCAGTCCGGCTTTCGCTCGAATGAGCGGCAGGCGCAGCTTTTCGCGGACGCCGTGCGCAAGTACGGGAGCGAGTCGGCGGCCCGCAAGTGGGTCGCGCCTCCCGGCGCCAGCTACCACAACAAGGGATCGGCGGCGGACCTAGCCTATGGGAGCGACGCCGCGCGCCTGTACGCGCATGCCAACGCCGCTCGCTTCGGCCTGACGTTCCCCCTTGGCAATGAGCCTTGGCACGTCGAGCCGGCAGGGCAGCGGGGCAAGGCTGCTGTCGGCGATCCCGATACGGCGTCGATGCAGGAGGCGACGCGCTCTAAGGCTGCGGCGTCTGTCGACCGGCAGGCCGAAGCGGTCAAGCGGGTGATGGAGGCGCTGCGCCTGGAGTCAGCGCAGATCGGCGAGACGGCGGCGCAACAGCGCGTACTTCAGGAAATCCAGGCGGCAGGCGTGACCGCCAACTCCGCGGAAGGGCAGGCCATCGCCGCGCTCGTCGAGCAGATATACGCGCGCAAGACAGCGCAGGAGCAGGCCGCCCAATCGGCGGAGCAGCTTGCGGACGCGCAGCGCGAGCTTGGCGATCTGGGCGCCGACGCCGTGAAAGGCTTCGTCTCTGATCTGAGGGCCGGCAAATCCGCGGCGGACGCGCTTCGGAACGCGCTGGATCGCATCCTCACCAGGCTGACGGACAATCTGATCGACAGCCTGTTCTCGTCGCTCCTGGGGGGCGGCGCGGGG
>JAEZHP010000168.1 GCA_023416515.1 Pseudomonadota bacterium | reverse complement strand
CTTGAGGCCTGGCGGTCGAACGCGCAGCGGACGGTCGACGATGCCGAAATGAAATATGTCATCGTCCATCTGCATCGGCTGCTTGAGCCGGCATTGGGCGGTTCCGAGGAATAGGCTCGCGGGCTGGCGGGGCCGCCGGCCCTTGACGAAAAAGGTCCGCAATGATCGGCCGACGGCCTTGGCCATCGGCTTCTTATAGATCAGCTTTCGTAATGCGCCGTCGTGCTGGCGGCCACCTGCTCGGCCGTCACTCCGGGCGCGAGTTCGATCAGGCGAAACGGGCTTTGGTGATCCGGCCGCTGGAACACGGCAAGGTCGGTTATGATCATATCCACCACATTCTTGCCGGTGAGTGGCAACGAACATTGCGTGATGAACTTCGGGTCGCCGTTCTTGGACGTATGCTCCATGACGACTATGATCTTTTTGACGCCTGCGACCAGATCCATCGCGCCGCCCATGCCCTTGATCATCTTTCCCGGGATCATCCAGTTGGCGATATCGCCATCCTGACTGACCTCCATCGCACCCAGTACGGTCAGGTCGATATGGCCCCCGCGGATCATCGCGAAACTGTCGCTGCTGCTGAAATAGCTCGATGAGGGAAGCTCGCTGATGGTTTGCTTCCCGGCGTTGATCAGATCGGCGTCCTCTTCGCCCTGATAGGGAAAGGGCCCGATCCCCAGCATTCCGTTCTCGGACTGGAGGGTCACCTCCATCCCCGCCGGAATGTTGTTGGCGACTAGCGTCGGTATGCCGATGCCGAGGTTGACGTAGAAACCATCCTGAAGCTCCTGGGCCGCGCGTGCGGCCATCTGGTTGCGATCCCAAGGCATCAGGCGTCTTCCTTCTGGCGAACGGTGCGGAATTCGATCTTCTTGTCATATGGCGCGCCAAGAATGAGGCGCTTCACATAGATGCTTGGCAGGTGGATGCAGTCTGGATCGAGGCTTCCGACAGGAACAATTTCCTCGACCTCGGCGACGCAAATTTTTCCTGCTGCTGCCATAGGTTGATTGAAATTCCTGGCGGTCTTTCTGAAGACGAGGTTGCCCGCTTCATCAGCCTTCCAACCCTTGATAATGGAGAGATCTGCGCGGATGCCGCGTTCCAGGATGTAGGTTTCCCCGTCGAATTCCTTATGCTCCTTGCCCTCGGCGACCTGCGTCCCGACGCCAGTCTTGGTGTAGAAGCCGGGAATGCCTGCGCCCCCTGCCCTGCACCGTTCCGCCAGAGTGCCCTGGGGACAGAATTCCACTTCAAGCTCGCCGGAGAGGAATTGCCGCTCGAACTCCTTGTTCTCGCCCACATAGGAGGAGATCATCTTCTTCACCTGCCGCGTGCGCAGCAGCTTGCCGAGGCCCTCATTGTCGATGCCGGCATTGTTGGAGGCGATGGTGAGGTCCTTGACCCCGCTCTCGACGATCGCGTCGATCAGCCGCTCCGGTATCCCGCACAGACCGAAGCCGCCCGCGCAGATGGTCATGCCGTCGAACAGCAGCCCCTCCAGGGCCGCTGCCGCGTCGGGATAGATCTTGCGCATGCGCTTGCTCCTCGCTGTCACCTGGCCGGGAGCGTTAGCCAGCCCGGCGGCGGCGGGTCAAGAACCTGAATGGGTTTTCAACTTCTCGCCTCAGCCGGGCTGGCACTATGGGTCAGCCCTTCAGCTTGGCCAGTACGCCCTGGAGCTGCATGGCATTGGACATGTCGCCCTCGACCTTCAGCTTGCCCTGCATGAAGGCGGTCATGCCGTCGAGGCTGCCGTCGAACATCGCCTTCCAGTCGTCGCTTGTCGCCTTGAGCGTGGTGTCGGCGGGGCCGTCCTCTTCGGTCGCCTGACCAGCCTGGCCGTCGAGCATGATCGCGCCGTCGTCGAAGGCGAGCTTGACGCGCTTGCCGGGGAGCCAGGCCTGAGCCTCGTTCATCTTCGCAACCGCTTCGCTCCGGGTCATCTCGCTCTCCTTTGATGCGTTTCGGCATCCACCCCTAAACAGGCGCTTCGAGCGGTCAAGGGCTGACACTCGTGTCAGTATCGTTCAGCCCCGCGACAGACTGACCGGGCAATCACCTCGTCACGTTGGCGTAACGAGGGAGGGGTTGATGAGGGTGAAGCTGCTGATCATGGGGGCGCTCGCAACGACGGCGCTGACCGGCTGCGTGCGCGAGGCTCGGATCGCCGTGCCGGCCGACGTTCAGGCACGCACCGAGCGGCTGGAGATCGCGGGCATGGGCTATGGGGAGCGCGGCGATTTCACCCTCGGCGCCTCGCATGGCCGCTTCGCCCGCATCGCGCTTCAAACCGGAGACGGTCTCGTCGTCGACAATGTCGGGCGCGGAAGCCTCGACATCGCCGGGCCGGAGCTTGGCGGCTCGGTGACCGCGATCTGCGGCTTCCACGAGCGCGAGATCGACATGGGCGTGCTTGTCGCGACCCGCGACCGGCTCGCTTATGGCTGCGAGTTCGAGCGCGACCGAGTGCCGCTCCCCGGCGGCCTGCTGCTTTCCGAGGTGCCCACCTCCCGAAGCATCCTCGCCGGCCGCACCCGCGCCGGAGAGCTCCGGATCGGCGATCTGCGCGTCGGCATCCGCGCGATCCACGACATGGAAGGCGGAAGGGTGCGGAGCGGAAGCCCGCTCGGTTATGCCTTCGATATCGACGGCCGCCAGATCGGAGCGGTCGACCTCAACGGCGGCAACAAGACGATCTACGCCCCTCGCACCGCCGGGCCGGAGCGCGAGGCGGTGCTGATGGCGAGCCTCGCCTTGTCGATCTTCTGGGACCCTGGCGCCTAGCCCAAGGCCAGCCCCCTAACGGCGAAGGATAGAGCTCCGCTTGGGCCGGGTCACAAGCGCTTCGAGGTTGAGCGGCTCGGCCAGCTCGATCCCGGCCTTGCCGTCGCGGACCCAGCGGACGACTCCGCGCACGGTCGGGCCGTCGGCGATGTCCACCTCGACCGGGTCGTCGCAGGTCAAAGCAAGGCTGAAGCCGTCGAACATGACCCCGCGCTCGGAGATGTCGCGGATCCGCACCGGCTCGCGGGCTTGCCCCGCATGCAAGGTCGCGGTGCGAAGCAGCTTCTGCCGCGGCGGCCGGCTGATCTTGCGCCCGACCAACTTGGCCTCGCCGGACACGCTCAGCTGGCCGGGCACCTCGGACGCACCGACCGGCTTGCCGTAGACGAACCCCTGGATGTGCGAGCAGCCGAGCTCGCTGATCAGGCCGATCTCGTCCTGGGTCTCGACCCCTTCCGCAGTCGTCTCGAGCTTCAGGGTCTCGGCGATCGCGACCACCGCCTTGATGATCGCGACATTGTGGGGATCGTGGCTCGCCCCCTTCACGAAGGACTGATCGATCTTCACTTTGTCGAACGGCGCCTTCCTGAGATAGGCGAGCGAGGAATATCCCGTCCCGAAATCGTCGAGCACGAGACGCACGCCGGCGCGCTTCAGGGTCTTCAGCATCCGGGCGGTCGTCTCGTCGCCGTTGAGGAACACCCCTTCCGTGATCTCGAGCTCCAGCCGGTCGGGGTCGAGGCCGCTCTGCCCGAGCGCATTGGTGACGATCGCCGGAAGGCTCGCCTTGGTGAACTGGACCGGCGACACGTTGACCGCGATCCGCGCCGGCACCGGCCATTGGGCCGCCTCGGCGCAAGCCGTCCGAAGCACCCATTCGCCAATCGAATGGATGAGCCCGCAATCCTCGGCGATCGGGATGAACTCGGCGGGCGACACCGGGCCCCTCTCGGGATGATCCCAGCGGATCAGCGCCTCGTAGCCGACCACCTTCTTCGACGCGGTGCTGATCACCGGCTGATAGACTAGCCGGAACTGGCCGTTGTCGAGCGCCGCCCGGAGGTCGTCCTCCATCGCCTTGCGAGTCTGCGCCTGGGTCAGCAACTCGGGCTGGAAAAAGCGGTGGTTCGCTCGACCCCCAGCCTTGGCGGCGTAGAGCGCCAGGTCCGCATTGCGAACCAGCGTCTCCGGATCGCGCGCATGGTCGGGAGCGAGCGCGACTCCGATCGAGCAGCCGATCGACAGGTTGGTGCCGTTGATGACGTAGGGCTGCGAAAGGGCAAGGATGATGGCGTCGGCGAGCCGCTCGAGCTGCGCCTCGTTGTTGAACTTGGTGAGGATGACCTGGAACTCGTCGCCGCCGAGCCGGCCGACCAGTCCGACCTGGCCGACGGTACGCTCGAGCCTCTGGGCGACGATCTTGAGCAAATGGTCGCCGGTCTGGTGGCCGAGCGTGTCGTTGACCGCCTTGAAGCGATCGAGGTCCAGCATGAACAGCCCGATGGGTCGCTTCGACACTTCGAGCTGCGACAGCATTTGCTCGAGCTGGTTGCGCATCCGCGCGCGATTGGCGAGGCCGGTCAGCGAATCGAACAACGCGAGGCGCTTGATCTCGGCATCCGACCGGCGCTCGGACGAGAGGTCGGTGCCGTAGCCGGCGAAGCCCGCGAACTGGCCCGACTCGTCGGTCAGCGGACGGCCCCAGATGCACCAGATGCGGCCGGTCGACCCGATCGCGGACCGAACCTCGAAGTTGGAGAAGGACGTGCGGGCGTTGAGGTGGAAGCCGAGCGTCCGCTCGGAGCCCGACACCTCGCCGCTCATCTCGAGAAGCTCAGTCAGCGGTTTGCCCAGCGGGCCATCAGCGTCGGCCCGCAATAGCCCCGCGACTTTTTCGGAAACATAAGCGAGCCGGCCGGTGCGGTCGGTTCGCCAGAACCAGCCGCTTCCCTGCCCCTCGAAGCTTCGCACGAGCTGGATTGCGAGGTCTTCGCTGAGCTCGAAGCCAGCCTGCTCCGCGGCCTCGCCCGGGCGGGAATTCCGCAATCCGCTGACAAGGCGCGACTTCAGGCTCATCAAGCGCTCCCGGCGGGTCCCGCCGTCAGTGGCGACCGTCCCAACGACAAGTCGCCCGCGCACTGAGGCGCGGGC
>JAEZHP010000105.1 GCA_023416515.1 Pseudomonadota bacterium | reverse complement strand
CTGCCGGTCGAAGCCCTCGGTCTCGCCGGGAAGGGCGTTGGTGGTGAGGGCGTCGCGAATGGAATCCACCAGCGTCTTCGGCAGGCGCGGCTGGGCCGTCATTTCGGTAAATGCTCCGACAGGGTGTCTTGGTCGCGGCGGCCTATAGCCCTCGCCTTGCAGCGGGGACAAGGGACGAAGCCGCAGTATCGCGGCGGGTTTAGCCGCCGACGCGCCGGATCGCGCGCTCGACCAGTGCGGGGTCTTCGACGACGGCTACCGCTTCGTGCACCCCTGCGCTCGAGCGGCGAGTCAGCACCAGCGCGAATTCTTCGTCGGGCGCGATTGCCTCGAGCGCGAGCGGAGCGGCCGAGCGGAGCTGCTCGCGAGCGCGTTCGGTCTTTGTGTCTGCCTTGGGCTCGGGACGCCGCGCCTGGCGCTCTGCGGCCACGAGGGCCTTGAGGCCGCCCGCCTGCGCCTCGATGAACGCGAGGAAGCCGCCGAGTTCGACCGCCTGGCGGTCGGCATATGCAAGGGCGGCGGCATATTCGGTCAGTCGCGCCTTGTCGTAATCTATTCCGAAGACCAGCTTCACGATCGGCGTCATTGGCGCTCGCGCTTGCGGCTTGACGCCCGATTCCTCGAGCAGCTCGGCATAATCTTCCGGCTCGGCCTTGCTCGCCAGGGCGAAGTCGTAGGCAAAGGCGAGCGCGCGATAGAGCGCTTCGCGGCTGCGGCCTTCGGCTGCCCGGACCTCTTCCACGCTCTCACGGGCGGCCCAAAGCCGGTCGGCGAGACCAGCGTCTTCGCCGATAGAAGGCGGCGCCAGATGGTCGCCGCCCTCGTCCTCCGTCGACCACATGGGCGCCACATCGACGACGTCGTTCGCAAATGCTCTCGAAGACGGGTCAGGACGCTCGTCAGCCTCGATCCGCTCGGTAAGCTCCAGCGGCTCCTCGGCCTGGGCGACCTCATCGATCTCTAGAGGCTCGGCACGGTCCGCGACTTCGGTGAGCTCGAGCGGTTCGTCGTCCGCGCCCGGCTCCGTCGCAGCCGGCGCCGCTGCAAGATCGGGCCTTCCCGTTGAGCGGCTCTCAGCGACCTTCTTCCAGTTGATGACGCCGTAGATGAAGTCGATGGTGTCACCGTCCGACGAGAACGGCATCAGGATTCCGCGATAGCAGATGTTCTCGCTGCGCTGATTCTCGAATTCCGCCTCGAAACCGACCGGAGCGCGGTTGGCGATGATTTCCATGTAATGATCGGTCAGCCGAGAGAGCAGCGAGCGGCTTGGCACGTCGGCGATCGTCGCGACTTCGTCGGCAAGGTCGCATTCCTGGCGAACCGCCGCCCCGATGTAGGGCGTCGCCGGGTTTTCGCGGCCCGCGGTGAAGTCGAGGAGGATGCTGTGGGGAGCAAAATCGACCAGATCAGCGGGCTCGAGGTCCTCGATCGACGGGTAGTCGCGTCCATCGAGAAGCGAGACCCAGTAATTATAGGCTCGGACGTGCATACGCCGCTCGTCGGTGCCGATCTCGACGCCCGTCGATTCCACCGCTTCCAGCGCTTCGCTTGCCGGCTCGAACTCGCTCGGAAAGTCGCGATAGCTGTCCATGAATGAGCCCCACTACTCCACTCTGGAGCTGAAATGGGCCATCACGGTTACCAAAGTGTTAAGCATGTCTGGTGCAGGCCGCGCTCGGCGGGAGCGCTTGCTACCGCAAGGAGCCGCTGGTAGGGCGCCGCTTCTGCGGGCCGGCACGCGCCGCCGCCATGCGAGAAAGCCGCTTTAGCTCAGCTGGTAGAGCACATCATTCGTAATGATGGGGTCGTGGGTTCGAGTCCCCCAAGCGGCACCGCATTGCGCGGAGGCCCTGCCCGGCGCATTGGCGAGCAGGATGCAGGCTGAGCGAGCAAACAGATGAACGACGAGGAGAAGATCGGCGCGGTCATCGACGAGATGTACGCGATGATCTCCGGTCCGGCCGGGCCGCGCGACTGGTCCAGACAGGTGCACAGCTTCCTTCCCGACGCTCGCCAGGTTCGCACTTGGATCGATGAGCAGGGCCGGCCGCAGCGGCTGGTGATGACCCTCGACGATTATGCCGCGAACACGTCGCCGTTCTTCGAAGCCAATGATTTCTACGAGGTGGAAACCGCCCGCCGAATCGACCTCTTCGGCAACATTGCGCACGTGTGGAGCAGCTATGAGGCGCGCACCGCGCCCGACGCCAAGAATGTCGAACGGCGGGGGATCAACTCGATCCAGCTCTTCCGAGACCCCGACGCCGGCTGGCGCATCATCCACATGATCTAGGACAACGAGCGCTAGCGTGAGGACCTGCGTCGTCGGCGCCGGGGCGATCGGCGGCTGGGTGGCGGCGCGGCTCGCGCTCGCTGGTCGCGACGTCAGCGTGGTGGCGCGTGGCGAAACGCTGCGCAGGATAGAGGCCGAGGGGTTGCGGATCAGCGACGAGGGCGAGGAGCGCCGCGTCGCGCTTGGCGCCGCCGCCGATCCGGCGCTGCTCGGTATGCACGACGTCGTCATCATCGCCGTCAAGGCTCCGGCTCTCCCTGACGTCGCGCCAGAGATCCAGCCCCTGATAGGCCCGGAGACGATCGTCGTGCCGATGCTGAACGGCGTCCCCTGGTGGTTCACCCGGGAGCCGCTGCGGTCGGTCGATCCGGACGCTGTCATCGCCGGCTCGATCCCGTTCGACCAGGTGGTGGGCTGCGTCGTCCACGCGAGCTGCCGGCGAACGGCTGCCAACTCGGTCGAGGTCGTTCATGCCGACAAGCTCATTCTGGGCGAGCCCGGCGGCAACAGCTCCGACCGCATAGGGCGGCTCGGCCGCTTGTTCGAGGACGCTGCCATACGCTGCGAGATCACCGACAATGTGCGGCGCGCGATATGGTACAAATTGTGGGGCAATGCGACGATCAACCCGCTCTCCGCACTGACCCGCTCGACCGCCGACAAGCTGCTTGCCGACCCCGACCTCCGCTCATGGATGGCCGCTGCGATGGCCGAGCTTGCGACGGTGGGTGCGTCCATCCACTGCCCGATCGAGGAAAGCGCTGAGGACCGGATGGCCGTGACCGCTAGGCTGGGCGCGTTCAAATCCTCGATGCTGCAGGACGTTGAGGCGGGAAGGCCGATCGAGGTGGAGGCACTGCTGGGAGCGCCGCTCGAGATCGCCCGCCGATCGGGCATTGCGACACCGCAGCTCGATCGAATGTACGCACTGACCCGCCTGATGGCCGCAAATCTCGGCCTGCTCTAGCCCCCGATCACTCGGCCCACGCACTCGCCAAAGCCGATACGGACCGCACCTTCGGCCTCGCACCACGCGCGCAGAGTCACTTCGTCGCCGTCCTCGAGGAAGCTGCGGCTCTCCCCGCTCGGAAGCTCGATCGGTTCCCTGCCGCCTCGACTGATTTCCAGAAGCGAACCCAGCCCCTGGTCGCTGTCGATCGAGAGCGTACCGGTGCCGATGAGGTCGCCCGGCAGCAGGTTGCAGCCGTTCGATGCGTGGTGAGTGACGATCTGGGCCGCGCTCCAATACATTGCCGAGGCCGCCGACCCGCGCGAAAGCCTGTGGGGTGGGAGGCCCTGCTGGCGCATCCGCTCCGTGGAGAGCATTGCCTCGAGCTGGATGACGAAAGCCGAGTCTGCATCCTTGCGTAAATAGGGGAGCGGTTCGGGATCGCCCTCCGGCCGCGGTGGCATTGGCGACCGAAACGGCTCGAGGGCATCGCTGGTGACGATCCACGGGCTCACGCTGGTCAGGAAGTTCTTCGCGAGGAACGGCCCGAGCGGCTGATATTCCCACGCCTGCAGGTCGCGCGCCGACCAGTCGTTGAGCAGGCACCAGCCGGCAATATGGTCCTCCGCATGGTCGATCGGGATGGCTTCTCCCAGACCGTTGCCGCGGCCCACCCACATGCCGAGCTCGAGCTCGTAATCGAGCCGCCGGCTCGGCCCGAATTCGGGCGCATCGGCATCGGGGGCCTTTCGCTGTCCCTTCGGCCGCAAGACGTCCTCGCCGGATGCGCGGACCGAGCTTGCACGCCCGTGATATCCGATCGGCACATATTTGTAGTTGGGAAGCAGCGGGTTGTCGGGCCGGAATTGCTTGCCGACGTTGGTCGCGTGGTGGATGCCGACGTAAAAGTCGGTGTAGTCCCCCACCAGGCAGGGCACGTGCATTCGCACCTCGCTCTGGCCGATCAGCTGCGGCTCCACGTCGTCGCGATACCGCTCGTCGGTGAGAACCTCCGACAGCCGCTCGCGCAAAGCCCGTTGGGCCGAACGGCCGCGGGACAGCCATGCGTTGAGCACCGGTTGGGCGAAATCGTCGCGCCATTCCTCGTCGAGCAGCTCGGTGATGCCGTTGAGGTCGAGGATGTAGTCGCCGATCGCCACTCCCGGCCGCCGACGGCCTTTGGCTTCCGAAAAAATCCCGATCGGCAGGTTCTGGACCGGGAAGTCGCCTGATTGCGCGCTTTCCACCCAGCTCGTTAGCTTCGGGTCGTGGGTGTCGTCGATCACGGCAGCTTCGCCTTCGGGAAACCGGCCCATGCCTCATCGTAATCGGGCTGGGCATGGTCCAGGGCAAAGCGCGTGGGACGATATGGCCAGCACGTCTCGACCATGAAGGCGAGTGTGCCCTCGATCTTGTGAGGCTTGAGATCGGCCTCTGTCGCGGCCTTCCAGCTGTCGAGATCGGGCCCGTGACCACTCATCAGATTGTGAAGGCTGAGCCCGCCCGGAGCGAAGCCCTCCGCTTTGGCGTCGTACGCGCCGGCGATAAGGCCCATCGCCTCGCTCATCACGTTGCGGTGGAACCACGGGGGCCGAAAGGTGTCCTCGGCAACCATCCACCGCGGCGGGAAGATGACGAAATCCGCGTTTGCGCGGCCCTGCACATTGCTTGGGCTCGTCAGCACAGTGAAGATCGACGGATCCGGATGGTCGAAACTGACGGTGCCGATCGCGTTGAAGCGCGATAAATCATAGCGCCAAGGGGCGTAATTGCCGTGCCACGCGACGACGTCCAGCGGCGAGTGGTCGAGCATCGTCGTCCAGAGATGCCCGAGCGACTTCTGGACGAGTTCGGTCGGTTCGTCCCGATCCTCGAACCAGGCGACGGGCGTTTCGAAATCACGCGGATTGGCGAGCCCGTTGGACCCGATCGGACCCAGGTCGGGCAGCCGGAAGGGCAGGCCGTAATTCTCCGCGACATAGCCGACCGACGATCCATCCGCCGGGCTGGCGCGAAAACGAACGCCCCGGGGCACCAGGGCGACGGAGCCGGCGGCCACGTCAATCCGACCAAACTCGGTATCCAGTCTCAGAGCGCCGTCCTGCGGGACTATCAGAAGCTCGCCGTCGGCGTCGACGAACAGGCGATCCATCGGCTTTTCGGCGCGATAGAGGTGCACCGCGCATCCCTCCAGTTCCTCGGGCGTGCGCGCCTGGAGCATGGTCACGAGGCCGTCGATGAAGTCGCGCCCCAGCGGCAGATGTTCGTGGAGCGGATCCCACCGCAGCCGATTCGGCGCGAGCGGCTCTGAACCGGCGCCAGCGGCGAACAGCGGCGCGCCATCATAGACCGTGAACGGACGATGGTCTGCGGTCGGGCGCAGCCGGTACAGCCAGCTGCGGCGGTTCTCGCCGCGCGGCGCCGTGAACGCGGATCCCGACAGCTGCTCGGCATAAAGCCCGAAGGTCGGCCTCTGCGGTGAGTTTCGCCCCTTCGGCAGTGCGCCTTGCGCCGCCTCGCTTTCGAAGTGACCGCCGAAACCGCTTATATATTCCAGGCCCATTGGCGCCGGTTACTGACTTAGCGGATCAAACTCAAACGGGCGCAGCCCCCTTGGCAGGAGCTGCGCCCGTCCACGCGCGGGACTCGCCTACCGCGCGCCTGTGGCGGAGCGGCATTCGCCGCCCGGAACGCCACTATGACTGGTTGATATTGACGTCGATCGAGTTGGGCACGTTCACGTTCGTCGAATTGCCGAACCCAAGCTGATCCCTGAACACCCACAGGAGCACGAGCACGACGATGATCAGAAGGACGACTGCGAGTACTCCGCCGCCGCCACCGCCGCCATCACGCTCGACGACCGTGGTATGTTCGACATCGCGATCCCGATCATCAGCCATTTGAATCCTCCCTGTTGCACCTGTTTAGCTTGCGAAACGAACGAACACTCCGCGCGGCGGTTCCGCAGCAGTTCTTCGGAACGTTCCCCACGTCCTGCGTTCTGCATGTGGGACGCCCC
>JAEZHP010000010.1 GCA_023416515.1 Pseudomonadota bacterium | reverse complement strand
CCCCCCTCCCCCGCCGCCTGCGGCGGCACCCTCACCCCTGCCGGGGAGAGGGGACTTGGTTCAGGCGGCTCGTGCCGTGTGGAACGCCCAGTCGAGCCAGGGGGTGAGACGCTCGACGTCGGCGGTGTCGACGGTGGCGCCGCACCAGATCCGGATGTGGGGCGGCGCGTCGCGGTGGCCGGCGATGTCGAAGGCCGCGCCTTCGAGGTCGAGCAGAGTCTCCATCTCCTTGACCAAAGCGCGCTGCCCGTCCGTGTCGAGCCCGGCTACCGCGGAATCGGCGAGCTTGAGGCAGACGCTGGTGTTGGAGCGCGTCGCTGGATCGACGGCGAGATGCTCGATCCAGGGAGTCTCCGCGACCCAGGCGTCGATCACCGCGGCGTTCGCGTCGGCTCGGGCCATGAGGGCGGGAAGGCCGCCCTGAAGCTCGGCCCATTCCAGCGCGAAGATATAGTCCTCGACCGCGAGCATCGACGGCGTGTTGATCGTCTCGCCCTTGAAGATGCCTTCGATCAGTTTGCCGCTTTTGGTCATCCGGAAGATCTTGGGCAGCGGCCAGGCCGGAGTGTAGCTCTCAAGCCGCTCGACGGCGCGCGGGCTGAGGATGAGGATTCCGTGCGCGCCCTCGCCGCCGAGGACCTTCTGCCAGGAGAAGGTGACGACATCGAGCTTGTCGAACGGAAGCTCCTGGGCGAAGGCCGCGGAGGTGGCGTCGCAGATGGCGAGGCCCTCGCGGCTGTCGCTGATCCAGTCGCCGTCCGGCGCGCGAACGCCCGAGGTCGTGCCGTTCCAGGTGAACACCACGTCGCTCGTCCAGTCGACGGCGCCGAGATCCGGCAGCTCGCCATAAGCCGCGGTCAGAACAGTTGGGTCGAGCCTGAGCTGCTTGGCGACGTCGGTGACCCAGCCCTGGCCGAAACTCTCCCAGGCGAGCATCGTCACGGGACGAGCGCCGAGCATGCTCCACAGCGCCATTTCCACGGCGCCGGTGTCCGACGCCGGCACGATCCCGATGCGGTGGGTCGCCGGTACCCGCAGCACGTGGCGGGTCAGCTCGATCGCATGCTGGAGGCGCGCCTTGCCGATCTTCGACCGGTGCGAGCGGCCGAGCGAGCCTTGCGGCAGCTTTTCGGGGCTCCAGCCGGGCGGCTTGGCGCAGGGGCCGGAGGAGAAATGGGGGCGCCGCGGCTTGTCCGCGGGCTTGTCGATAGGCGCAGTCGTGCCGGCGACGGCCGGCGAATAGTCAGTCATTCAGACTCTCCTCACAGAGAGCACGCGCCGCGTTGGGACGGCGTGGCCCGCCGCCGGGAGTAGAGGCGCGCTGATCCAAGTCAAGCCACGCGGCTTGACGCCTGTGGATGACCTGATGCGTTGTCCGGCGATGCGGCTGGCGCTCATTGTCCTGACTTCCCATCGCGGCGGCTGCACCCTGTTCCGGGTGTCGACGGGCCCGGAGTCGAACGCCCTCCACCACGACCATTTGAATTTCGACTTGGGACAGGGACGCTATTGCCGCTGAGAGCGGTTGCGAGGCAGCTGGACAGCTGCCGGCCCGGCAAGCGCGACCACAAGGAATCAGAGCGGTTGCGAGGCAGCTGGAACAGCTGCCGGCCCGGCAAGCGCGACCACAAGGAATCAGAGCGGTTCCACGCAAGTGGAAACCGCTCTAATGCGGGTCAAATGACCGATCCGATCCCGCAGCAGCGCGTCTTCTCCCCGGCCCGCGAAGAGGCCGAAACCGCAGCCAAGCAGACTTCCTCCCCGCAGACGGAGGATCCCGCATACCGCCTGGCGTTTCAGGACATGGACTTCCTGCTTCGGCAGGACCTTCGCCCGGTGCGCTTCCAGCTCGAGCTCCTGAAGCCCGAGCTACTGCTCGACGAGGCCAAGATCGCCTCGACCTTCGTCATGTATGGCTCCGCGCGCATTCCAGAGCCCGAGAAAGCGGATTCGCTTCTCGCCGCGGCCGCCACCGATCACCAGCGTCTCATCGCCGAGCGGCTGAAGGCCAAGGCGCATTATTATGACGAGGCGCGCAAGCTTGCCCGGATGGCAAGCAAGACCGCTCCCGACCCCGAAGGCTGGCGCCATTTCGTCGTCTGCTCGGGCGGCGGCCCGTCGATCATGGAAGCGGCGAATCGCGGCGCCGAGGATGTCGGCGCGGAGTCGATCGGGCTCAACATCGTGCTTCCGCACGAGCAGCTGCCCAATCCCTATGTCACCCCGAAGCTGTCCTTCCAGTTCCACTATTTCGCCCTGAGGAAGATGCACTTCCTTCTTCGCGCGCGGGCGGTGGCGGTATTCCCGGGTGGGTTCGGCACGTTCGACGAGTGTTTCGAGCTTCTGACGCTCATCCAGACCGGCAAGGTCGCGCCGCTGCCGATCATGTTCTTCGGCAAGGAGTTCTGGAACCGGGTCGTGAATTTCGACGCTCTGGTCGAGGAAGGCGTCGTGTCAGCGGCCGACCTCGAGCTCTTCTCCTTCGTCGAGACTGCGGAGGAAGCGTGGGAGGTCGTCTGCCGCCATTATGAAGGGCAGGAGGGCCGCCCGGCCTGCTGACCCCGACATGAAAAAGGGCCCGCTCCACCCCCTTTCGAGGAGTGGAGCGGGCCCTTTTTCCGTTTGGCTTAGTGGTCGCGGCCCGCGGCGGGAGCGGCCTCGCCGCCGGTGCGACCCTGCTGGACCGGGGCGACTTGCGCCTCGTTGAGGACCGGCTGGTCGGGGGCCGCGCCGTTGACTTCCGGATTGGCGTTGTTCGCGTCAGCCGCTGCGCCGGCCGGCGCAGCTGCGGCCTCCGCCGGAGGCGGCGGCAGCGGCAGGTTGGAGCCCTGCGAATTCAGATAGACCATGAGGTCGGCGCGGTCCTGCGGATCCGACAGGCCCGCGAAAGTCATCTTGGTTCCGGGGGCGAACTGGCGCGGGCTGTGAAGCCACTGGCTCATCGTGTCCCAGTCCCACGAGCCGCCATGGCTTCGAAGCGCCTCGGAATAGTTGAAGGTCGGGACGTGAGCGACCGGCTTGCCCATCGCAGCCCACAGGTTCGGGCCGACTCCGTTGGATCCGCCCTGGTTGACCGTGTGGCAGGCGGCGCACTTGCGGAACACCGCTTCGCCGCGCGCGGCGTCGGCGGTCTGGAGGAAATGGGCGATCGGCGGCTCGGCCTCGCCACCGCCTTCGCCCTCTTCCTGGACGCCCTCGATCGGATAGCCCATCGGGTCCGGCCGCTCCGACTTGAACATCTCGCCAGCCACCAAGGTGCCGCCGAGCAGGACGATGCCGCCTCCCAGCACCCAACCAGCAATCGTGTTGAACCGATCGTTCATCGCGGCGAAGACCCCTGTCAGGATGCGCGGTGCCGGAAGGGCTGCCGCGGCAAGTTCTCGAATTGGCGCCCCCTTTATGCGGGGGGCGCGCGCGCCGCAAGCTCCAGACGTGCCCTCGCGAGGGCTTCGCCGGCTCAGCCCGGCCGCGCCCGCCGAAGAAAAGCGGAGGCGCAAAGCAGGGTCGGCCGAACCACGCAACCGCATCGCGAAAGCGCCGCGGGATTCTACCCCCGTTATCCTCATTATCCACAGGCAGATTCGGCTTTGACGACTCGGCTTCCCATGACAGGTTCCAGTTGTGGCCGGGTCGATCGCCCCTCGGGACGAAGGACCAGGCTGCAGCCGGAAACGCTCCGGATCGGACCGCAAGCGAAGATCTGAGACGTTACGGCGAGGGCGGCTGACGAAGCCGCCGCCATGCGGACGCAACGGGCCTGCCCCTTAGCTTTTGCAAGGATGGGCAAGCTTCGTCGAGCAGCCCGGTGGAACCAGAAGCTTCGGCTTCACGGGACCGCCAAAGGAGAACCGGAAGGAGCTTCGGCTTCCAAGGGGATCCGAACCGGAGAAACCGATCGGCCTCGGCCGACACGGCGCTTCGGGGGAGAACCGCCAAAGCTTCGGCTTTGACGGCGATCCAACCGGGACGAACGACCGGCTTCGGCCGGAACGGGGTCTCGGCCGGAAGAACCGACCAGCTTCGGCTGGCACGGAATTTCGGAAAAGGCGAACCGCCAGGGCTTCGGCCGGACGCGGTGACCCGACGGGGACATGCAAAGGCTTCGGCCGGCGCAACACTCCGGGAAAATCGCCAGGGCTTCGGCCGCGACGATGATCCGAACGGTGAACTGCTCGAGGTTCCGGCCAAAAGCAGGGATCCACAGGCGAACCGGGACTAGCTTCGGCTCGAAACGGGGAGCCGCAGGTGAACCGCCACGGAGCTTCGGCTCCAGGCGGGGATCCGGAGAAGCGACGCGAAGCTTCGGCTTCGCCCGCCGATCCAAGGTAAACCACGAAAGGCTTCGGCCT
Source organism: Pseudomonadota bacterium (assembly GCA_023416515.1). Lineage (GTDB taxonomy): Bacteria > Pseudomonadota > Alphaproteobacteria > Sphingomonadales > Sphingomonadaceae > Allosphingosinicella. Next base: position 27,806 of record JAEZHP010000010.1, on the reverse strand, counting down.
TTGGTGGAGAGCCGAACGGGATAGAAGCGTAAGGTCCTGCCTCTCGCCTCTCTTCCCGGACAATTGGGTGGAACGCCTGGTCGTTCGTGCCATTGTCAAACCTCGCCGAGACGGACGCCAAGCCTTCACCGGCACGGCTCCACCGGCTCGACGCAGTGGGGGTTGGCGGAAACGTCAGCCCCCATGGTCGTTTTGGGGCCTGGCGAATTGCTGCCCCGGCCAGTCTCCGCAGCGAAGCCTCTCCCGTCGTCCCCGCGAAAGCGAGGATGACGAACGAACCGTTGCGATCGTCCTGCGGGTAACCGCGCGCGCCGCCCCCTGCCTTGATCTCACCCCCCAAACGAGCGACTGTCCGGATGGGCAAAAGGGGCGAATCGATGTTTTCAGGGGGCAAGAGCAAGAGGCCGGCTGCGGCCAGGCAGTCGGGCAGGAGCGGGTCGGGGGGCCTCTCCTTCATCAGTCCCGACGTCGTCGTGAGCGGCGACCTCGCGACCGAATCGCAGATCCATATCGACGGCCGGATCAACGGCAACGTGACCTGCGCCACGCTGATCCAGGGCAAGGGCGGCACGATCGCAGGCAACATCTTCGCCGAATCCGCGTGCATCGCGGGCCTCGTCGACGGCACGGTCAATGCGCGGCTGCTGACCCTGGAGCCGACCGCTCGGGTCACCGGCGACGTCACCTACGAGACGCTGAGCATCGCAGCGGGCGCCGCGATCGACGGCCGCCTCGCTCGCCGCGAGGGCGCCGGCTCCGGCGCGGGCATGGCGACTCTCAAGGCGCTTCCCGACACGAAGAAGCCAGTGCGTGTCGACCAGCCGAGCCTGCTTCCGCCGGGCGAGCCGCTGATCCAGGCCGCGGAGTGATCCCGGCATGAGCCGCCACGGCGCCGAGATCGTCTGGACCTCGGACGGGGGCTTCGCGCAGGGCACCTACAGCCGCGGCCACGACTGGCGCTTCGACGGCGGTCAGACCGTTCGCGGCTCCTCCTCTCCGCAGGTCGTCCGGGCGCCGATGTCGGACCCGTTCGGAGTCGATCCGGAGGAAGCGCTGGTTGCGTCGGCGTCGTCCTGCCACATGCTGTGGTTCCTCGACCTCGCCCGCCGCGCCGGCTTCGACGTCGCCTCCTATCGCGACTCGGCGGAAGGCGAGATGGGCAAGGGGCCGGACGGGCGGACGATGATCACCCGCATCACGCTGCGTCCCGAAATCGCCTTTGCCGGCCTCGAGCCGAGCGAGGCCGAGTTGGCCGACCTCCACCACCGCGCGCACGAGTCTTGCTTCATCGCCAACTCTCTGAAGACCGACATTTTCGTCGAAGCGATCGCGCCGCTCGTCGACGCTCCCTGACATTCCCGCGCCGCCGATCCCAGGCTCCCGCCTTGGGGCGCATCCGCGCCTCCAGGGGCAGGAGACGAATTTTGGCGAGCGTTTCGGTTGACGGCGCGGAGGCGGGGGCAGCGAAGGCCCGCCACCCTAAGGGTCTCTATTATCTGGCGTTCACCGAGGCGTGGGAGCGTTTCTCTTATTACGGCATGACCGCGTTGCTCGTGCTCTACATGGTCAACGCGCTTCTGCTGCCGGGCCATGTCGAGAATATCGCCGGCTTCGCGGGCTTCCGCGCCTTCATCGAAGGCATGTACGGGCCGCTCACCACCCAGGCGCTGGCCTCTGCGATCTTCGGCCTCTACGCCGGTTTCGTCTATTTCACGCCGGTGCTCGGCGGCCTGGTCGCCGACCGCTGGATCGGCCAGCGCAACGCGGTTGTCCTCGGCGCATTGTCGATGAGCGGCGGCCATGTCGCGATGGCCTTCGACGAAAGCTTCCTGCTCGCGCTTCTGCTCCTGGTGATCGGCTCGGGGCTCCTCAAGGGCAATATCTCGGCCCAGGTCGGGGCGCTGTATCCGCGCGACGACGAGGCCAGGCGAACCCGCGGCTTCGCCATCTTCAGCATGGCGATCAATTTCGGAGCGGTCCTCGGGCCGATCTTCTGCGGCTGGCTCGCCAACGAATATGGCTGGCACTGGGGCTTCGGCGCCGCGGCGATCTTCATGCTCGGCGGACTCGCCACCTATCTCGCCGGCTACAGGCATTTGCCGGCGCGGGTCGAGCGCCGAACCGACGAGGCTTCGAAGCTCACCCGCCACGACTGGACGATCATCGCCGCACTGGTGGCGGTGATGTTCATCACGATGTTCCACTCGATCGCCTACTATCAGCTCGCCAACACCTTCCCGGTGTGGGTCCAGGGCCATGTCGACCTGAGCCTCGGCGCGTTCGAGATCCCGGTGCCCTGGTATCAGTCGGTGGACCCGCTGTTCAGCATCATTGGAGTGCCGGTGCTGTTCGGGCTGTGGGGCTGGCAGTCGCGGCGGCGCGGGGAGCCGGGCGACCTCGGCAAGATCGGCATCGGCGCCTCCCTCGCGGCCGTGGCCAACCTGATCCTGGTCGTTGCAATCCTCGTCACCGGCGGCGACCACATCCACCCGTTGTGGCCGTTCCTCTATTGCGCGACGATGGGCATCGCCTTTCTCTATTATTGGCCGACCCTGCTCGCTCTCGTGTCCCGCGCGGCGCCGGCGAGCGTCAACGCGACGATGATGGGCGTGTGCTTCCTCACTTTGTTCGTCGGCAACAATGTCATCGGCTGGCTCGGCGGCTTCTACGAGCCGCTTGGCCCGCTTCGCTTCTGGCTGCTCCATGCCGGGATCGGAGCGACCGGAGCGGTTCTGGTGCTTCTGTTCGGCGGCATGCTACGCAAGACGCTCGACGGCGCCCGGCGAGGCGAGGAGCTGCGGCCGGCCGCCGAGGTGATCGAGGTGGAGCGCTGAGATGAGTGTTGCCGACGCCACTGCCGATTTCGGAATCGAAGACCGCCACGACCGCGGGTTCCTCGGCCATCCCCGCGGCCTCGGCTATCTCGCCTTCACCGAGGCGTGGGAGCGTTTCTCTTATTATTCCATGCAGAGCCTGCTCACGCTCTACATGGTCAATTACCTGCTCCTGCCGGGCCGCGCGGACCAGGTCGTCGGCCTCGACACGCTCAAGCATCTCTATGGCGGGCTCGAAGGCCAGCCGCTCGCTTCCGCGATCTTCGGGACTTACACTGCGCTCGTCTACCTGACCCCGATCTTCGGCGGCCTCATCGCCGACCGGCTGCTCGGCCGGCGGCGAACCGTCATTCTCGGCGCCGTGCTCATGGCGATCGGCCACTTCCTGATGGCGTTCGAGCAGGCCTTCATCGGAGCGCTCCTCTGCCTCATCCTCGGGGTCGGGGCGTTCAAGGGCAACATCGCCAGCCAGGTCGGCGGCCTCTATCGACCGAACGACCTCCGCCGGGCCGCGGCTTTCCAGATCTTCTACATCGCGATCAACGCCGGAGTGATCGGGGCGCCGCTGATTTCGGGAACGCTCGGGGAGAAGGTCGGCTGGCACTGGGGCTTCGGCGCCGCGGGCGTTGGGATGATCATCGGCCTGCTTATCTACCTCGCCGGGCAGCGCCATTTGCCGCCCGACGAGCCGCGCCGGAGCGCGAGCGATACGCCGCGAAGGAAGCTCGACCGCCGCGATTGGACCGCGGTCGGCGCTCTGCTCCTGCTCATTCCGGTTCTCGCAACCTCGCTTCTCACCAACCAGCAGATTTTCAACGTCTATCTGGTGTGGGGTGACCAGCAGTTCGACCTCGTCCTGTTCGGCGAGCGGCTTCCGACGACCTGGCTGATCACCCTCGACACAATCACCAGCGTGTCCTTCCTGGTGATCGTCGCCGCGTTCTGGAGCTGGTGGGGCAAGCGGCATCGGGAGCCGGACGAGCTCGGCAAGATCATCATCGGAAGCGCGTTCAGCATCGCCGGCGGCCTGTGCCTGGTCGCCGCCGCGGCGACCCAGCCGGAGGGCGGCAAGATCGGCCTGTTCTGGCCGGTCATGTTCCACGTCCTCAACAGCATCGCCTTCGCCCACATCCTTCCGATCAGCCTCGCTCTGTTCGCCAAGGTCGCTCCGAAGGCGATCAACGCCACCGTCATCGGACTGTACTATTTGGCGTTCTTCGTGGCCAACTCGCTCGTCGGCTGGATCGGCGGCTTCTACGAGAGCATGGCCACGACTCAGTTCTGGATGCTTCACGTTGCGACTGCAGGCGGAGCTGGGCTGGTGTTCGTCCTCTACAAGATCTTCCTCGGGAAGCTTCTCGTCGAGGCTGAGGAGCCCGTCGCGGATCCCCTGAAATAACTTCCCGGTGCCGTTTGCTGCGCGGCCGCACTGGACATTCTGCCTCGTGAACATAAATAGAACGAATGGCGCAGCTGGGCACCCGGGAAAAGCTGGCGATTCTCGCCGACGCGGCGAAATATGACGCGAGCTGCGCGTCGTCCGGCACCGCCAAGCGCGACAGCCTCGGCGGCAAGGGAATCGGCTCGACCGAAGGCATGGGCATCTGCCACGCCTACGCTCCCGACGGGCGCTGCATCAGCCTGCTCAAGATCCTTCTGACCAACTCCTGCATCTTCGACTGCCATTATTGCATCAACCGCAAGAGCTCGAACGTTCGCCGCGCCCGCTTCACGCCGGACGAGGTCGTCCAGCTCACCCTCGCATTCTACAAGCGCAACTACATCGAAGGGCTGTTCCTCTCCTCGGGCATCATCCGTTCGCCGGACTATACGATGGAGCAGATCGTGCGCGTGGCTCGTGAACTTCGTGAAGTTCACCATTTCCGCGGCTACATCCACCTCAAGACAATCCCCGACGCCGACCCCGAGCTGGTCCACCAGGCCGGCCTCTATGCCGACCGCGTTTCGATCAACGTCGAGCTTCCGACCGTTTCCGGCCTGACCAAGCTGGCGCCGGAGAAGGACGCGGCGCGCATCGAAGGCGCGATGGGCGACATGAAGGCCGCGATCGTGGAGACCAAGGACGCGAAGAAGCGCTTCCGGTCGGCGCCCAATTTCGCACCAGCGGGCCAATCAACGCAGATGATCGTGGGCGCCGACGGCGCGGACGATCGAGCCATCATCGGCCGGGCGAGCGGCCTCTACGACCGCTTCCGGCTTCGCCGCGTCTATTATTCCGCATTCAGCCCGATTCCCGACGCGAGCGCAGTCCTCCCCCTGCAGCGCCCGCCGCTGATGCGCGAGCACCGGCTCTACCAGTCCGACTGGCTGATGCGCTTCTACGGCTTCGAACCCGCGGAGGTCGGCCAGGTCACCGATGCGGCCGGAATGCTCCCGCTCGACATCGATCCCAAGCTCGCCTGGGCCCTCAAGTTCCGCGAGCGCTTCCCGGTCGACGTGAACCGAGCAGACCGTGAAGCGCTTCTGCGCGTGCCCGGCCTCGGGGTGAAGGCAGTGGACAAGATCGTCGCCAGCCGCCGACTCCGGAAGCTTAGTCTCGACGACGTGGCACGACTGACCGTGTCGGTGGCCAAGGTGCGCCCGTTTATCACCACCGCGGACTGGCGCCCGACCTTGCTCACCGACCGATCCGACCTCGCCGCTCGCCTCAAGCCGGCGACCGAGCAGCTGGAACTGTTCGCGGCCTGAGCATTTCCGCTCCGGAAGGAGTTTCATGAATGGCCGACGCCCGCATCTATGCCGAGCTCAAGAAGGACCACGACCGCCACCGCACGCTGCTCGACCAGATCGAGGAGACGTCGCGCGGAAGCGATGAGCGGCGCGCGCTGTTCGACGAGCTTCGCAAGGAGCTCCAGGCCCACGCCGCGGCTGAGGAGCAATCGCTCTATTCATTGATGCTCGCCAATCCGGACCTTCGCGACGAGGCTCGGCATTCGGTCGCCGAGCACAAGGAGATCGACGATCTGCTCGGCGAGCTGGTCGAGATCGAGCCGAACGACATCGGCTGGATCACCAAGTTCCGCGAGATGCGCCACCGCTACGAGCATCATATCGACGAGGAGGAAGAAGAGATGTTCCCCGCCGCCGGCGAGGAGCTCACCAAGAGCGAGGAGGACAAGGCGGCCCGGGTGTTCGAGGAGCGAAAGCCCGAAGAACTCGAGCGCGCCGAGACCGAGATGCCGGGTGACGAGAGGGAGTAAGCTCCACCGTCATCCCGGCGAAAGGCGGAGGTCAGGCCGCCTGGGCGCGGTGCTCCAGGCCGGCCAGGATCTCAAACTCGACCGGATCGTGGGCGCAGAATATCCGCACCTCATCGTCATGGTCGAGGCTCAGGCGGCGGAGCTTGGCCTGGTTGCTGAGTCTCGCGTGGCGGTCGACCTCCATCATGCGCTGGTAGCCGCGCATCCCCGGCGGGCACGAATAGCGCGCGCTGCCGACCTCGCCGCGGTAGAAATAGGCGTCCCCGGCGTGGAGAAGCCAGCCGCCATTGTCTTCCCTGATCGCCACTCCGCTATGGCCCCAGGTATGGCCGGCCAGCGGAATGAGAAGGATTTCGGGCGGCAGTCCGGCAAGGTCGCGAACCGAGTCGAAGCCGAACCAGCGCTCGCCTCCGCCCATCGGGTACATCTTCCAGCTCGTCACCTCGTCCCATTGGCCAGGACGGTAGCGGCGCGTGCCGACGAAGGCGCCGCCCTCCTGGGCATCGGCCACTTCCCTCTCCCGGGCGGTGAGGTGGACGGTCGCGTTGGGGAAATCCTCGAGACCGCCGGCATGATCGAAGTCGAGATGAGTGACGACGATGTGGCGGACGTCCTCCGGCTTGAACCCCATTCGCTTCACCTGGGCGAGCGCGGTCTCTTCCGGACGCAGCTGGATCTGGTTCATGTGGAGGAAGAATTCGCTCAGGCGATGCGGGTCGGCGACGTCGCGGGTGCCGAAGCCGGTATCGACGAGGATCAGGCCTTGGTCGCTCTCGATGAGCAGGCAGTGGCACACGATGTGGCCGCGGGGGGAATCAGTGGTGCCATCGAACAGCCGTCCGCCCGGCGGGCAGCAGGTGCCGCAATTCAGATGGTGGATCTTCATGAGGCGCTCGCTTTCGGCTGGAGGCGGTCGCGGGTTCGGCGGTCGGTAAGCGGCTGGCGCTTGCGGAAATAGAACCACAGGGCCGCCTGCGACGCGCCGAGCGCGGTCAGGAAGGCGAGAGAAAGCGGCAGCCGGCGGCGGTCGCGATCCAATGCTGTGCTGGCCATGCCGCCCCAAAGCGGGGCGGCGGCTTTCGTTCCGCTCTAGAAGGCGGTCCGGCCGGAACTTTCCGGCCAGTCGCCATCGCTTTCAGCCGAAGGGAAGAATTCGCGGAAAGAACGCGCCTCCTCGACGCAGCGCGCGAAGCTGGGCCGGTCGAGCATGCGCTGGAGATAGGCGCCGAGAAGCGGATACCTGTCGGCGAACGGCGCCACCTTCTGGGCATAGAACAAAGCCGGCGCCGCGGCGCAGTCCGCGAGGGTGACGTCCGGTCCGGCCAGATAGGTCTGGATGATGCGGGGCTCGAGGAACCGGTAGCTCGTCTCGAGCAGGGCGCGGGCTTCCCCGACCCCGTGAGGGTCGCGCTTCCCCTCGGGGCGGAGGCGATCGCCGACGATCTTCTGCATCGGCGTCTGGATGTAATTGTCGATGACCCGGTCGAGCAGATGGACTGCGCGAAGGTGCACGGGTTCGATCGGGGTCATGCGCTTTCCGGACGCGGACAAGGTGTCGAGATATTCGATGATCACCGTGCTCTCGGGCAGGGTCACGCCGGCATGATCGTCGTTGAGCACCGGGAACTTGGCGTAGGGCCAGATCGCCGCGAACTCCGCCTTCGCTCGCTCGTCACCGAGATCGACGACGTTGCGCTCATAGGGAAGGTCGCGCTCGTGGAGGGCGATCATCACCTTCTGACAATAAGAGGAGAAGGGGTGGTAATAGAGGTGAAGGGTCACGCAGGGCCGCCTATTCTGTTGTCGCACCTCTCTTCCCGCTCGTCCCGAGCTTGTCGAGGGGCGTCCGCACCGCATGCGCCCTCGACTTCGCTCGGGACGAATGGATAGATTGAACCATGCACGCGGTCCTGCTCGCCGATGAGGATGATTTCGAGGGCTGGAGAGACTCGGCGCGGGGGCTCGCGGTCGCCGGGGTGCCGCCGCGCGAGGTCACCTGGCAGGTGGGACAGGGCGGCGGCGACCTGTTTGGCGACGAAGCGCCTCCTCCGGCCGCCGACGGCCCGGCCTTCGCGGTGCCGCGGGCATTCCTGACCCTGGCCCAGTCGGTGATCTGCCATTCGGATCCCGAGCGTTTCGCTTTGCTCTACACTCTTTTGTGCCGGATCCGCTCGAACCCGAAGGCGATGGAGGACGGCGCCGATCCTCTCGTCCAGCGGCTCGAGCGGATGGCCAAGGAGGTGCGCCGCGACATGCACAAGATGCATGCCTTCCTGCGCTTCCGCGAAGTGCCCGAGCCGGACGGCGGAGATAATGGTAACCCGGAGGGCACCGCGCGCTTCGTCGCCTGGTTCGAGCCCGACCATCACATCGTGCGCGCGACCGCCGGCTTCTTCGTTCGCCGCTTCGCCGCGATGCGCTGGTCGATCCTCACTCCGGAGCTGTCGATCCACTGGGATGGCGACCGCCTCAGCGAAGGACCTGGCGCCACGCGTGCCGATGCGCCGTCGGGCGATCCGGTCGAGGAGACGTGGAAGACCTATTATTCCAGCATCTTCAATCCGGCGCGGCTCAAGGTCGGGGCGATGCTCAAGGAGATGCCGAAGAAATATTGGAAAAACATGCCGGAGACCGCGTTGGTCGCTCCGTTGATCGCGGGTGCGCAGGGACGCGAGGCGGCGATGGTCGAGGCATCGAAACGCAAGCTCGGTGAGGCGGAAGTCGAAGGTTTGGCGATTGCCGACCAGGCCGAGCGTCGGCTTGAGCCCGGCGACAACGCGCTGGCGGCGTGGGAGGCGATCCTTGCCGACGCGAAGGCGTGCACCCGCTGCCACCTTTACAAGCACGCAACCCAGACGGTGTTCGGCGAGGGACCGGTCGACGCCAGGATCATGTTCGTCGGCGAGCAGCCGGGCGACCAGGAAGATATTGCGGGGCGGCCCTTCGTCGGCCCGGCCGGGCAGTTGTTCGACCGAGCGCTTGGCGAGGCCGGAGTCGACCGGACGCAGACCTACGTCACCAACGCGGTCAAGCATTTCAAGTTCGAGCGCCGTGGCAAGCGCCGCATCCACCAGAAGCCGGACGCGCCGGAGATCGAGGCGTGCCGCTGGTGGATCGAGCAGGAGCGCACCCTGATCCGGCCGCCGGTCACGGTCGCCTTGGGCGCCACCGCCGCTCGAAGCCTGTTCGGCCGGGTGATGACGATCAGCCGAGTCCGAGGCCAGGCGCTGGAGCTACCCGACGGCGGCGAGGCCTGGGTCACTGTCCACCCGAGCTTCCTCCTCCGGATCCCCGAGGAAGAACGCAAACGCGACGAATATGCCCGCTTCGTCGAGGACCTCGCCCGCATCGGCGAGCGGGCAAAAGCGCTGGCCTAAGCGCTACTGCCCGGAAGCGAGACCGGGATATTGCCGCTCCTTGAGCAGTGCAGCCAAATGCGCCGTATTGGACGCGACCATCGCCGCGGTGCTGCTGACCTTCTCCGGGATCTGCGGCAGGTCCTGGAAGTCGGTCTTCTGCATCGCTTCGCCCACCCAGTAGCAGGAAGCGCCCGCCGGCAGGGTCCACCCGACATCGCTCAGCGCCTGGAACAGTTCGGCGCTGACATGGTGGGCGCCGTCTTCGTTGCCGACGACCGCGACCATCGCGACCTTGCCGTAGCTCGGCATTCGGCCACACTCGTCGGTCTCGGACAGGAAGGCGTCCATCCGCTCGGTCACCCGCTTGGCGATGCTCGACGGCTGGCCCATCCAGATCGGCGTCCCGAAGATCAGGATGTCGGCGGCGAGGATCCGGCGCCGAAGCTCCGGCCACTCGTCGCCCTCGCCTTCGTCGGAAGTGACTCCGGGCTTCACCTCGAAGTCGGCGACCCGGATCGTGCCCGCGAAGTCGACTTGCCTCTTCTTGAGCTCGGAGACGATGAGGCCGATCATCTTGTCGGTCGAGGAGCTTTCGCCGTCCGACCGTTTCAACGAGCAATTGAGGGCGATCGCCGTCAGCGCCACGTCACGCTCCTTTGCCTGGATGGATGCAGGTAAAGGCGCGGGCGTTGCCGGAAGTTCCGACTAGAGGCGGACCAGCATCTTGCCGGTGTTACTTCCGGTGAACAGGCCGATGAACGCGTCCGGCATCGAGTCGAGGCCGTCATGGATGGTTTCGCGAGAGGTGATTTTTCCGCTTGCGACCAAGGGCCCCATCTCGCCGTAGAACTCGCTCATCCGGCTCATATAGTCGGGGAACAGGAAGCCACGGATGGTGATTCGCGCGGCGATCACTCGTGCAAAGTACCGAAGCGACATCGGCTCACTGCTGTTATAGCCTTCGATCAGACCGCAGATGGCGACCCGGGCGCGGTTGCGGGCGGTGGCGAGCGCGGCGTCGAGATGGTCGCCGCCGACATTGTCGAAATAGACGTCGATGCCGCTCTCGCCGGTCTCCTTGAGCGCGGCCGCGAGACCCTTGAGCACCGGCCCCGCCTTGTAGTCGACCACCGCGTCGGCGCCGAGCTCCTTCACCCAGGCGCATTTCTCGGCGCCGCCGGCCGAGCCGATCACCGTCATGCCCTTGGCCTTGGCGATCTGCACGACCGCGGAACCGACAGCGCCGGCCGCCGCGGACACGAACACGGTCTCGCCCTGCTTCGCCTCGGCGGCGTCGAGCAGACCCCAATAAGCCGTGCCGCCGGTAAGGCCGAGATTGCCGAGCCACTGATGGTCGGCGACTCCGAGCGCGGGCAGCTTGTTGAACGCGGCCGCGGGAGCGGACGACACGTCGCGCCAGCCGAGCATGTGCTGGACGAGGTCGCCTTCGCTGAGCGCGTCGGACCGGCTCTCGACGACCCGGCCCACGGCGCCGCCTTCCATCGGCTCGCTGAGCTGGAAGGGGGGCACGTAGCTCTTCACGTCGTTCATCCGCCCCCGCATGTAGGGGTCGACGCTTAGCCACTGGTTGCGCACGCGCACCTCGCCTTCCGCAAGCGGCGGCAGTTCCTGGTCCTTGAGTTCGAAGTCGGCGCGTGTCGGCATGCCTTGCGGGCGCTGCTTCAGGGTCCAGGCGCGGGCGGTGGTCATGTTCTTCCCCTCGTCAGTATCGCGAGCGCCTTAGCCCAGACGCCGCCGGCGCACAAAAGAAAGGCCCGGCCGCCTGATCAGGTGCCGGGCCAGTTCTCATGCGCTCAAGGGGAGGGGAGCGCGTGACAAAGCGATAGGACTATTTCTCGTCGCGATAGGTTCCGGAGAAGCTTCGATCCAGGACTTGCGGGCCCTCGCTGCCGCCACCCTCGCGCTCGAACAGCGCGCGGTTCGTCTCCTCGTCGCGCCAGGCCTGCATTGCCTCCTCGGCGCTTTTGTTGAGAGTGACCTTGTCGTCGACGGACTCAAGCCAGCCGCACGGGATCGAGTGGTGATGGCCGCCGGCCGAGGGATCGCTCTTGGTGAGGACGATCCGCCCGTCGCGAACCTTGTCGACCGTGCCGACATGCTGTCCGTCGGAGCCGACCACTTCCATATGCTCGGTCACGCGGCCCATATGCTGGCGCTGCTGGCCGCGCTTCTCCCGCCACGAACCGAACTCGCTTTCGAAGCGCGACGCATTCTCCCGGCGATATTCGTCATAGTCGCGGTCGAGGCTCTCGATCTGGCGCCGGCGCCAGTCGTGATAATGGGGGTCGTATTCGGAATGGCCGCGGGACTGCTCGCCTTGACCATGTTGGCGGCCATGCTCGCGCTCATGCTGATCGAGGATCGCCCGGGCGCGCGCTGAGCCGCCATAGCCGCCCCCGCCCTGAAGCGTCTGCTGCGCCGTCCCGTAGGGAGAAGCGACGGGGTGGGCGCCGTGGCTCCCGACGTGGCCCGGATCCTGACGGTCAAAACGCGGCCCGCCGAACTCCGGGTCAAAGCCCGGGCCGGCCATTCCGCCGGCGCCATAGGCGCCTTCGTAGCCGCCGCCGCTGCCGGCTTCGCCATAATTGCCGATGCCCTGGTCGACACCGCCATAGCCCCGATCGGTCTGTGCGAAACCTTGGCCCCTGTCACGGTCTCGTCCCGCGGCCTGGCCCTGTTCCGAATAGCGGTCGGTGCGGCGATAGTCGCCGCGCGATTCGAAGCCGCCGCCCCAGCGCTGCTGGCCGCGGTCGCCGCCGCGATAATAATCGACATGGGAGCCGGGGGAGCGGTCGCGCGGGTCCCGGCCGTAGCCGCTGTCGCGCTCGCTTCGCCACTGGTCGCCGCGGCCGCGATCTCGATCCTCGCCGCCAAAGCGATCGTCATGGGTCATGGAATCTCTCCTTGCTCTGATGTTCTGGGGCGCGATGAAGCGTCGTGGGTGAAACGACTCCGGAGGTGCGCCGTTCCGCCTTGCGAGCCTGTGGCAGGCGGACCGTGCCGATGCGGCGGCGGCGGGAGTCGCCCGGCCGAGGCGAGTCCGCGCGGAGGGTCGGGAGCACTCCGAGGTTCGAAGTCGCGTGCCCGTCAGGGAGCGCCTGTGGGCTGTAAGCTCAGCGCGGCGCGGCCGTCAGGTTGCGGATGCGGTTGGTGGCGGGGAGGGCGAGGGGGCGGTTGGCCGCGATATAGGCCTCGAGGGCGTCGATATCCTGGGCGCCGCCGACCTGATCAGTGCCGTCGCGGAAGATGGTGAAGCTGTCGCCGCCGCTCGCGAGGAACCCGTTCATGGTGACCCGGTAGACCTGGTCGTCCCGCAAGGGCTGGCCGTCGAGCCGCGCGTCGAGGATACGCGATCCGGCGAGGCGGCTGAGGTCGAAGGAATAGGTGAAGCCGGCGGAGGGCATCAACACCATCGGTTGAGCGGGGCTGTTGGGGCCGCTCGCCCATTGCTGCTCGAGCAGGGCTTTGATCTGGGCGCCGGTGAAGCTCTTGACGACCAGCGTGTTGCCGAACGGCTGGGTGGCGAAGAGCTGGCCGAAGGTGACGTCGCCGTTCGGCGCCGGGACGATCTCGGCGCGGACCCCGCCAGGGTTCATGAAGGCGATCTGGGCGCCGCCGCGCTCGGGCGCTCGGGTGGCGGCGAGCTGAGCGTCGGCGATGAGGTTGCCGAGGACCGTCTCGCCGGCGCCCGAGCGATTGTGGGTGGCGGGGCCGCTCAATTGGCCGACCACGCGGGCCGCGCGCGGCTCGGCCGCCGCGGCGTAGCGGGCCACGAGGGCGGCAACCTGCGGGTCGGCCTGGTAGCGCGGGTAGAGATCGGTCGTCGCGACATTGCCTCGCGAACTCGAAAAACCTTCGCCCTGGACGATGAGGTTGTCGGCCTGGCGCGAGACGACATTGCCCGTGGCCGGATCGACCTCGAGGCGGATGTGGGTGAGGAGGGTGCCGTACTGGCCCGCGCTGGTCAGCAGGAATGGGCGCTGCGGGTCGATCCGGCCATGGTCGCAGATGTAGGCGTCGTGGGTGTGGCCGGACACGACGACGTCGACCTTGGACGATAGGCGCGACAGGATCGGCAGAAGGTCGCCGCGGAGGCCCTCGCAGGTCTTGGCGTTGTAGGTCGCCTCGGTGGTGGCGCCTTCATGGACGAGGACGACGATGACGTCGGCGCCCTCGGCCTCGAGCTGAGGGATGAGCGCGTTGACCGTGTCGGCCTCGTCGCGGAAGGTCAGGCCCGCGATACCGGTCGGGGTGACCACGGCCGGCGTGCCTTCCAGTGTCATTCCGATGAGAGCGACCTTCACCTCGCTGGCGCCGCTGCCGAAGCTTCGGATGGCGTAGGCCGGGAGCAGCGGCCGGCCCGTCTCGGTGATCACGTTGGCGGCGAGATAGCCGAACCGCGCGCCCGGGAAATTGGGGTCGAGTGCACAAGGATCGCGGTGCGTGTTGCGCGCGCAGCCGCCATTGGCGATGCGCAGGAGCTCGGCCCGGCCGCGGTCGAATTCGTGGTTGCCGACCGCGTTATAGTCGAGGCCGATCATGTTCATCGCGTAGATGGTCGGCTCATCGAGGAAGAGCGCGGAGACCAGCGGCGAGGCGCTGATCAGGTCGCCGGCGGACACGACGAGGCTGTTGGGATTGGCCTCGCGAAGGGTGCGGATGGCGGTTGCGAGATAGGCTGCGCCGCCGGCCGGTACCTGGACGTCGCCGGCAGCGCCCGGCGCCGCGATTGCTTGTCGCGGCGGCTGCAAATTGCCGTGGAAATCGTTGAAGGCGATGAGGTTGATCTGCACCGGCGCGAGCGCCGGTCCTACCGGAGCCCGTTGCACCGGGACGGTCGCGCAGCCCCCGAGGGCCAAGGCCAGAATCGCTGCCCCTAATTTTAATCGCATCGCTGAACCATCGCCCCCAAAATCGCCGAGCCGTCGCCTGCCATGCGCTCGGCACGGCAGGCAACAGACCACGCCTGCTCAGACTTTCGAAATTTTCTCGCCGGCTTCGGCTTTCTGGACGAGGAGCTGTGAGAGCTCGAAGTCCGGGCCGAGGCGGTCCTGTTGGCGCTTGAGGCCTTCGACGATCTTGGGGAGGCCCTCGGAGTCGGCCCAGAACATCGGGCCGCCGCGGTAGACGGGCCAGCCATAGCCATAGACCCATACGACATCGATGTCGGACGCGCGCTGGGCGAAGCCGCCTTCGAGGATCAGCGCGCCTTCGTTGACCATCGTGTAGAGGGTGCGCTCGATGATCTCCTGGTCCGAGATCTCGCGCGGTTGGACCCCCGCCTTGGTGCGGAAGTCCTCGATGATCTCCTGGACCTTGGGGCTTGGGGAGGGGCGGCGCTTCTCGTCATAATCGTAGAAGCCGGCGCCCTTCTTCTGGCCCCAGCGGTCGACGGCGCAAAGGGCGTCGCGGATATTCTCGATTCGGTTCGGGTCGCGGTGCCAACCGATGTCGACACCGGCGAGGTCAGCCATCTGGAACGGGCCCATCGGCATTCCGAAATCGACATGGACCTTGTCGATCTGGGCCGGGGTGGCGCCTTCGAGGAGGAGCTTGGTCGCCTCGATCTGGCGCGGGATCAGCATCCGGTTGCCGATGAAGCCGTAGCAGACGCCGGCGACGACCGCGACCTTGCGGATCTTCTTGGCGAGCTGCATCGCGGTGACGAGCACGTCGGGCGCGGTCTTCGCGCCGCGCACGACCTCCAGCAATTTCATGACGTTCGCCGGCGAGAAGAAGTGGAGGCCGACCACGTCCTGCGGCCGCGAAGTGGTCGCGGCGATCTCGTCGATGTTGAGATAAGAGGTGTTGGAGGCGAGGATGGCGCCCGGCTTGGCGATCTTGTCGAGCTTGCCGAAGATGTCCTTCTTCACCTCCATATTCTCGAACACCGCCTCGATGATGAGGTCGCAGTCGGCGAGATCGTCGAGCTTCAGCGTCGGGGTGAGCAGGCCCATTGCGTGGCCGACCTGCGCCTCCGTCATCTTCCCCTTGGACGCGGTCGCCTGGTAGTTCTTCAGCATCACTCCGGTGCCGCGGTCGAGCGCTTCCTGCTGCATCTCGACGATCGTGACGGGAATCCCGGCGCTGAGGAAGTTCATCGAGATTCCGCCGCCCATCGTGCCGGCGCCGATGACTCCGACCTTCTTGATGTCGCGGGGATGGGTGCCCTCGGGGACTCCGTCGATCTTCGAGGCCTTGCGCTCGGCGAAGAAGAAATATTGCTGGGCGCGCGCTTGGGTGCCGCTCATCAGCTCGAGGAACAGCTTGCGCTCGTCGAGCACGCCTTCCGCATAGGGCTTCTCGACGGCGGCCTGGATGGCGCGAATATTGTATTCGGGAGCGTCGAAGCCGCGGAACTTGCGGGAATTTGCGGCTCGGAACTCGTCGAACAGACCGGGATTATCGCGGGCCTCTGCAAGCTTCTCGTCGCGCTCGCTACTCTTGGGAAGCGGCAGCGTGTCCTTCACCTCCTCGGCAAAGGCCACGGCGTGCTGGAGGAGGTCGCCCTCGATCAAGCGGTCGATAAGGCCGACCTCATATGCTTCGGTCGCCGAGACCGGGTTGCCGGTGGCAGCCATCTCCAGCGCCTTGCGGACGCCGGCGACCCGCGGCAGCCGCTGGGTGCCTCCGGCGCCCGGGAGGAGGCCGAGCTTGACCTCGGGAACGCCGAGCTTCGCGGACGGGACGGCGACCCGATAGTGGGAAGCGAGCGCGACCTCGAGGCCGCCGCCGAACGCCGTGCCGTGGATCGCGGCGACCACCGGCTTGGTGCAATTCTCGATGATATCAACGACCTGCGGGAGCGCGGGATATTCGAACGACTTCGGAGTCCCGAACTCACTGATGTCGGCACCGGCGAAGAAGGTCTGGCCCTCGGCGATAATGACCACCGCCTTCACCGCGGGGTCGCCGCTAGCCTCCTCGATGGCCTTCACCAGCACCTCGCGAACCGCATGGCCGAGCGCGTTCACCGGCGGATTGTTGGAGGTGACGATCAGGACGTCGCCGTGGCGGGTGGTGGTGATGGGGCTCATTCTCAAATCCTCACGTCAGAAAGCGGTGGCGCCGTAAGCGAGGCGGCGGAAGGGGTGGGAGGCGGAGAGGCCGCCGTCGACGACCATGGCGTGGCCGTTGACGTAGCTCGACTCGTCCGAGGCGAGGAACAAGGCGGCGCGGGCGATCTCGTCGGGTTCGCCGCCGCGCTGGAGCGGGTTCAGCTGGCCGATCGCCTGCTCCGAGCCGCGGTCGCGCGCCATCTGGTAGATGGGCGCCGTCATGCCGGTCTCGATCAGGCCCGGACAGATGGCGTTGACCCGCACGTTCGAGCCGACCAGCTGCGCGGCCGCGGTCTCGACCAGGCTAATGACACCCGCCTTGGACGCGGAATAAGCCGGGCCGCCGGCGCCGGCGCGAAGGCCAGCGACGCTCGCGGTGCAGATGATCGAGCCGCCGCCGCGCTCCTTCATCACCGGCGCCGAATGCTTCACCGCGAGCCATGGGCCGATGAGGTTGACGCGCAGGATCTCCTGCCAATCCTCAGGGGTTTGATCGAAGATGCCCTTAAGCCCGCCGGAGATGCCGGCATTGGCGAAGAAGATGTCGAGGCCGCCGAAATGCTCCTCGGCCTGGCGAACGAGGCGGCGGACGCTGTCTTCATCGGCGGCGTCGACAGTGTACGCGCGAGCGGCCGCGCCAATCTCCGCCGCGGTCTCATCGGCATTGTCGAGATCGGCGAGGATGAGCCTGGCGCCCTCCGCGGCGAACAGCTTGGCAGCGGCGCGGCCGATGCCCGAGCCGGCGCCGGTGACGATCGCGACCTTGCCTTCGAGACGGCCGCTCACAGCCCCGCTCCGGTGGTGCTGCCGCCGTCGACGATGATGGTCTGGCCCGTCATGAAGGTCGAGGCGGGGGAGGCGAGGAACACCGCGGCGCCCGCAATCTCGTGCGGCTCGCCGATCCGGCGAAGCGGGGTGTGGCGGGTGACGGCCTTGAGCGTGTCGGGATTTTCCCACAGCGCGCGGGCGAAGTCGGTTCGGACGAGGCCGGGAGCGATGCAGTTAACGCGAACGCCCGAGGGTCCGAACTCGGCGGCGAGGTTTCGGGCGAGCTGGAAGTCGGCGGCCTTGGAGATGTTGTAGGCGCCGATTACCGTTGAGCTGGTGAGGCCGCCGATCGAGCTCACGATGACGATCGAGCCTTCCTTACGTTCCACCATCTCCGGGGCGACCATCGCGATCAGCCAGTGGTTGGCGATGACGTTATTCTCGAGGATCTTGCGGAACTGGTCGTCGCTGATCCCCGCCATCGGTCCGTAATAGGGGTTGGACGCGGCGTTGCAGACGAGGACGTCGATTCGGCCGAATTGCCGCCGGGTCTCG
This sequence comes from Pseudomonadota bacterium, assembly GCA_023416515.1. Classification (GTDB taxonomy): domain Bacteria; phylum Pseudomonadota; class Alphaproteobacteria; order Sphingomonadales; family Sphingomonadaceae; genus Allosphingosinicella. The sequence continues at coordinate 9,990 of JAEZHP010000010.1, read as the reverse complement.
TCCACCAGGTTCTGGAGATCGTCCTTGGACGAGATGTTGGCCGGGACGACGATCGCGGCGCCGGGGTGTTTGGCGTTGATCGCCTCGGCGGCCTCGGCGCAGGCCTCGGCCTTGCGGCTGGAGATCACCACCTGGGCGCCCTGATCCGCCATCGCTTCGGCGATCGCCCGGCCGATGCCGCGCGACGAGCCGGTGATGATGGCCACTTTGCCGGTTAGGTCGAACAGGCTCATTCAGGCGTCTCCCCATCAGACCGCATGGCGGGCGTACTCCATCTTGGCGATCGCTCGGGCGTGGACCTCGTCCGGACCGTCGGCGAGTCGGAGGGTGCGGATTCCGGCCCAGCTCGAGGCGAGGTCGAAATCCTGGCTGACTCCGGCGCCGCCATGGGCCTGGATGGCGTCGTCGATGATCCGCAGCGCCATGTTGGGGGCATGGACCTTGATCATCGCGATCTCGAGCTGGGCGGCCTTGTTTCCGGCCTTGTCCATCATGTCCGCGGCCTTGAGGCACAGCAGGCGCGAAGCCTCAATGTCGATTCGCGCGGCGGCGAGCCGCTGCTCCCAGATGCTGTGCGCGGAAAGCGGCTTGCCGAAGGCGACCCGGCTCTGGAGGCGGCGCGCCATCGCGGCGATCGCTTCTTCGGCGGCTCCGACGGTGCGCATGCAATGGTGGATCCGGCCGGGGCCGAGGCGTCCTTGCGCGATCTCGAATCCGCGGCCTTCGCCGAGCAGCAGGTTGGAGGCGGGGACCCGCACGTCCTTGAGCTCGATTTCCATGTGACCGTGCGGAGCGTCGTCATAGCCGAACACGGTAAGTGCGCGCTCGACGGTGATTCCCGGCGAGTCCATCGGCACCAGGATCATCGACTGCTGCTGATGGCGCGGACCGTTGGGGTCGGTCTTGCCCATCAGGATGGCGACCTTGCAGCGCGGATCGCCGGCGCCCGACGACCACCATTTGCGGCCGTTGATGACATATTCGTCGCCGTCGCGGCGGATCTCGCACTGGATATTGGTCGCGTCGGACGACGCGACGGCCGGCTCGGTCATCAGGAAGGCCGAGCGGATCTCGCCGTTCATCAGCGGCCGAAGCCACTTCTCCTTCTGCTCAGCTGTGCCGTAGCGGTGGAACACTTCCATGTTGCCGGTATCCGGCGCGGAGCAGTTGAACACCTCGCTCGCCCAGGCGATCCGGCCCATCTCCTCGGCGCAAAGCGCATATTCGAGGTTGGTCAGCTGGGTGCCTTCGAACTGGAAGGTCTCGTCGACGTGGCGGCGGGCCTGGCCCGGCGGCATGAACAGGTTCCACAGACCGGCCTGTTTCGCGAGCGGCTTGAGTTCCTCGATCACCTCGATCGGCTGCCACCGGTCGCCCGCCGCGAGCTGCTTCTTATAGTCGGCCTTGCGCGGCCGAATCCGAGTCTCGACGAAGTCGCGGACCCGGTCGCGATAATGCGCCTCGCGTTCCGTAAGGGAAAAATCCACCGCTCCGCTCCCGCTGCTTTACGTTCACGTAAACTGGCACTGCGGCTATCGCGCCGCGGCGGGCGACACAAGGGGTTGGACGATGTGGGGGTGCAATCCGATGGACCTGTGATAACCAGCGGCCGGGAGGACCTCTCTTTGTCCAGACGCGTAACCCTGCTCGCCACGATGGCCGCGCTCAGCCTCGCCGGCTGCCGGACCGGCTATATCGCCGATCGCTTCATCGATGAGGAGCAGATCATCGCGCCGCAGCTGGCGCGCTACGGCTTCACCGCCGCCCAGGCGACCTGTCTCGGCACCCAGCTTGCCCAGCGGCTCGGCCACGCCGACATGCGCGCTCTGGAGATGCGGGCACGGGCCTTCCGGCGCGGGGAGACGAGCGGTCTCGCGCCGCGCGATCTGATGCTCGTAGCGGACGGAGCACGCGAGCAGGCGATACCGGGCGGGCTCCGCGGAGCCCTGGCGGGCTGCTCGATCGACCTCAATCCGGTCGCGATCGCGGCGGCGCAACCGGGTGGTCCGGCGGCGACCGCAACGGTGGCGGTTACGACGACGACCGCGAGTTCGGCCGAGAGCGCACCGACATGGCTCAATCTCGGTGCGGCGCCGTCCGGCCAGTCCATCGCGATCGACGCGACGTCCGTCCAGCGCGACGGCAGTGCCCGAGTCGCCTGGTTCCGGATGACCGACCCGGAGACGGGGCAGCAGACGCTCAATTCCTATCGGCTTCGCTTCGACTGCTCGAACCGCATGTACTCGCCGCTGGCCTGGCGGCGGTACGACGAGGCCGGAGCGGTCGTGGATTCGCGCGACTATACGAGCGAGGTCGCTCCGCCGACCGAGGTCGAAGGCGGGACCGTCACCGAGATCGCCTTCCTGTCGCTCTGCACCTGAGCCACGCCGTTGACTCCGCTCCGGGGGCGCGGCAGTTGACGTTTACGTAAAGGAGAAGCGGCATGGCGGATCTGGAGGCATTCCGAACCGAGGTGCGCTCGTGGCTCGAGGCTAACTGCCCGGCCGAGATGCGCGAGCCGGTGCGCGACGAAAGCGACATGTGCTGGGGCGGCCGCAGTCCCACGTTCAAGAATGAGGCGCAGAAGCGCTGGATGGAGGTCATGGCCGAGCGCGGCTGGACGGTGCCGGACTGGCCCAAGGACTATGGCGGCGGTGGCCTGTCGCCTCCCGAGACCAAGATCCTCCGACAGGAGATGGCGCGGATCGGCGCGCGCAATCCGCTGATGAGCTTCGGAATCTCGATGCTCGGGCCGGCGCTCCTCAAATATGGCAACGAGGCCCAGAAGAAGCGCTTCCTCCCCGAGATCGCGCGCGGCGAGATCCGCTGGTGCCAGGGCTATTCCGAACCGGGCGCCGGCTCCGACCTCGCTTCGCTTCAGACCTCGGCCGTGGACAAAGGCGACCATTACCTGGTCAATGGCCAGAAGGTGTGGACCTCCTATGCTGACAAGGCGGACTGGATCTTCTGCCTCGTCCGCACCTCCAAGGAGTCGAAGCATGGCGGGATCAGCTTCCTTCTGTTCGACATGGCGAGCCCGGGCGTGTCGACCAAGCCGATCCTGCTCATCTCCGGCTATTCGCCCTTCTGCGAGACCTTCTTCGACGACGTGAGGGTGCCCAAGGACCAGCTCGTCGGCGAGCTCAACAAGGGGTGGGACGTCGCCAAATATCTTCTCGGCCACGAGCGCGAGATGATCAGCGGGATGGGTCTCGGCGGCGGCTCCGGCGAGGCGTTGGGGGCGGCGCTCGGCGACCTCCTAGCCGACGAGCCGATGCTTCGCACCGACGTCGCCCGCTTCGACGTCGACGCCATCGCTTTCCGGGCGATGAGCGAGCGCTTCATCGACGAGCTGAAAGTTGGGCGCGCGCACCCGGCCCAGCCCTCGATGATGAAATATGCGGGGACGGAATTGAACAAGCGCCGCCACGAGCTTGTCATGTCCGCCGGCGGTGCCTCCGCGCTGGAGTGGGACAGCGAGCGATCGAAGGGCGGCAAGGCCGCGCGCGAGTGGCTGCGCACAAAGGCCAATTCGATCGAGGGCGGCACCAGCGAGATCCAGCTCGGAATCGTCGCCAAGCGCATCCTGAACCTGCCGGGGGCCTGACCGAATGCCGCTTTACCTCACCGACGATCAGGCGATGCTGCGCGATACGACGCGGGAGTTCATGGCCGAGCAGGGGTCGATCAAGGCGCAGCTTCGGCATTGGCGCGACCGCGGCTGCAAAGACGGCTTCGGGCACGGGCTGTGGAAGCAGTTTGCCGAGATGGGCTTTACCGGAATCCTCGTGCCGGAGGCGGACGGCGGGCTGGGGCTCGGCCATGTCGAGGCGGGGATCGTGCTCGAGGAGATCGGGCGCAACCTGACGCCCTCGCCTTTCCTCGTCTCCGCTGTCGCCTTCGTCGAGGGCGTCAAGGACAGCGCCGCCCGCGAGCGTTGGCTGCCGGGCATCCTCAGCGGCGACACGGTGGCCGCGGTGGCGGTCGACGAAGGCCGCAAGCATCGGCCCGAGGGGATCGCGATGCGCGCCGAGCGCTCGGGCAACGGCTTCCGCTTAAGCGGCGCTAAGAGCTTCGTGGTCCAGGGCGGCTCGGCCGACGTGATCCTGGTCGCGGCCCGCACCGGCGGTTCGGCCGGCGAGACCCAAGGCCTCACCCTGTTCGCGGTCGGGAAGGACGCGAACGGTCTGTCCGCCGCGTCGGAACGGCTGGTCGACAGCTCGATGGCGGCGCGGCTGACGTTCGACAATGTCGAGGTCGATGCGGACGCAGTGGTCGGCGAGGTCGATGAGGGCTGGGCGGTCCTCACCCGTCTGCTCAACGCCGGCCGGACCGGCGTTGCCGCTGAGATGGTCGGGGTGGCGTCGGGTGCGATGGACATGACCGTCGACTACCTCAAGCAGCGTACCCAGTTCGGACGCCTGATTGGGGAGTTCCAGGCACTCCAGCACCGCGCCGCGCACCTCTATTCGGAGTTGGAGATCGCCCGCTCGGCGACTCTCAAGGCGCAGCAACTGCTCGACGAGGGAGATCCGAAGGCGGAGCTGATGGTGTCGGTCGCCAAGGCGAAAGCCGGGCGAACCGCGACGCTCGCGGTGCAGGAAGGGGTGCAGATGCATGGCGGCATCGGGATGACCGACGAGCACGACATCGGCCTCTACATGAAGCGCGACCGCGCCCTGGGCGAGCTGTGGGGCGATCCAAATTACCATAGCGAGCGGGTCGCGCGGTTGTCGGGATACTGATAGCCTCGAGGCTTCAGCATAGGGGGTGTGCATGAAGAGGATGTTTCTGGTTGCGGCGAGCCTGGCCGCATTCGCGGTGCCGGCTCAGGCCCAGCAAAGTGACCTTCGTGCCGCCGTGGCCGAGGACTATCGCGAGAACCTCGCCGAGCTGTTCGACCATTTCCATCGCAATCCGGAGCTGTCGGGGCGCGAGACCCGCACTGCGGCGCGGATGGCGCAGGAACTTCGCCTGCTCGGTTATGACGTGACCACCGGCGTGGGTGGCACCGGTGTCGTGGCCGTGATGCGCAACGGCACCGGGCCGACGGTTCTGATGCGCGCCGATATGGACGGGCTGCCGCTGGAGGAGCGCTCGGGAGTGCCCAACCCTTCACGGGTGCGGCAGGCCGATGCGACCGGGGTCGAGCAGCCCGTGATGCACGCCTGCGGTCACGACGTACACATAACCGCCTTGGTCGGCACCGCACGCCAGATGCGGGCGCGGCGGGCGAATTGGTCGGGCACTCTGGTGCTCATCGCCCAGCCTGCGGAGGAGACGATCTCCGGCGCTCGGGCGATGATTCAGGACGGCCTCTACACGCGCTTCCCCAAGCCCGATTACGCGCTCGCCTTCCATGTCGACGCACAGGGCCCGGCCGGTCGCATCGAAGTTGCCGACACGATCGTCGCGTCGAGCTCGGATACGGTCACCATTCGGGTCAACGGGGTCGGAACGCACGGCGCCTACCCGCATCTCGGAATCGACCCCGTTCTCGTGGCGTCGCAGATCGTGGTGTCGCTCCAGTCGATCGTCAGCCGGAGCATCAATCCGCTTGAAGGGGCGGTGGTCACCGTCGGCTCGATCCATGGCGGGGTGAAGGCCAACATCATCCCCGAACGTGTCGACCTCGCGCTCACCGTGCGCTCCGACAATCAGGCGGTGCGCGACGAGCTTCTCGCCGACATCGCCCGGGTCGCTCGCGGCACGGCGCAGGCCCTCGGAGTGCCGGAGGACCGGCTGCCGGTGGTCACGCCCTCGCCGACCGAGACGACCCCGCCGACGATCAACGATCCGCTTACCGCACGGCGGGTGCGCGAGGCCATCGCCGAGCGGCTCGGGCAGGACCGGCTGTTCGGCACGCCGCGCACCGGCATGGGTGCGGAGGATTTCGCCTATCTGGTCACGCCGGATACAGGCGTGCGCGGCGTTTATATGGGGGTCGGCGGTACTCCGCCGGCCGAGCTCGCGACCGCGGCCGGGCACCATTCCCCGCTGTTCCGGATCCAGCCCGAGCCCTCGGTGACTGCCGGGGTCGAGGCGATGGTCGTGGCCGCCGAAGCCCTGATGCCGCGGATTACCGTCGCACCAGCAAATTGAGCTGGGCCGAGGCGATCGGGCGGTTGCGGTCGTCCTGCCAGGCGTGAGCCTCGACGTTGACAACCCGGTTGCCGAGGCGGCTGACGGTGGCGCTTGCGAACGTGTCCTGATCGGTGCCGCCGCGCATGAAGCTCACGGTCATGTTGATCGGCTTCACGGTCGCGGAACCGTCGTCGATCGCCCGGATCGCGGTGCCGATGGCGGCGAGTTCCAGAAGGCCCGATATGGCGCCGCCATGGAGGAAGCCGGGGCGGCCTAGGACGGTGTCGCCGAACGGCATTCGGTACAGCGGCTCGCCGTCGGGATCGTCCTCGACGCTGATCGACAATGTGCGGGCATAGGGCGGCAAGGTCATCGCGCCAACCCTATGCCTGCTCCAGCGGATCGGCAACGGCGCGGCTCCCGCCGAGGCGCTTGGAAAGCCAGCGGCCGGCGATCGGCATCAGGCTTAGCAAGACGAGCGACACGATGAGGCGCGTCGAAAGGATGTCGGAGGGCTGCTCGATCCGAGCCAGCTCGGTGCCGGCATTGGCATAGACGAGGCTCGCCGGGAGGAGGCCGACAAGGCTCACGATGGTGAAGGTCGCGGCACGCATCCGAGTCAGGCCCATCGCGAAGTTGATCAGGAAGAAGGGGATGAGCGGGTTGAAGCGCAGCGCGAGCAGGTAGACGATCCCGTTGCTTGTCAGGCCGCGATTGATGATTGCGGCCTGGCGCGCGAAGCGCTGCTCGATCCAGTGACGCATCAGGTAGCGCGAGGCGATGAATCCGATCATCGCCCCCAGCAGCGTGCCGCCGAGCGCGACCGCCATTCCAGCCCACAAGCCGAACAGGGCGCCGGCGGCGACCTTGAGCACCGCCGCGCCCGGCATCACCGACGCGACCAGCCCGAACATGACGAGGAAGGCGGCGGTGAAGGCTATGGGCTCGGCTCGGATCAGAGCCTGAAGCTCGAGCTGGCGGCGCTTCAGTTCGCCCAGAGTAAGGACGTCGCCGGCGAGCCAGACGAGCAGGAGCGCCGCGGCGATCAGCAGAGGCAGGGCGAAAAGCGCCAGTTTTCGGCGGCTGGGAGACATCGCCGCGACCCATAAGCCCTTTCGGGGACTTGTCGAAGACAGTTCGACGCCGCCCGGAAGCGGGGCCCGGTCGGTGTCGCAGGATTCCCGCTTTGGCGGGAATCATCTTAAGAGAGGTGCGTGAACCGAGCCTCATCCCTTCGGATCCTGCGCCGCGCCCTGATGGTTCTGGTCGCGGTTCCGCTGCTCTACTTCGTCGCGCTCGTCATTCTCGGTCTGATCCCGGCGAACTGGGGTTGGCGCGAGGCCGACCGGGGCGTGACCATCTTCGTCAACACCAACGGCGTCCATACTGGGATCGGAATGCCGCTGGTAAACGAGGTGATGGACTGGCGGCCTTATGTGCCGGCTGAGCATCTTCGAGTGCCGGCGCGCGGCAATTACATCATCGTCGGTTACGGCCACCGCGACTTCTACCTTAACACGCCGAGTTGGGCCGAGCTGTCGGTCGCGACCGCTTTCAACGCCGCAACGGGGCTGGGCCGAACGCTCGTTCATGTCGACCATGTCCAGAACCCGCAGGAGAGCGGCGAGCAGAAGGCGATCACTCTCACGCCCGAGGAATATCGCCGGCTGGTCGACTATATCAGGCCGCGCTTTCAGCTCGACCCACAGGGGCGAACCATCCCGGTGCCGGGGCGCGGCTATTACACGAACGACGCCTTCTACGAGGCCAATGGCGGCTACAGCGCAATCATGACCTGCAACGAATGGACCGGCCGCGCGCTGAGGGCTGCGGGGGTGCGAATGGGCCTGTGGACCCCGATCGAGCAGAGCGTGATGTGGCGCCTGCCTTGAGCGGCCGAGACCAATTCCCACGCCGTGGGGATACTTTTGAGACAAAGCGACGTTAGGGCCGGCGCTCATCATGAAGTGCCGGCGTCAGGGGAGCCGGATAGTAAAGAGGGTTCCTCGTGTCATTTTCGCGTCCGCTCATCGCCGCGTTGCTTTGCTCCGTCCCGACCGCTGCCCGGGCCCAGGAGGCTGGGGCGTCGGCGCCTGCGCCAGAAGAGGTTCCGGCCGAGGCCGCGGCGGCCGCTCAGCCGCAAGCACAGGACGAGGCCGATCCCGTCGTCGAGGAAGATAACGAGATCGTCGTCACCGGCCAGCGTCCGCGCGGCTCGGTTCTCGGCGACATCCCGGCCGAAGTCACGCTGAGCCCGGCCGAGATCCGCTCCTACGGCGCGAGCAACGTCAACGAGCTGCTCGACGCGCTTGCGCCCCAGACCGGAAGCGGCCGTGGCCGCGGCGGCGGCCGTCCGGTCGTCCTCGTCAACGGCCGGCGGATCTCCAGCTTCTCCGAAGTGCGCGACATTCCGCCCGAGGCGATTTCGCGGGTCGAGATTTTCCCCGAGGAAGTGGCGCTCCGCTACGGCTACCGCGCCGATCAGCGGGTCGTGAACCTGGTGCTTCGCCGCCGCTTCAACGCGACCACGGTCGAACTCGAGGGTGGAATGGCCACCGCCGGCGGCCGCGGCGTGGCGGAGGTCGACCTCGACTATCTCCAGATCGCCGGGCCCACTCGCACCCAGTTCGGGATCGAATATCAGGACCAGGCGGCGCTGCTCGAGAGCGAGCGCGACATCATTCAGGCCATCGAGCTCAACGATGTCGACATCGGCGACTTCCGCACCCTGCTCGGCGAGAATGAGAGCATCCAGGTCAACGGGACGCACAGCCGCAACATCTTCGGCAACATCGCGGCGACGGTGGACGCGCGCTTCACCCATTCGCGAAGCGACAGCCTGCTCGGCCTTCCGTCTAACGACCCCGACAGCCGCACGCCGCTGACTCGCAACGGCGAGACCTGGAACAACCATGTCGGCCTCGGCCTCAACGGCGACATCGCGCCGTGGCGCTGGAACTTCACCGCCAATTACGACCGGGTCGAGAATGACAGCGAGACCGAGCGGCTCGCCGGAGTCGCTCCGGACGTGGCGGAGTCGGTGAACCAGTCCGCGGACGCCCAGCTCGTGCTCAACGGCCCGGTGGTCACCCTTCCCGCGGGCCGGGTCAATGCGAGCGTCCGCCTCGGCGGCGAGCTTCGCAGCTTCGACAGCCAGTCCACCCGCGCCGGCAACTTCCAGGAGACGTCGCTGTCGCGCGAGCGGCTCGATGGGCAGGCGAGCTTCGACATCCCGATCACCAGCCGCCGCAACGCCTTCCTCGACGCGATCGGCGACCTGTCGCTGAACGTGAACCTGGGCGCCGAGGAGCTTTCGGATTTCGGCACCCTCACCACGCTCGGCTACGGCTTCAACTGGCGGCCGACCGGCACGTTGAGCTTCATCGGCTCGGTCACTCACGAGGAGGGCGCGCCGAGCATCACCCAGCTCGGCAATCCGGTGATCGCCACTCCCAACGTGCGCGTGTTCGACTTCGTGCGCGGCGAGAGCGTCGACATCACACGGATCGATGGCGGCAATCCGAACCTCGACGCCGATAGTCGCCGGGTCATCAATCTCGGCGTCAACTGGCGGCCACTGCAGGGCAACCCGGACCTGTCGTTCCGGGCGAACTATGTCGACAGCGTCATCGACAACCCGATCAGTGACTTCCCGGCCGCGACGGCCGAGGTCGAGGCGGTGTTCCCCGAGCGCTTCGTGCGTGACGCCGACGGCCGGCTGATCAGCCTCGACACCCGCCCGATCAACTTCGCGCGCGCCGAGCGGCGCGAGATCCGCTGGGGAGTCGACTTCTCGACTCCGTGGGGGCCGCAGCCTCAGCGGGGACAGGGACCGCTCGGCGGCGGCGCTCGCGGCGAAGGCCGGCAGGGCGGCGAGGGCGGCCAGCAGGCGGGCCAGGGTCCGCG
>JAEZHP010000087.1 GCA_023416515.1 Pseudomonadota bacterium | reverse complement strand
CGCGCCCCCACCCCTTGATCCCCTCCCCTGAAGGGGAGGGGGTGAACAACGTGCGCTCAATCACCCTTGAACTCCGGCTTCTGCTTGGCCGCGAAGGCCTCGAAGGCGCGGCGGAAGTCGTTGGTGGCCATGCATATGGCCTGCGCCTGGGCCTCCATCTCGATCGCGGTCTCCAGGCTCACATTCCATTCGGTGTTGAGCTGGGTCTTTGTGATCCCGTGGGCGAAGGTCGGGCCGTTCGCCAGCGACCGCGCCAGCGCCTGCGCCTCGGCGAGCACCTGATCCGCGGGCACCAAGCGGTTGTGGAAGCCCCAGGCGAGGCCTTCCTCGGCGCTCATGCTCCGGCCGGTGAACAGCAACTCGCTCGCCCGGCCCTGGCCGATGATCCGCGGAAGGATCGCGCAGGCGCCCATGTCGCAACCGGCGAGGCCGACTCGGGTGAACAGGAAGGCGGTCTTCGTCTCCGGCGTAGCGAGGCGGAGGTCGGAGGCCATCGCCATGATCGCTCCCGCGCCGACGCAGACTCCGTCGATCGCAGCGACGATCGGCTGCGGGCAGCCGCGCATTGCCTTCACCAAGTCGCCCGTCATCCGGGTGAAGTTGAGCAGGCCCGGCATGTCCATCTCGGTCAGCGGGCCGATGATCTCGTGGACGTCGCCGCCGGAGCTGAAATTGCCGCCGGCGCCGGTCACCACCACAGCCTTCACCGCCGGCGCGTAAACGAGCGCTCGGAAGGTGTCGCGAAGCTCGGCATAGCTCTCGAAGGTGAGCGGGTTCTTCCGCTCCGGCCGGTTCAGGGTGACGGTGGCGACTCCATCGTCGAACGCCCAGCCGAAATGATCGGGCGAGAAGCTGTCTGGGTTCATGCGATCTCCATCGCCTCGCCGTTGCGTTGCGAGAGGATGAGGTCAAGCACCGCCGCCGCAACCTCCTCGGGAGCGATAAGTCGGCCGGACGGATTGAGCCGCGCCAGTTCGGCGCGCGCTTCCACTTCGCTTCGCCCGGTCTTAGCCTGGATATTGGCGACGGATTGAACGGTCATGTCGGTGTCGACAAAGCCTGGGCAGACCGCGTTCGCAGTGAGGTTCGTCTTCGCATATTCAGCGGCGAGGGCCCGGGTGAGGCCGACCGCGCCATGCTTGGCGGCGATGTAGGGCGAGGCGTAGGCGAAGCCGTGAAGCCCCGCCATCGATGCGACGGTGACGATCCGCCCGGGGTCGGCGGCGAGAAGATCGGGCAGGGCGGCCTGGCAGCAGTGGAACATGCCGTCGAGATTCACCGCGAGCATGTCGCGCCACAGCGCTTCAGTGACCTTAGCGAAGGGCGCGCCGTGGGCGGCCCCGGCATTGTTGACGAGAATGGTGATCGGCCCCTGAGTGGCGCGCGCAAGGGCGAAGGCGGCCTCGACCTGCTCGCGGTCGGTGACGTCGGCCGGCGCGACCAGCGCGTCGAAATCGCCGCCGCCGACCTCCTCCAGGGGCTCGCGGCGCCGGCCGACCAGGGTCAGCCTCGCGCCCTCCGCCGCCAGAGCGCGGGCGATCGCCGCTCCGATCCCGGTGCCGCCGCCGGTCACCACCGCATGTTGCCCGATTAGCCTCACGCCTTCAGCATCTCCTGTTCGCGTTTCAAATTGCGCGCGAGCTGCGCCATTCCGCCGAGATAGGGCGGCGGCACCCATTGCTCGCGATAATCCTGCGCCGCCGCGGCGCGAAGCGTCCAGCTCGGGTCGATCAGATGCGGGCGGGCGAGCGCGACGAGGTCGGCGCGGCCGGCGGCGAGGATCGAGTTGACGTGGTCGGGCTCGTAGATGTTGCCGACCGCCATCGTCGTCAGCCGGCCCTCATTGCGGATCTGGTCGGCGAACGGAGTCTGGAACATGCGGCCATAGATCGGCTTGCAGTCGGCCCAGGTCTGGCCTGCGGAGACGTCGATCAGGTCGGCGCCGGCTTCCGAGAAAGCGCGGCCGATCTCGACCGCCTCGTCTGGGGTGACGCCGAGATCGCCCATCCAGTCGTTGGCCGAGATGCGCACCGACATCGGCTTGTCGGCGGGCCAAGCCTCGCGCATCGCCCGGAAGATCTCGAGCGGATAGCGCAGCCGGTTCTCGAGGCTGCCGCCATATTCGTCGGTGCGCTTGTTGTGGAGCGGCGTGATGAAGCTCGACAGCAAATAGCCATGGGCGGCGTGAAGCTCGATCATGTCGAAGCCGCAGCCGATCGCCATGCGCACCGCGGCGACGAACTCGTCGCGCAACCGATCCATGTCGGCGCGTGTCATCGGACGCGGCACCTGGTTGTCCGGGCTCCACGGCACGTCCGATGCCGCCATGACCGGCCAGTTGCCGCTGTCGAGCGGAACGTCATAGCCCTCCCAGCCGACCTTGGTGCTGCCCTTGGGCCCACTATGGCCGAGCTGAAGGCAGAATTTTGCCGGCGTGCTGGCGTGGACGAAGTCGACGATGCGCTTCCATTGCTCCGCATGCGCCGGCGCGTACATGCCGGCGCAGCCGGGCGTGATCCGGCCCTCCGCGGAGACGCAGGTCATTTCGGTGTAGAGGAGGCCGGCGCCGCCCTGGGCGCGTGTGCCGTAGTGGACGAGGTGGAAGTCCTGCGGGCAGCCGTCGACCGCCGAATAGGTGGCCATCGGCGACACCACGACGCGATTGGCGAGCTCCATCTCCCGGAGGCGGAACGGCGCGAACATGGGCGGGGCGGGGTCGTTGACTGCATGGCCGCGGGCGCGGCTTTGGAACCAGCGCTCGACGCCCTCCAGCCATGAGGGGTCGCGCAGACGCAGATTCTCGTGGCTGACTCGCTGCGAGCGGGTGAGCAACGAGTAGGCGAACTGGATCGGCTCGAAATGGAGGTAGCGGTCCAGCGTCTCGAACCATTCGGTCGAGTTGCGGGCGCTGTTCTGCAGCTTGAGCACCTCGAGGTTTCGCTCCTCACGATATTCCTCGAGTGCCGCCTCGCGCGACAGGCCGGAGCGGTTCAGCACCTCGGCAAGCTTGATCGCGTCCTCCAGGGCCAGCTTGGTGCCCGATCCGATCGAGAAATGCGCGGTGTGCGCCGCGTCGCCGAGCAGGATCAGGTTCCGATAGTGCCAGCGGTTGCAGATGATTCGGCGGAAGTTGAGCCACGCCTCCGGCCCCTTGAGATGGGCCGCGTTGGACATCAGCGCATTGCCATCGAGATATTTGGCGAAGATGCGCTCGCACAGCGCGATCGCCTCTGGCTGCTCCATCTGGTCGAAGCCGAGCGCCGACCACGTCTCCGGCTCCATCTCGACGATGAAGGTCGAGAGGTCGTCGTCGAAGCGGTAGGCGTGCGCCCACACCCACCCTTCCGGCAGCTGCTCGAAGGCGAAGGTGAAGGCGTCGAACGTCTTGTGGGTGCCGAACCAGAAGAACTTGTTTCGGCGGACCTGGATGTCGACCCCGAAATGCTCCCCGTATCGGGCGCGGATTCGGCTGTTGGCGCCGTCGGCGGCGATGACCAGGTCCCAGTCCGCCCAGTCGTCGAGGTCCGGGCTCGCCTCATGCTCGAAGTGGAGGACGACCCCGAGCTCGCGAGCGCGCTCCTGCAGGATGTTGAGGAGGCGCTTGCGGCCGATGCCGATGAAGCCGTGGCCCGACGAGCGGATCACCTCGCCATGGATGTGGACGTCGATGTCGTCCCAATGCGCGAACTCGTCGCGGATCACGGCGCCCGAGACCGGGTCGTTGCGCATCAGGTTCTCGACGGTCTGGTCCGAGAACACCACGCCCCATCCGAACGTGTCGTCCGGCCGGTTGCGCTCGAACAGGTGCAGCTCATGCCCCGGATCGCGAAGCTTCATCGAGATCGCGAAATAGAGCCCGGCCGGGCCGCCGCCGAGGCAAGCGATCCGCATCACAGGGCTCCCATGGACGGAATGAGCATCAGTCGAAGAACGGCGGAAATCCTCCCGCCCCGAGCCTTAATCAAGCAATTGGCGGGCGACTAGCCTCCGGTGCGAAAGCCGCTCCCGCCTGCAAACGCGACGGTGACCGGGATCTGCCGGGTGAGCACTCCGGCCGAGATCATCTCGTCGACGCGGGGATACCAAACGCTCTCGAACGGGGTGGCGTAGATACGGGCGGTGAACGAAGGCGCCAGGCCGGCGCGCTCGTAGAGCCGGCGGGTGAGCTGAAGAGTCCGCTCGGGCGTCGGGGACAGCGAGACGTTGGGGCGATGAAAGCCGACCCAAGCTCCCGGCGCTGCCGTCCGGTCGCTCCCCGCGATAAGGATCACTGTACAGGCCGAGGCGCACAAGGTGTGGGCGGCGGTGGTCATCCGGCGTTCGCGCACGACCTGGGCAATCCGATCCGCCTCGAACATCAATCCGCCGGGCGACTTGAGGATGACGTTGCGGGCGATCGGATAGGCCCTGAGCACGTCGCGGAAGGAGGAATAGGCGCCGTCCGTGATCGGCCCCTCGAGGATCAAAGTGGAGCCGTCCGCGCTCGCGCTGATCCGCGTCGGTTCGGAAAGATCAACCGGCAGCGGCGCAGGAGTCCCCATCGCCGCAGCCGCAACGGCCGCAACCAGCAAGTGCATGAAAACCCCTCCCCATGCCCAGGGGAAAGGTATCGCCTATTTGTGGTTAAGCAACGGCTTACGCGGACGGTTCGTCGCAATCATTCGCCGTCGCGAAGCCAGTCGCACAATTCCTGGATTGGAAGCACCTGGATGAAGCTGATCCCGTACCAGCTGTCGCGGCGCCAGCGGATCACTCCGGGCAACGGACGGAAGCCGCGCATGGTGACGATGACGTCGCTGTCGACGGGAAGGTCCTGCTCGCAATCGAAGCGGACTCCGCCCTGGCTGATGTTGCGGATATCGCCCCACACCACCTCCTCGCCGCAACGCAGCTTGGCCGGCCGGTCGATCTCGACCCGGGGACGGCGGGCGCGGCGGCCGTCGCCGAGAATCTTGGACGAGGCCAGGAAGGCCGGGACGTCGATCGCCTCGTCGAACGCGATCCCGATGTTGGAGTCGCTCTCCCAGATCACCGTGCCGGCGAGCGGCTCGTCATTCTTGATCTCGATCCCGACCCGGGTACCGATCGCGATCTCGCGATAGACATGAGCCATCACTCCGCCCGCCGAGATGTTTCGGACCAGGCAGAGCTCGCGTTCACCGTCGATGACGAGAGCGCCGACGCGAAGGATTGTGAGATGGCGCTGCTCCCGGCGTCGCTCCGGAGGCGGCGGCGCCTGCGGCGACAATGAGATGCTCGTCTCTTCGACGAAATCCTGCGGCAACATGCGCTGATCCACTTGGTACTATGCAGGCTGTTTTCCGCCCGCTTGATCCTCATCTGAGCTTAAACTGGTTTAAGAAGCGGTTACTTTCCGCCCCGTTTTGTGCCGGTGTCCGTGCGCTTCACCCTCTGCTTACCAAATCGCGGTAAGTGGCGGACATGCACGAAGAAGCCGCCGCATCGGACCCGCGCCCGCGATCGGCGGTGAGCCATGGAGTCGGGCTTGCGGGGCTCGCCGGCCTGCTCCTGTGGACCGCGGTCGCGCGCGCCTTCGCAATGGTCGGGCCCGCCGCCGCGCTGATCGCCATCATCTCCTGCGCGGTGCCGATGGTCCTGTGGTCGCTGCTCGTCGACAAGGTCCATCGCAACCCGACGACCGGGATCGACTGGGACAATCCGCCGCGGCCGCGAGCCGAGGCTCTCGACATCTCGATCGCCAAGATCGTCGGCCTGTGGGCGGTGTGGGGCGTCATCGGAAGCCTCTACTGCCTCGCCCGCTGGTATTGGCGCGATCCCTATCTCTTCTCGATGACGCTGTTCGGCTATGCGGTCCTGCCAATGGTGGTGCTGTCGGTGCCCTATGTCCTGTGGATGGATCGGCGCCTCAAGGAGCCGCGCGACGGCGCCTGGCATTTCGGCCAGCTGCTCATCGGCCGGATCGAGGCGGTCGACCGCGAGATCCTCTACGACTTCTTCCGAAGCTGGGCGGTGAAGGGCTTCTTCCTCGCCTTCATGCTCGCCATCGTCCCGGCCGGCTGGGCGTCGACGGTGGGCGAGGGGAGCGGCTGGATCCTCGACAATCCGGCCAATTTCGCGCGCTGGCTGATCACCGCGATGTTCATGGTCGACGTGACGATGGCGAGCGTCGGCTACATCTTCACCTTCAAGCTGCTCGACGCGCACATCCGCTCGGCCAACCCCTATGCGTCGGGCTGGGCGGCGGCGCTGATCTGCTACCCGCCCTTCATCATGATGGCCCCCGGAGGGCCGCTCGACTATCACCAGAACACCGCCGAATGGGTCTATTGGCTCGAGGGCCAGCCGATCCTGCTGATGATGAACGGCGCGGTTCTGGTCTTGCTCACCGGGATCTATGCCTGGGCGACGGTGGCGTTCGGGCTTCGCTTCTCCAACCTCACGCACCGCGGAATCCTCACCCACGGCCCTTATGCCTGGAGCAAGCACCCGGCCTATCTGTCGAAGAACCTGTTCTGGTGGTTCGCGACCCTGCCGTTCCTCGCCACCTCGGGCAATTTGGTCGACATGGTACGCAATACCGCCCTGCTCGCGATGGTGAGCGGCGTCTATTACTGGCGTGCCGTCACCGAGGAGAAGCACCTCTCCGCCGACCCCGCCTATCGCGACTATGCCTCCTGGATGGAGCGCAACGGCCCGGTGCCGCGCTTCGTGCGGGGCCTCGTCGGCCTCAAGCCGCCGCCGCCCGCCGCCGCCCCGGCGGAGTGAGGTCGGCGGCCCGCGCTTCGAGCCGCCGACCCGTGATCATTCGCTGATCCGCAGGCGGTAGTTGCCGGTTTCGTTGGCGCCGAAGCTGGTCACCCGCACGACATAGGTGCCGGGCTCTTCGGGCGCGAAGAAGACGAACGGATTCACTCCGCCGCCGCCATCGTCGTCCGACACGATCGGATCGCCGCCGCGATTGGCGGCCGAATAGACCATGATCTGGGTGTCGAGATCGCCCTCTCCGGTGACATGGATCATCGCGGTTTGGCCGGCGCCGAGGCGAAGCTCGTAATCATCGTAGCGGCGTTCGTTCTCGACCGGATCGGTGGCGGACAGGGATCCCTGATAGATGCGCCACTGGCCGCGCTCGGTCCTGGTCGGCCGGGTGATCAGCGCCGGCATCGGCCCCGCGGGCTCGACCCGAAGGCTGTAGGCGCCGACTCCGCCTGGCGAGTAGCTCGACACCCGGACCACATATTCCCCGCTCGTCTGCGGCGTGAAGTTGATCCGCGAATTGAGGCTGTCGCCGGAATCGTCATTCTCGGCGACCGGCTCCTCGCTGCCCGGCGGAAGCAGGCGCAAGTAGGTGTCGAACGCGTCGGAAGTGGCGCTGATCGTGTAGCGCCGGCCCGCCTCGAGATTGACCCGGTGCTCGCCCCGCGCCGCCTCGCACACCTGGATGTTGCCCTGGATGACGTTGGGATCGGAGACCGCAGGCGGGACGGGCGTCGGCCTCGGCGGCATGGGCGCCGGGACCCGGACGATGGGAGGCGGATTTGGCTGTGCCGTTGCGGGCGCGGCGAACATTGCCGGAGCGATGAGGCACGAGCTCAGGATCATTGTCTTGAAACGCATCTGGTCCTCCCCTGGCGCACCGGAGGCAGCGTCCGCGCCATGCGAGACGGACCCGATGCGACGACCTTGATCAAAGCACGGCTGCGATGAACCGTGCATGAGTGGGGATGAACCGTTTCCGCGCGGCCGTCCAGCGCGATCTTCTTCCTAGAAGCTTTCCTCGTCGTAGACGCGGCTGATGTCGCCGTTCCAATCGTCGTTGTAGCGGCGCAGCAGCCGGTCGGCGGGTGCCTCCCCGCTCGTCAGGATCTCTCGCAGCGGATCGAGGAAGCCCGCCTCGCTGTCGCCGGCACCGTTGAGGCGGGCGCGGGCGGCGAGTCCTGCTTCGGAGATGGCGAGGATTCGGCGGCCGAAGTCGCGCAGGCTCTCGCCGCCGGGCGTGACGGCGGTCAGCCCTTCGCGCGGCACCGAGTCGCGAAGCGCCTGGCGCTCGTCCAGCGACCAATTCTTGACCTCGTCCCACGCCGCGTCGCGAGCCGAGGAATCGTAGAGCAGGCCGACCCACAGAGCGGGGAGGGCGCAGATCCGCCCCCATTTGCCTCCGTCGGCGCCGCGCATCTCGAGATAATTTTTGAGCCGGACCTCCGGGAAGATGGTCGACAGATGGTCGGTGAAATCGGACTTCAACGGGCGCTGGCCGGGAAGCTCGGGTAGGCGCCCGTCGAGGAAGTCTCGGAAGGAGCGGCCGGCGACGTCGATATATTTGCCGTCGCGGTAGACGAAGTACATCGGCACATCGAGCGCATAGTCGGTGTAGCGCTCATAGCCGAAGCCCTCTTCGAACACGAACGGGAGCATGCCGGTGCGCGCCGGATCGGTGTCCGACCAGATATGGCTGCGGAAGCTCAGATAGCCGTTGGGCTTGCCCTCGGTGAAGGCCGAATTGGCGAAGAGCGCAGTGGCGAGCGGCTGGAGCGCGAGGCCGACACGGAACTTCTTGGCCATGTCCGCCTCGGACGCATAGTCGAGGTTCACCTGGATCGTGCAGGTGCGCAGCATCATGTCGAGCCCGAGGCTGCCGACGCGCGGCATGTGGCGGAGCATGATGC
>JAEZHP010000032.1 GCA_023416515.1 Pseudomonadota bacterium | reverse complement strand
CCCGCCCCCCCCCCCCCCCCCGCCCTCTCCCACCAATCAGACGATCAGCCGCGCTCGCCGCGCCGCACCGGAGCCTGATAGACCGGCTGCTGCGGAACGCCTTGATAATATTGGCCGCCACGGGTGTAACCGTCGACGCAGCCGTCATTATTGGAGTCCGCCCAGACCGCTCCGGCGATTCCGCCGACGACCGCGCCGGCGATCGCGCCTTCAAGCGTGCCGAAACCGGTCGCAGCGCCGACACCGGCACCGCCGACCGCGCCGAGGCCGGCACCGGTCGCCGCAGTGCCAAGCACGTTCTGGCAGGCGCGGCGGGTCGCCGGATCCCAGCCAGCCGGGGTCCCGGCATAATATTGGCCGCCACGGGTATAGCCGTCGACATAGCCGTCATTGTTGGCGTCGACCCACACCGCGCCGGCGAGACCGCCGATCGCAGCGCCGATCGCAGCACCGGCGATCGGATCGCCGGCAAGGGCGCCAACGCCGGCACCACCGACGGCGCCGATCGCAGCGCCGGTGCCGGCGCCCCGCAGCATCGCATCTTCATGGGCCGTCGTGGCGCACGCGCCGAGCGACATCGAGCCGGCCAACAGGACGGCAAGGACTGACTTCCGCATATTTGAATACTCCCTGACAGAGGCAGTGACACAGGCCGGCAACGGCAGCGCGCCGGCGGTCTGCGATCAGGTGAACCGTCGCTGGCGCGGACCGTTCCGGGGCGTTAACTATCGTTAGTGTCGGGTGCGACGAGCCGAGCCTTATGCTCGACGGAACGTTCAGACGCCTCCCGTCGGGCCGCCGTTAAGGTCGAGGTCGAGCAGTTCGTAGCGAACCCGCAGGTTCCGCGACGCGAGGCGCACCTCGAGGAGGAACAGGACAAGCCCGGTCACGAGCAGGACCATGGTGAGGACATAGAGCAAGGCGATGACGTTGCCGACGCTCCAGTCGACCAGGCCGCCGATGAACAGGATTGCGACGACCAGACAGACCGTCAGAGCGCCGGCGGTGACCGCGCTGAGCGCCCAGTTGATCAGCTTCATCCGTCTGCCGAGCCGGCTGAGCTCGGCGCGGGCGAGCCGCTGCTGAAGCTCGGATGTGCCCGCGAACTCCGCCTCCAGCCATCGCACCCGGTCGACGACTCGCGACAACCGGGTCGCCATGACGTTGAGGATCGCTCCCACACCCGCCAGGAGGAAGACCGGCGCGATCGACAGCTGGATGAGGTTGGCGATGGTCGAGATTGGGATGGGATCGGTCATTCCTTCCCATCGCCCAAATAGGCCAAGGTTGCGAGAGCGCTGGACAGCTTCAGGCATGAGGCGCAGCCTCGGCCCAACGAAGGAGGCACGATGCGCCCGCTCCTGACGCTGCTTTCCGCCGCCATCGCCGCAGCGCTGCTTCCGGCCTGCGCCACCCAACCCCCGGTCGGCTCCAACTCCGTGGCGGCGGTCCCGCGCGATTCGGAGGAGCAGCGTTTCGCGTCCGATTTCCGCACCTTCATGGAGCAGGCGCTTGCGCGGATCGGGTCCATTCCCGGAGTATCGGTGGCGATCGCCCGAAGCGACGGCCCGATCTTCGTCGACGCCTTCGGAATGGCCGACATCGAGCGCGGGGTACCGATGACGCCCAACACGCGAGTCTATATCGCCTCGTCGACCAAGAGCTTCGTCGGACTCGCCTTCGCAAGTCTCGAGCGGCGCGGACAGATCGATCTCGACTGGACGCTGGCCGAGCTCGCCCCCGACATCGCCTTCGACCCGGCCGTCCGCGCCGATGCGGTGACCTTGCGCCACCTGCTCAGCCACACCCACGGCCTGCAAAGCGACGGAATGGAGTTTCGCCTCGCCTATAGCGGCGAGCATGATCCGGCGACTTTGTGGCGGCTGGTCGGGCGCATTCGGCCCAACACCGAAGCCCCCCTGGGCACCTTCAATTACGGCAATCTCGGCTACAATCTCGCGACCTTGCTGATCGAGCGTCGGCTCGGGAGGCGCTGGCAGGACATCGTGCGCGACGAAGTGCTAAGGCCGCTCGGCGCGACCCAGACCCATGCCGACGGGCTGGAAGCGCTCCGGAGGACTCAGCCCTTCGCCGCGCCCTACGGCCTTGGCCCGAACGGACCGGAGCGGGTCAGTCTCCTCAAGATCGACAGCAACATGCAGTCGGCCGGCGGCCTCTTCTCGAGCGCCAACGACCTGTCGCGCTGGCTGACCCTGCAGCTGGCGGCCCATCGCGGCGGCCGGCGCCTCCCGATCCCCGCCGAAGTCGTCACCATGACCCACCGGCCGATCGGCACGATGAGCCAGTCGTTCGGGCCGTTTGGCCGCTCCGGCTACGGTCTTGGCTGGTATTCCGGGGATTTCGGCGGCGAGACGCTCTACCACTCGTTCGGCGGCTATGCCGGCGCGCGCTCGCACGTGTCGTTCATGCCGTCGCGCGACCTCGGCGTGGCGCTCGTCACCAATGACGAAGGGGCCGGCTATTTCCTCGTCGATATCGCCGCCGCCTATGCCTATCGCTGGTTCCAGGCCGGGCCGGAGACGGCGCGGCGCGAGGCCGACGGACGAGTCGATGAGCTGGTCGCCCAGGTGCAGCGCCGCCGCCAGTCGATCGCCGAGGACCGCGCCCGCAGGGCCGCCCGGCCGTGGCTTCTGAGCCTTCCCCGAACCGCTTATTCGGGCCGCTACTGCAATGCCGACTACGGCACCCTGACGATAACGGCCGACGACCGCCGGATCGCCGCCCACATGGGCGCCATCGACACTCTCGCCGCCCCTTTCACCGAACCGGAGTCGATCCGCCTCGAGCTGATTCCCGGCGAAGGTCGGCCCTACCGGTTCGAGATCGAGAATGGCCGGGCGGTTCGCCTGCGGACGACCGACCGCGTGTTCGAGCGCTGCGACTAAAAGGGAAAGGTCATCCGGATCGCGACCACCGCGGCGACCCAGGTGACGAGATTGAGCGGCAGGCCGACGCGGACGAAATCCATGAAGCTGTAGCCCCCCATCTGATAGACGAGCGCGTTGGTCTGGTAGCCGAATGGCGTGGCAAAAGCGGCGCTTCCGGCGATCATCACCGCGACAATGAAAGGCCGCGGGCTGACTCCCATGGTTTCGGCAAGCGCCACTGCGACCGGCGTGACGAGCACGGCCACGGTCGCGTTGGACAGAAGCTCGGTGAGGAACAGAGTGGCGCCGTAAAGGATGATCAGCGCAAGCAGCGGGTCGAGGCTGTCGAGGGACCCGACCAGGCGCTGAGTCGCCGCGGCTGCCAGCCCGCTCGCCTCCAGCGCGATTCCCAGGACGATCATTCCCGCGATCAGCATCAGGATGTCGGGCCGAAGGCCGGCATAGGCTTCGTCGGCGGTGATGACTCGCATCAGGATCAGCAGCACCGCTCCCGCGAACGCGCAGGCAGCGATCGGCGCCACGTCCAGCGAAGCGAGTAGGATCACCGCCAGGAAGACCCCTGCCGACAGTGCCGCGCGCGCGGGCCGCAGCGGGCGGTCCTCGACGAAGGCGCGGGCGGACCCGAGCTGCGAGCCGGCCATTCCTTCCTCGACGAGCTCGACCGACTTGGCGGTCGTCTCCGGCTCTCCTTCGGCCATGCTTCGCCGAAGCAGCCGGTCCGTGAACAGCAGCAGGTACAGGCCGCCTGTGACGGCCACCGCGACGCCGACCGGGGTGATCTCGAAAATGCCGAAACGCGGCTGGCCGGCGATGCTCGCCATGTCGTCGACCAGCAGGTTGGTGGAGGTGCCGATCAGCGTGCAGCAGCCGCCGAGCACCGCCGCGTATGACAGCGGCATCAGGAAGCGCTTGGGCGGCAGCTTGAGCGACTTGGCGACGTCGCGAACCACCGGCGCGCTCAGCACGACGATCGGCGTGTTGTTGAGGAAAGCCGAAGCCGCCCCGCACAGGCCAATGAGTATCCAGATTCCGAACGCACCGACGCGCCGGCACAGGGCAACCATTCGGTGGATCGCCGCGTCGAGCAGCCCGGCCAGCTCCATCGCGTAGGCAATGACGAACAGCGAGGCGAGCGCGATGATCGCCGGGCTTGCGAAGGCACCCTGCACTTCGACCGGGCGAACCACGCCAGTGATCAGAAGCATCGCCGCGCCGGTCAGCGCGATGACGTCGGCGCGGCCCTTATCGAAGACAAGCGCCCAGATCACCGCGGCGAGCACCGCGAGGGTAATCAATTGATCATAGTTCATTCCGGCACACCGCCATCGCGGCGCCTTCCCACAGCAGCGGCGCCAAGCCAAGGGCGGGGTCACAGACTGGCTTCGATTTGATATGCATTAGGAATGGCACGGCTGAACAGACGCTCCACATTGGCGAATTGCTCCCTCACCGCCGCTGCGCTTGCCTTGGCCGGCTGCGAGGCGAGCCCCCCGCCGCCGCAGGCGAACAACATGGCAGCCAATAATGTCGTGGAGACTGCGCCCGCGCCGGTTCCCGCCCCCGACCCGACGCTCGACCGCGAGCGGCTCCTCCTCGCCCTCGCCCAGGCGCGGAGCGCCTACGCTTCCGGCGTCGACGATCGCGCGGCTCAGGCCGAGCTCGACGGCGCTCGCTTCGAGCTGCGCATCCGCTTCGGCTGCGGCGCGCCGCCTGCCGAGGCGACCGGCGATCCGTCCATTCGCCTCGATACGCAGGCGCGCAGCGTGGAGCTCAGCGCCTCGCCCAACGTCGATCTTGGCGACCCACGCGTCGCAGCCATGGCCGGCGAAGGAATCGAGGCGGCGGAAGGCATCTGGCTTTCGCGGCCTTGGTTGTTGCACCCCGCCTGCACTCAAGCCGCCGAGGCACCGGCGGAGTCGCCCGACGGAGAGACGGCTCAACAGGCGCCGCGCGACGTCGGCATCGCCCAATTCTTCAGTCCGACGGATTCGCGAATCGGCCGACGGGGCGAGCGCTCCTATCGCCACGTGATCCGCCTCGAAGAGGGGCAGGATCCGGCGCGCGCCCAAGGCTATGACCTGGTGCTGACCGGTCGGCTGCGCGCCGGGCCCGCCGGGCGGGTCATCCGTTGCACCGTTCCGGGCCCGACCGCGATGCCGGCTTGCCTGATCGGGGCCGAGTTCGAAGAGGTGCGGTTCGAGGACGTCGAGCGCCGTGCGGTAATCGCGCGCTGGAGCCGCGGCTGAGGGTCACCCGCGTGGGTGGAAATAGTCGTATATGCCTTGGGCGGTGGCTCGGCTGATCCCGGGCACCTTGGCGATATCGTCCAGAGCGGCGTTGCGAACGGCCCGGGCGGTGCCGAAATGCATCAGGAGCGCCCGCTTTCGGTTGGGGCCGATGCCGGGCACGTCGTCGAGCGGCGATGCCGATATCGATTTGGCGCGCTTGGTGCGGTGGGCTCCGATCGCGAAGCGGTGCGCCTCGTCGCGAAGCCGCTGGAGGTAGAACAGCACCGGGTCGTTGGGCGGCAGCTGGAAGTCGCGGCCGTTCGGCAGGTGGAAGGTCTCGCGACCGGCATTGCGGTCAGGACCCTTGCTCACGCCGACGACGGGAATGTCGTGAACGCCGGCATCCTCCATGACCTCGCAAACGGCGGAGAGCTGGCCCTTGCCGCCGTCGATCAGGAGGAGGTCGGGCCAGTCGCCCTTTGAGCGGTCCGGATCCTCCTTCTCGAGCCGCGCGAAGCGGCGGCCGAGCACCTCGCGCATCATCGCGAAGTCGTCGCCGGGGACGGTGTCCGGGTTGCGGATGTTGAACTTGCGATAGCTGTTCTTGCGGAAGCCCTCGGGCCCAGCGACGATCATCGCGCCGACGGCATTGGTGCCCTGGACGTGGCTGTTGTCATAAACCTCGATTCGGTTCGGCGGCTCGGGGAGCTCGAACAGTTCAGCAAGCGCACGCAAATTCCTCGCCTGCGTGCTGGTCTCGGCGAGACGGCGATCCAACGCCTCCTCCGCATTGCGCGTGGCCTGGGCGACGAGGCGCCGCTGCTCGCCGCGCTGCGGGACCTTGATCTCGACCTTGCGGCCGGCACGTTCGCCAAACGCCTCTTCGAGCAGGGCGCGCTCCCCCATCTCGCGGTCGAGCAGGATGAGGCGCGGCGGCGGCACCTCCTCGTAGAATTGCACGAGGAAGCTCGACAGCACCTCCTCCTCCGGAACATCGTTGGTGTGCGCCGGGAAGAAGCTGCGGGCGCCCCAATTCTGGCCGCCGCGGATGAAGAAGGCCTGGATGCCCATTGTCCCGCCCTTGCAGGCGAGCGCGAAGATGTCGGCGTCCCCCACCCTTTCGGCATGGATCGCCTGGCTGCCCTGGATGAAGGTGAGCGCCCGGAGGCGGTCGCGGTAGACCGCGGCGAGCTCGTAATCCATCGCCTCGGCCGCGTCCTGCATCTGGCGGCCGAGCTTCTGCTGAACCTTGGTGGACTTGCCCGACAGGAAGTCCTTGGCGTCGTCGATCAGCTCGGCATAGCCGGCCTGGTCGATGCGCCCCACGCAGGGCGCCGAGCAGCGGCGGATTTGGTAGAGCAGGCAGGGCCGCGAGCGGTTGGCGAAGAAGCTGTCGGTGCAGGAGCGCAGGAGGAACAGCTTCTGGAGCGCGGTGAGCGTGGTCCGAACCGAACCCGCGCTCGCGAACGGCCCGTAATATTGCCCCTTGTGGCGCCGGGCGCCGCGATGGAGCTGCACCCGCGGAAAGGCATGATCCTCGCGCAGAAGGATGAACGGGAAGCTTTTGTCGTCGCGAAGGAGGACGTTGTAGGGCGGCCGATAGCGCTTGATCAGCTGCGCCTCGAGCAGGAGCGCCTCGGCCTCGTTGTTGGTGGTGACGATCTGGAGTCCGCGGGTCTGGGCGACCATTCGCTGGAGCCGCTTCGTCAGCCGCGCGACCTGGGTATAGTTGGTCACCCGGTTCCTGAGCGAGCGCGCCTTTCCGACATAGAGGACGTCGCCCTTGGCATCGAGCATCCGGTAGACGCCGGGGCGGACCGGCAGCGTGCGAACGACATCGCGGATCGCCTTGACCCCGATCTCGATATCCGGCGCGTCGGATCCGCGCACCGTGTAGGTCGCGCGTTCCTCGTTGAAGCGGTCTGGGGAGTCCGGCTTGGTCACCTCGCCGATTTAGGTCGGCTGGCAAGGAGCGCAATTGCCGTTTAGCCTCCGGCCCATGTTCCACGAGCAGAGATCTGCCGCTCTACGCCAGGAAGCGATCGATCTGGTCAGCAAGTCTGGAATGGCGGCCGTTCTCGAGCACCAGTTCCGCCGGCCTATGATCGTCGGCAGCGTCGCCCTGGACCTGATGACCTGGCGCGACATCGACATCTACGTGCCGCTCGATCCCGCCGATCGCGACCGCTTCGTCGCGGCGCTCCCCCCAATCGTAGCCGCGCTCCGCAGCGCTGGTTTCGTACCCTACCGGATCACCTACAACGACGAATGGTTCAGGCCGCGCGGCGACTACGGCCAAGGCTTCTACTTCGGTTTCCGCGTCGCCGCGCCCGGACCGGTCGAGTGGAAGATCGACCTGTGGGCGTGGGATCCCCCAGCCTATCAACGGAAGCTGCGCGAGTTCGCCGAGCTCGACGAGCGGCTTCGGCGCGCGGACCGGGGACTGATCCTGCGCCTGAAGTCCGAAGCGCATGGGCTGCCGGGCTTCCGTGACCGGATCACGAGCCGCGACATCTACCAGTTCGTGCTGGACGAGGCCGGCACGACTCTCGGGGAGCTGGAGGAATATTGCGCCGCGCTTCGGCGGGCCGGAACCTGACCGAATTGCGCTGAAACGGAAAAGACCGGCGC
>JAEZHP010000185.1 GCA_023416515.1 Pseudomonadota bacterium | reverse complement strand
CCGGCACCCCCCAGCGCGACGACACGGCGGCCACCGCGCGGGCGGCCGCCCAGCTATTGGTCGCGATGGCGCCGACCCAGCGCGGGTTGCGAAGCACGATCTGCGCCTCGGGAATCGCCTCGGCCGCCGACTGGTCGACGCTGAGCAGCCGAGCCCCCGGCGGACCGCTCTCGACCGAGGCATAAACGAGGTCGGGGATCCGGATGTCGGCTGCGAACAGCGCCGATCCGTCGACCTTGCCGGGCGCGTCCAGCCGCTCCTTGGGCAGCCCCGTGATCCGATAGTCGGTGCCGGCTCGAAACGGCAGCTCGCTCGGCACCTCCTCGCTCGAAGCCGCGACGGCGAGCTCTCCGAACGGCAGCTTCTCCTCTCCGAACCACACGAAATTGTCATGGGTGTCGAGCGCGGCCCAATCGGTCCCCCAGCGCCGCGCCGCCGCCATGCTGAGCAGCGCCCGAGCCGCCGCCCCCGCCTCGCGAAGCCTTGGCTCGAACGTCCGGATCGACGTCGACCCGCCGGTGATCATCAGCGCCTGGCGAGTCGCCACCTCCTGCGCGGTCCAGCGGCCGACATCGGCGAGAAGGTCCGGCACCGCTCCGTCGCTCAGGGTCTCGGCAAGCAGCTGGTTGGCGTAGAGCGGGCTCAGTGGCGCCGGCTCGACCCCGACCATCCGCCAGTCGGCGCCAAGCTCGTCGGCAAGGATCTGCGCAAGCGCGGTGTAGACGCCCTGGCCGAGCTCGAGCTGGGGAACGACGACCGTCACCCGCCCGTCCGTTCCGATCTTGAGGAAGGCGTTAAGCACCGTCTCGCCCTCGCGGGCGGCGACGTTGGGCTCGTAATGGCGCGGCCACAGGCCCCAGGCGAGTGCCAAGCCCACTCCGACTCCGCCGCCGACGAGCAGGGTTCGCCGGCTGATGCCCCGCCTTTCCCCCTGTGCCGGCCGCTTCGCTCTCGCCATCGTCACGCCTGATAGAGAGGCTTGAGTCTTGCCGCTAGAGCCCGGCAGCCTTGATTCCGGACCGCCGATTGGGCAGGTGCCGCTCATGGCAGCCCGAATCTTCCAGGAACAAAAGAACGCGATGCAGTCCGGCAAGGCCCGTGCGGGCCGCTGGATCCTCGAGTTCGAGAGCAAGTCGGAGCGGCGCGCCGATCCGCTGATGGGCTGGGCCGGCGGCGCCGACACCCAGGAGCAGGTCCGCCTCACCTTCCCGACGCTCGACGCCGCCAAGGCCTATGCCGGACGCTACGGGATCGACGCCCACATCCTCCCGCCCGTGCAGCGCAAGCTCCACATCCAGGCCTACGCCGACAATTTCAAATAAGCCGAGCGCCTATTTCAGGTAGCCGCCCCCAAGCAGCAACAGCAGCTTCACGTCCATCGCGCAGCCGTCGCCGCGCTTCTTCTCGACGAAGGCCGGCACCTGCGCCAACGGCACGTGATGGACGACGATGTCCTCGCCCTCGACCCCGCCGCCCTCGCCGACCCGCGTCAAGCCGCTCGCCTTCAGCAAGGTGAAGCCCTCCGAAGACATTCCCGGCGACGCATAAAAGCGGCCGAGCACCTCCATATGCTCGGCCCGGTAGCCGGTCTCTTCCTCCAGCTCGCGGATTGCGGCGGTCTCGGCCTCCTCCTCGGCGCCGTCGTCGCCGACCAGGCCGGCGGGAAGCTCGAGGCAGTTCGACCGGATCGGCACCCGATATTGCTCGACCAGGATCACCTCGCCCTCGTGCACCGCGAGGATCACGGCGGCGCTGATGTTGCGGGTGCGCGAGACATATTCCCATCGGCCGCGGCGCTTGGCGGCGATGAAGCGGCCCTCCCAGACCACTTCCTCGGGCAGCTCCATGTCGGACCTCACAGCTCGATCAGCCGGTCCGGAAGCTCGTTGATGTCGTCCGCCGCGCGCGGCAGGTGGGCGGCGAGCACCGCTCCCACCTTCTCGACCGCGAGCGCCATTCCGCGGCCGATCCTGCCGGCGCGGACCTCGTCGACCATCGCCGCCATCGCCTCGCCCCACACATCGCCGCTGACCTTGGCCGCGATCGCCTCGTCCGCGACGATCTCGGCGCGCCGCTCGAGCAGCGACAGGTAGATCAGGATTCCGGTTCGGCCCGCAGTGCGGCCCTCGCAGGCGGCCCGGAAATGGGCGATCGCCCGCCCCCGAACCCGCCGCGCCTTCACCCCGCCCGGAGTGATCGCGACAAGCAACGGCCGGCGGAGAAGGATCGCCCGAACCAGCCCGAAAGCGATGAGCTGAAGGAGCAGGATCGCGAGCATCAGAGCGCCGCGCTCCCAATCCGGGTTCCAGCCGAGGACGAGGCCCGAGGCCCAGTCGATGAAGCTCTGCGGAAGAAGCGCGAGAAGCGCCGGCACCACCAGCATCGCCGCCGCCGCGTAGAGCGCCGCGACGTCGCGATAGGAATCGGAGCAAGGCGCCACCAAAGTGACGATCTCGCCCGACGTGCCGGCTTCCGCCGCCGCGATCGCGGCGCTGACCTCTTCATGGTCCTGCTCGGTCAGGTTCGGGCGCATCACCATCCTCCCGACGCCCCGCCGCCGCCGAACGATCCGCCGCCACCGCCGCCCGCGCCGAAGCAGGGGCCGACGGTCTCGTTCGACACTGTCGTGGGT
>JAEZHP010000176.1 GCA_023416515.1 Pseudomonadota bacterium | reverse complement strand
GAGCTGCTGGTAGCGCTCCTGGTCCTTGCGCTTCAGATAATCGAGAAGCGACCGGCGCTTGTTGACCAGCATGAGCAGGCCGCGGCGCGAATGGTTGTCCTTGCCGTGAGTCTTGAAATGCTCCGTCAAGTTGACGATTCGCTCGGTGAGGATAGCGACCTGGACCTCGGGCGAACCCGTATCGGTCTTGGTGCGGCTG
The DNA here is from genome assembly GCA_023416515.1 of Pseudomonadota bacterium. Classification (GTDB taxonomy): domain Bacteria; phylum Pseudomonadota; class Alphaproteobacteria; order Sphingomonadales; family Sphingomonadaceae; genus Allosphingosinicella. Next base: position 5,533 of record JAEZHP010000176.1, on the reverse strand, counting down.
TTGTCCTTGATCAGTTCCTGCTTGCGCTCGGCGGTTACCGACATCGTACATCCTTTCACGTCTAGAGGTTGAAGCCGCGGACCACCCGGAGGACCCCCCCGGAACACTCCACGAGCGCGACCGGAACATCGTCCAGAAGTGCAAGATGGAGACCTGGCCTTGCGGCTGACCCGGTCGGCTGCTGCCCAACGCGGAGCAGATCGGCCTCTCGGGGTGTGACGGTCAGAGCCGGGATGTCGTCCAGCCCCGCCGCCAGAGGCAACAATGCCTCTTCAAGCCGCCGCGCCTTAGCGAGATCGGCCAAATTGTCCAGCGAAATCGCCTTTTCGAGAGTGAACGGCCCCGCCTTGGTCCTCCGCAACATGGTGACGTGGCCCACCGTATTCAACGCATGCGCGATGTCGCGGGCAAGGCTGCGGATGTAGGTGCCTTTGGACACCCGCGCCGAGAGGGTCACCTCCTCCAACTCCTCCCCGGTACGGGGAGGGGGACCACCCGAAGGGTGGTGGAGGGGGCCCTCCGCCCGCGGGAGCCTCGAGACCCCCTCCGTCTCGCCTTCGGCGAGCCACCTGCCCGTATCGGGGAGGATATGAAGAGCGTGGACCGTCACCGCCCGCGTCGCCAGCTTCACCTCCTCGCCGGCGCGGGCGAGATCGTAGGCGCGCTTGCCGTCGACTTTTAGCGCGGAGAAGGCCGGCGGCAGCTGGTCGATGGGACCGGTGAAGGCCGGCAGAACCGCTTCCACCTCGGCCAGCGTGGGCCGCCGCTCGGACGTCGCCACGACCTTACCCTCGGCATCGAGCGTGTCGGTCTCCTCGCCGAAACTGATCGTGAAGTCGTACTGCTTGTCGGCGTCCAGCATCCGCCCTGAAAGCTTGGTCGCCTCGCCGAGGGCGACCGGAAGCACCCCCCTCGCGAGCGGGTCGAGCGTTCCGCCATGCCCGACCTTGACCTTGGCATAGCCGCCCTCGCGAAGCGCGCGCTTCACCGCGCCCACGATCTGGGTCGAGCCGGGGCCAACCGGCTTGTCGATAATCAGCCAGCCATGCATCAGGCGTTGTCGTTGGTCGGGACAAGGCTCAGCCGAAGCTGCCGCTCCTCGGCCTCGCGAAGCCGCTCCATGAAGTGACGCCGGCACAGCGCGACATAGCGGTCGTTGCCGCCGATCTCGGTCTGCTCGCCGGCCTTCACTGCGCGCCCCTCGGCATCGACCCGAAGGTTCATCGTCGCCTTGCGCCCGCAATCGCAGATCGCCTTGAGCTCGACGAGGCTGTCGGCGAGCGCGAGCAAGGCGCCGCTTCCTTCGAACAGGTTGCCCTGGAAGTCGGTCCTGAGCCCGTAGGCGAGCACCGGGATCTTGAGCTCGTCGCAGATGCTCGCGAGCTGGAGTACCTGGACGCGGGTCAGGAACTGCGCCTCGTCCACCAGGATGCAGTCGACCTTGCGCTTCTTGAGCTCCGCCTCGACCTCGGCGCGCAGGTCCGAAGCCGGCTCGTAAGTATGGGCCATCGTCTCGAGGCCGATGCGCGAGCCGATCGTGCCCGACCCCACTCGGTCGTCGAACACGGCGGTGTAGAGCATCGTCTCCATGCCCCGCTCGCGGTAGTTGAAGTCCGCCTGGAGCAGGGTCGTCGATTTCCCCGCATTCATCGACGCATAATAGAAATAGAGCTTGGCCATCGCCCCGCCTTAGCTCGCCCGCCACTCGTCGGCGAGGATCGAGAACAGGACCGTATCGCGAAGATGCCCGGTCCAGGTGATCCGGTCGGCACGAAGCACGCCTTCGCGGACCCCGCCCATCTTCGCCATCGCCGCCTGAGACCGCAGATTGCGCGAGTCGACTCGAAACTCGACCCGGCGGAAGCCGCAGTCGATCGCGCGCCGCATCATCAGCTCCTTCACGCGCCGGTTGAAGCCGGTCCCCCGAAGCCTCGGCACGTAATAGGTGTTGCCGATCTCCAGCACGCCGCGCTCGGGCTCGATATTGATGAAGGCGCTCATCCCGACGACTTCGCCGTCGAGCAGGATCGCAAAGGCCTGCCAGTTCGGCCGCGAGCTCAGCCGGTCGAAGCTCTCATCGAACTGCTCCGGGCCGTAGGACACCGAGTAGATCGCCCAGATGTCGAGATCCTGAGCACAGGCCGCCTTGAGCGCCGAGCGGTGATCTTCGAGCAGCGGCTCGATGAGGAGGTCGCCGTCGCTCATCGGCGCGACGAGATCAGAAATCTGCATAAGGACCGTCTGACGGAAGTTCCGCGATGCCGCCAGAGCTGGCTCGGACCGAGCGGGGATCGATGCGGCCGGTCTCGACCTCGCCGATCATCCACAAAGGCTGCCATTCGCCCTCGACTGCGAAGTCGCCCGCGCCTCGGCGAGCCAGGCAGGCGTCAGCCGGCGCATAGGCGACGAGCGCGACTCGGCTGCCATCGGCGCTCCATTTACGTCCCGACACCCGCACCTCCCCGGAGCGCACGAGACAGGGAAAGCGGCTCACCATCTCTCGGCTCGCCTCGGCGAACAGCGCCGACCGCTCGACGACCGCGCGATTGACGATCTGGAACAGGCGCAGGCGATCTTCGCCGCGGCCGAGCGCGTGGTTGACGAAGAACCAGTCCGAACGCGGCGACCATTCGAGGACGAAGGGCGCCCCGTCGGCGAGGTTGGGTATCTCGTCGATGGTCAGACCATCCTGACCCGCCAGGCGGACGGCCCCGGTTCGGGCGATCGTCTCGATTCCCCACCGCCCGTTCGGGGCGATCGAGCGGCAGGCGCAGGGAGGCCGGAAGGTATAGGCGCTCGCCCCCGGCTCGCGGCCCACCGTGCTGCAATCGGCGTCGGCAGGCCTGCCCCGATCGCTTGTCGGCGCCGGAGTCGTCTGCCCGTCCTGCGGCAGCGCAAGAACCGGCATTCCATCGCGGTCGATCGGGACGAACCGAAGCATCCAGGCGGGAACGTTGCCGGTCGCGAGCGCGCCGAAGAAGACCATGACCGCCGCCGTGCAGAGCGCCGCGCGGGTATGGAGAGACTGCGCCATGGCCGGTTTATGCCCGCGCCCTGGCGCGCTTTGAAGAGCGGCTATTCGTCGCCTTCGCCGAGGTCCTGGGCGACCTTGGGATCGCGCAGGATGCTGTCGATCCGGCTGCCTTCGTCGAAACTCTCGTCGGGCAGGAATTTGAGCCGCGCTGCATATTTGGTGTTCACTCGGCGGGCGACCTCGCCCTGCAGATAGGCCGTGTTGGTGCGAAGCGCCTTGATCACCGCAGCCTCGTTGGTGCCGAGCAGCGGCTTCACGAACACCGTGGCGTGGCGAAGGTCGGGGGACATTCGAACCTCGGTCACCGACACCGGATGGGTGGCGAGAACGTCGTCATGGACGTCGCCGCGCATCAGCACTTCGGACAAAGCATGGCGCACCTGCTCGCCGACCCGGAGCAGGCGAACGGAGCGGGTCTCGGTGGTGTCGTTGTGCTTCAATTCACACCTCGTATCGCCGGCGCGGAGTCAATCCGCACCGTCGGTCCTGTCGCTTCGCGCAGGCCATCCGTTGTTCGCCGTCTCTTGCTCAAGCCGCGCTCGCTATGCTCCGCGCGCCTTGAGCGCGGAGCCTCACAAAGTCCGAGCGCGCTCTTCCACTTCGAAGACCTCGAGGTGGTCGCCCGCCTTGATGTCGTTCGTGTCGGCAAGGAGCACGCCGCATTCGAGGCCGGCGCGGACTTCCGCCACGTCGTCCTTGAAGCGCCGAAGCGACGCGATCGTCGTCTTGGAGACGATGACGTCCTCGCGGGTGAGGCGGGCGTGGAGGCCCTTGCGGATGACGCCTTCGAGAACGAGCAGGCCGGCGGCCTTGTCCTTCTTGCCCGCCGGGAAGACTTCCTTGACCTCGGCTCGGCCGACGACGGTCTCGACGATCTCCGGACCGAGCTCGCCGGCCATCGCGTCACGCACCCAGTCGGTGAGGTGATAGATGACGTCGTAGTAGCGGAACTCGACCTTGTTGCGCTCGCCGACCTCGCGCGCCTTTGCGTTCGGGCGGACGTTGAAGCCGATGATCGGCGCTCCCGAGGCCGAGGCCAGGACGACGTCGCTCTCGGTGATCGCGCCGACGCCGGAGTGGAGCACGCGAACCTTGATCTCGTCGGTCGAGATCCGGTTGAGCGCACCCACGATCGCCTCGACCGAGCCCTGCACGTCGGCCTTGATGACCAGCGGGAACTCGATCGTCGCGCTCGCCTTCGACGCGAACATGTTCTCGAGGCTGACCGGAGCGGTCGTGGTGCGCTTGCGGTCCATGACGCTCTGGCGATAGGCGGCGACCTCGCGGGCGCGGGCCTCGTTCTCGACCACGGTCAGGGTGTCGCCGGCGGACGGAACGCCGCCGAGGCCGAGGACCTCGACCGGGGTCGACGGGCCGGCTTCCTTAACCTGCTTGCCCTTGTCGTCGATCATCGCGCGGACCTTGCCGCTGACCGAGCCGACCACGAAGATGTCGCCGACCCGAAGCGTGCCGCGCTGAACGAGCACGGTCGCGAGCGGGCCGCGGCCCTTGTCGAGCTTGGCCTCGACCACCGCGCCTTCGGCGGGGCGGTCGGGATTGGCCTTAAGCTCGAGGATCTCGGCCTGAAGCTGGATCGCCTCGAGAAGCTTGTCGAGGTTGATCTTCTCCTTGGCCGAAACCTCGACGTCCTGGACGTCGCCGCCCAGGTCCTCGACGATGATCTCGTGCTGGAGAAGCTGCTCGCGCACGCGCTGGGCATTGGCCTCCGGCTTGTCGATCTTGTTGATCGCGACGATCATCGGGACGCCGGCGGCCTTGGTGTGATTAATCGCCTCGACCGTCTGCGGCATGATCGAATCGTCGGCCGCCACCACCAGGATGACGATGTCGGTGACGTTGGCACCGCGGGCGCGCATCTCGGTGAAGGCCTCGTGGCCCGGCGTGTCGAGGAAAGTGACCTTCGACTTGTCGGGCAACGCGACCTGATAGGCGCCGATATGCTGGGTGATCCCGCCGGACTCGCCCTTCACCACGGACGCACCGCGGATCGCGTCGAGAAGGCTGGTCTTGCCGTGATCGACATGGCCCATGATCGTGACGACCGGGGGACGCGACTTCAGCGTATCGGCGTCGTCGACGTCGGTCTCGGTCTGGATGTCGACGTCCGACTCGCTGACTCGCTTGATGTTGTGGCCGAACTCGGTGACCAGCAGCTCGGCGGTGTCCTGGTCGATCGTCTCGGTGACGGTGACCGGCATGCCCATCTTGAACAGCGACTTGACGAGATCGGCGCCGCGCTCGGCCATTCGGTTGGCGAGCTCCTGGACGGTGATCGCCTCGGGGACGACGACGTCGCGGACCTGCTTGGCGGACGGGCCGCTCTGCTGGTGGTGACGCTTGTCCTTCTCGCGGGCGCGGCGAAGCGCGGCGAGCGAGCGGGCGCGGGCGCCGCCCTCGTCGTTGAGCGCGCGAGTGACGGTGAGCTTGCCGGACTGGCGGCGATCGTCGCGGCCGCGGGCCGGACGCGCCGGTTCGGGG
>JAEZHP010000164.1 GCA_023416515.1 Pseudomonadota bacterium | reverse complement strand
CCACCGCCCTGGGCGACCGGAGCCTCTCCAGCGTCGAGCTGGCGACCGCCGTCGGCTCCCTAGCCACGGCGTCCGGCACGTCCTCGGTCGCGGTCGGCGACCGCTCGGCCGCCACGAGCGCGGATGCGACCGCGGTTGGCCGCGCCGCCTCGGCCGGCGGTGCGCAGAGCGCAGCCTTCGGCTTCAACTCCAGCGCAGGCGGGCTTGCCTCGACCGCGCGCTTGGCCAGAGCGCGGCAGCGATCGGCGACATCGCCACCGCCGTCGGATCGGGCGCGCGTGCGCTCGGACTGGGCGGCACGGCCGTCGGCGCAAGCGCGTTTACCGACGCGGACTTCGGAGTCGCGGTCGGCCGCTCGGCGAGCGCTACGGGCATCTCGTCCATCGCAATCGGCGACAGCACGACGACGACCGGCATCAATTCAGTCGCGATCGGGCGAAGTGCCGTCGCCACCAACCAGAACACGACCGCGCTCGGCAATGCGGCGAACGCCGGGGGGCTGACCAGCGTCGCCGTCGGCAACGGCGCGCGAGCTGCGGACGAGGATGGCGTCGCGATTGGCGACCTCGCCGAGGCGACAGGCTTCCACGCGACGGCAGTCGGCGGCGAGTCCAGGGCGTCGGGGCGCGGTGCCCAGGCATTCGGCTGGCAGGCGCGAGCGACCGGCAACCTCTCGCTCGCCAGTGGCCACCAGGCGGTTGCTTCAGGCGAGCGCGCAAGCGCGGTCGGCAAGGATGCCAACGCCTCGGGTCTCACCAGCGTGGCGCTTGGAAATGGCGCCGTAGCGAGCGATGAGGATTCGGTGGCCGTCGGCGATCTCGCTCAGGCCACTGGCTTCCACTCCACCGCGGTCGGCGGCGAGTCGGTCGCTTCCGGGCGCGGGGCCCAGGCCTTCGGTTGGCAGGCCCGCGCGACCGGTAACCTCTCGCTCGCCAGCGGACACCAGGCGAACGCGGCCGGCGTTCAGTCTACCGCCGTCGGGAAGAATTCGTCGGCCGCCGCGGACAATTCCACCGCTGTCGGTTTCGGGGCGACCGTCGCGGCCGGGCATACCAACTCGACGGCGGTCGGAACCGGCGCGACGACGACCGCAGCCAACCAGGTCACGATCGGCGGGGCCGGCTCTCACGTACGCTTGGGCGGCTACACCACCGCCGGGGTGCTGGTGAACGATGCCAACGGCATTGTAAGCACCGACACGACATTGCTCGGCAACGTCGCGAACCTGCAGACCGGCCTCGCGAGTTTGCAGACAACGGTCGGAAGCCAAGGAGCGGCGATCGCGACCCTGCAGGGGCAGACCGCGGCCCTGTTCGATCTCGCCACGGTCAACCAACGCGACATCCGCAGGGCGAATGAGGGCGTCGCCATGGCCCTCGCCATGGAGAGTCCCAGCCTTCCGGCGGGCGCCCACTTCGCGGTTTCGGGTGGGGTCGGATATTATAACGAGCGTGTCGCCGGCACCGCCGCCTTCACTGCCCGAATCGGCCAGATGTCGTCATTCTCCGCGGGAGTCGGTGTCGGGCTCAATAGCGGCGAGGTCGGCGCCCGCGCCGGATTCCAAGCGGCATGGTAGGCCAGGTCCGCCGTCATTGGCTGGGGGCGCGTCCGCGCGCCTCCAGCGCCCTGCTACTGGCCGGCATCTTCCTGGTGGTCGCTCCGGCGGCCGCTGCACAGCCTAGCCGGCCAGCCAATCCAGGCGCTTCCCAGTCGGTATTGCCGGGCAATCTCGAACTGATGAAACTGATTTGGACGTCGATGATCGCCCTCGACCAGGCGAATGATACCGGAAATTATTCGGTGCTTCGCGACATCGCCGCGCCCACGTTCCAGGCCAACAATTCGGATGCCACCCTGGCCGGCATTTTCCAGCCGCTCCGGGCGCAACGGGTGGACCTCAGTGACAGCCTCCTCGTCACTCCGACACTCGATTTTGCACCGGCAATCGTCGACGGGCAGTTGCTGCGCCTGCGCGGACGGTTCCCGCTGAGGCCGACCGGTATCGCCTTCGACCTGCTCTTCCAGCCCGTCGGAGGCCAGTGGCGCCTGTTCGGCATAGCCGTGGTCCCGGTGATGGAACTGCCGCGGCCGGCGACCGCGCGCTGATGAAGCGTGCAACGGCTTTGGGAGTGGGTTTTCGTTTTGGGCGCTGAGCTCGGGTTGTCCGCCGAAGCGGGTTGAAGGTTCGTCGAAAAGCTGCTGTATCATTCAGGCAATACAGTTTGACTTTTCTCGCCGGTTCCTACCGACCGCACCTCGGCCCCCTTCTGCGGCGGAGGGAGCCGGCGACCCTTCGTCGAGTGAGGCCACCGACTTGCGTATCCTGACATCCGCCGGCTCCGCTGCCTCTTTCCTGGCCTTCGTCTCGACAGCCAACGCCCAGAGCGTACCGCCCGCCGACCCGCCCGCTCCGGTCGAGACGCCGGCAACTGCGGACCGGACGGTCTATCAGGCCGACTTCTTCCGCGCCTACTCGCCGGCGAACGCCCTCGACATCGTCCGCCGGGTGCCGGGTTTCACCCTCGATTCCGGTTCGCAAGACGTCCGCGGCTTCGGCGGAGCGGCGGGCAACGTGGTCATCAACGGCGCTCGGCCGACCTCCAAGAACGACACGCTCGAGACCATCCTCGCCCGCATCCCCGCCCAACGCGTGCTTCGCGTCGAGGTCGGGCGCGGCGACCAGTTCGGCGCCGAGTTTGCGGGGCGAGCGCAGGTCCTCAACCTGGTTTTGAGCGCCGCGGGCGGGCTCGCCGGGAATATCGAGGCCGAGATCCGCCGCGACGTCTCCGGCCAGGTCACGCCGCAGGGCAGCGCATCCATCCTTCTCCGTCGCGGACCGAGCACGTTCAACTTGTCGGCCGGCTGGAACGACCGCCACACGGTGGAGGAAGGGACGGATACACTCACCGCCTTGCCAAGCGGCGCGCTCGTCGAGTTCCGGCGCAAGGTCAATGAAATTGGCGACCAGCTCGGCTTCATCTCCGGCTCCTGGGCGCTCGATGAAGGGGAGAACCGGTCGGCGCATCTCAACGGCCGCTTTGCCATCGGCGATTTCTTCCTGTTCCAGACCAACGACGTTTTCCCGGTCGGCGGGACGATCCGCGACGACCGCTTAAGCCAGGATTTCCGCCGCTACGAATATGAGCTCGGCGGTGACATCACTCGGCCGTTCCTCGGCGGCGGCCTGCGTCTCGTCGGCCTCGCGACTCGGCGAACGCGCGAGAATGTCGAGACCTCACTCAATCGAATCCAAAGCACCGTGGTCGGTGGCTTGGAGCAGACCGTGGACGATGTCAGCGATGAGCGGGTGCTGCGCCTCGTCTGGTCGCGGACCGTTCCGAACGGCTGGTCCGTCGAAACCGCAATCGAAGGTGCGTTCAACCGGCTCGACAGCGACGTTCGCCTGTTCGAGATCGAGCAGGGTGGCGGTCGCACACGCATCGACCTTCCGATCGACCAGGCCGTCGTCGAGGAATATCGGTTGGAGGGCTTCTTCAACGCGGGCCGCAACCTGGCGCCGAACCTGCGCGTCGACGCCGGCCTCACCTTCGAGGCGTCGCGCCTCACCGTCAGCGGGGACACCGAAGCCGAGCGCGTGCTTCGCTTCCTCAAGCCGAAGCTCGTCGTGGACTGGCGGCCGGGAGATGGCTGGCACACGCAGCTATCCATCCAGCGCACGGTAGCTCAGCTCGATTTCGTCGACTTCATCAGCGCCGCCGAACTCACCAACGACCGGGTCACCGGCGGCAATGCTGAGCTCCTGCCGCAGCGCGCTTGGGAGGTTCTCGCCACCGTGGAGCGGCCGATCCTCGGAGATGGGCAAGTCCGCCTGGAATTCGGTTACCAGGCGATCCAGCTCGTCCAGGATCGGGTGCCGACCCCGGAAGGCTTCGATGCCCCCGGCAATCTCGGCAACGGCCGCCACGCCTTCATCCGCGGGACGCTTGACGCTCCGCTCGGCAGGTTCGGCATTCGCGGCGGTCGCCTGACCGTGAACGGCACGATCCGCGACACGTCGGTCGAGGATCCCTACACCCACCGGCAGCGCGCCTTCTCCAATTTTCAGGAGTGGCAGCTGGAAGCGACCTTCCGGCAGGACCTCGAGCGCTTCGCCTGGGGCATCAACTATGCCGGAAGCCCGGCGACTCCCTTTTACAGGCGCAACGAGATCGACGTTCCCAACGGCATGGAGCCGTTCGTCAACATCTTCGGCGAATATCGGATGACCCCGCGGACGACGTTCACCCTGACGGTGGAGAACATATTCGACGTCGCCGGAACGCGGGGCCGCACCTTCTTTACGCCCGACCGTTCGAACCCCAATCCGTCCCTGTTCGAGTTCCGCGAGCGCAACGCCCATCGCGCGGTCTCGCTACGCGTCCGCCACTCCTTCGGCTGAAACCCCGGGGCGTTGCGAATTGCTGGCCGGTCCCCGAGGCCACCCTTTTGGGCGTAAGGCATAATGACCTCCTCCCCCCACCGCAGCCGCGGCACGGCTCGTTTATGGACGGATCACGCGGGGCTGGCTGAGTGCTATGATCCGGCGGAACGAGAAGGGAGACTCGCGATGGCCGACCTCATTTTCTACTCCAACCCGATGTCACGGGCGCGGATCGCGCGCTGGATGCTCGAGGAAGTCGGAGCACCCTATGAGACGGTGCTCCTCGACTACGGCACCACGATGAAAGGCGCCGATTATCTGGCGATAAATCCGATGGGTAAGGTACCGGCCATCAAGCATGGCGACACGGTGGTGACGGAAGCCGCGGCGATCTGTGCCTATCTCGCCGACGCTTTTCCGCAAGCGGGCCTGGCGCCGCCGCACGGCAACCAGCAGCGAGGGCCCTATTATCGCTGGATGTTCTTCGCGGCCGGTCCGGTGGAGAGCGCGGTCACCGGCAAGGCGATGGGCCTGCTCGCCCCGAAGGACAAGGCGATGATGGCCGGCTACGGCACCTTCGAAGACGTCATGGATGCCCTCGAACGGGCGGTGGCGGACGGCCCCTATATCTGCGGGGACCAGTTTACCGCCGCCGACGTCTATGTCGGAGCGCAGATCGGCTGGGGCCTGCAGTTCGGCACGATCGACAAGCGGCCGGCCTTCGAGGACTATTTCGCGAGGCTTCGCGAGCGTCCCGCGGCGGTCCGAGCCAACCAGCTCGACGACGAGGCGATGGCGCACGTGCAGCGGCCGCAAATGCCCCAGCCCGCCGAATGAGCGACCGGGTCACGCGCGCGGTCATCGCGCTCTATGACCGATTCACCCATGAAGGCATGGATCGCCGCGCCTTCATGGCGGAACTGGTTCGCATCACGGGCGGTGCTGCGGCGGCGAGCGCGATGCTTGGCGCCGTAGCCGCCCAGGCCGGCTGCGCTCCCGTCGTTCCGACCGACGACAGCCGGCTTAGGACTGAAACGGTGACTTGGGAGGTGCGCCAGGGACGCCCGCTTTCAATCTACAGCGCACGTCCCGCGCGCGGCGGCGACGACCTACCCGCCATCATGGTCGTGCACGAAAATCGCGGCCTCAACGACCATATCCGCGACGTCACTCGGCGCGCTGCACTTGCAGGCTATGCCGCCTACGCGCCAGATTTCCTAACCGCGGCGGGCGGGACTCCAGCCGACGAGGATCGCGCCCGCGACATGATCGGCGCCCTCGACATGCCGGCGGCGGTGGCTGACGGCGCCGCGCTGATCCGCCGTCTCGCCGGCCCGAACAATCGCCGCAAGGTCGGCGCGGTCGGCTTCTGCTGGGGCGGTGCAATGGTCCACCGGTTGGCTCTCGCCGCGGGTCCGGCGCTTGCCGCGGGCGTGCCATTCTACGGCCCGGCGCCCGAGCCGGCCGAGGCGGCACGACTGCAAACGCCCTTGCTGGTAATATTGGCGGGCCGCGACGAACGAGTGAACCGGACCGCCCTGCCCTATGTCGAGGCAGCCCGGGCCGCGGGCAAGAACGTGCGCGCGATCACCTATCCCGACGTCGATCACGCCTTTCACAACGACACCTCGCAGGCCCGCTACAACCAGGCGGCGGCGCAGCAGGCCTGGGCCGAGACACTGGCGTTTTTCCGCCAGCACCTGCGCTGAGGGTCGTCGCTTAGAAGCCGGCGTAGCGCTCGTTGCCTACGAAACCCATCGACGGGACATTGGCCCGTTTGATCACCGCCAGCACCTCGTCGACCTTCTGGTAGCGGGCCTCCGCATGTGGCTCCAGGTGCAATTCGGGCGTCGGTCGCATGCGTGACGTCTCGCCGAGGACCGCCCCCAGCTGCGCCATCGTCACCGGACTGCCGTTCCACAAGATGGTCCCGTTTGGATCGATGGCGACTTTGTTGCGGTCGGCGCGGGGCGTGGGCGGGGGAGGCCCGATCGTCGGGAGGTCGACGTCGACCGAGTGAGTCTGGATCGGGATGGTGATGATGAACATGATCAGAAGCACCAGCATCACGTCGATCAACGGGGTGGTGTTGAGGTCGTGGATTGGCGCTTCTGGGCCGGCAGCGAGGGCAACGGTCATGCTCATCCTCCTTCGCAAACTAGCAATGGTGTAACATTACATTCAACGACCGACAAGCGGCTGCGCGCATACGAAAAGGGCGGCCTCGCGGCCGCCCTTCAAGTCTCGCTTGGGATCGCTGGGATCAGAAGGTCGAATATTGCTCGTTGCCCACGAAGCCCATCGACTGGACCTGCGCCCGCTTGATCACCGCCAGCACCTCGTCGACCACCTCGTAGCGCGCCTCGGGGTGCGGCTGGATGTGGAGTTCCGGAGTCGGCCGGATGGTGGTGGTCAGCTCCAGATACTGGCGAAGCGTGTTCAGATCGACCGGAGCGGCGTTCCACAGCACGGTGCCGTTCGCATCGATCGCAATCTTGTTGCGCTGCGGGTCGATCGGCGGGGCCGGGCTGTCGTTCGGCGTCGGAAGGTCGATCTTAACCGCATGGGTCTGGATCGGGATGGTGATGATGAACATGATCAGGAGCACCAGCATGACGTCGATGAGCGGCGTCGTGTTGATGTCCATCATCGGTTCGTCAGAGTCGCTAACGACTGCGGCTGCCATCTTCTCTACTCCTAAATCGCTTCGTTATCGCCGAGCCGTCGCTCAGAAGCCGCCGCGCGGCTGCGGCTCCGAGATGAAGCCGACGCGGGTGAAGCCGGCGCGCTGCATCGTGAAGATCGCGCCGCCGATGCAGCGATAGGGCGTGTTCACGTCGCCGCGGATGTGCACTTCCGGCAGCTCGGTGACGTTGTTCGGGCCGCCCTGACGGTCGATTTCCTCGCGGAGCGCAGCGACGCCGCGGTCGAGGAGCTCCTGCGAGGTCACGCGGGTGACCTCCCAATAGACCTCGCACTCGCCGTTCGGTGCACGGATCGAGAGGTTGACGTTCTCGGCCTTGGTCGTGGTCGGCTCGAACTCGACCTGCGGCAGATTCACCGGGATCGTGTTCAGCACCACTGGGACGGTGATGATGAAGATGATTAGCAGCACCAGCATCACGTCCACGAGCGGCGTCGTGTTGATGTCAGAAATCGGTGTCTGGTCGCCACCGTCGCCGCCGACCTGCATCGCCATGGCTTATTTCCTATCCTAGTCCATATGCGGCCGCTCGGGCGGCCTTGCGGGCGGCGCTGCCGATTGCGGCGCCGCCCGATGCGTCAGCTTAAGACTTGCCGAGGGTCGGACCGCCCGCCGGCTTGGCGGTGCCACCGGTCGCACCGGTGGTCGGGCCGGTCGACGGCTTGGTGGTCGCCGGAGCAGCACCACGCGCGGCGGTGTGGACCGTCGGCTTAACGTTGCCGCCCGACATCATGTAGCCGTGCAGGTCGTTCGAGAACTTGCCTAGATGCTCCGCGATCGACTTGTTGCGGCGCATCAGCCAGTTGTACTGCATGACGGCCGGAACGGCGACGGCGAGACCGAGCGCGGTCATCACGAGAGCCTCACCGACCGGGCCGGCGACCGCGTCGATCGACGCCGAACCCGACGCGCCGATGCGGATCAGAGCGCGATAGATGCCGACGACGGTACCGAACAGGCCGACGAACGGAGCGGTCGAACCGACGGTGGCGAGCAGGGCCAGACCCGAGCCCAGCTTCGAGACGATGGCGCCCTGGCTGCGGCTCAGCGAGCCGATCAGCCAATCATGCTGGTCGATCGGATCGGTCAGCTTGGTGTGCTGCTCCTGGGCACGCAGGCCGTCGTCGACGATCTGGCGATAGGCGCCGTTCTTGTCGAGCTTGTTGGCGCCCTCACGCAGGTTCGCGGTCTGCCAGAAGGCGGTGCGCGCAATGCGGCCCTCGCGCATGATCTTGTTCTGCTCGAAGATCTTCACGAAGAAAATGTACCAGGACGAGACCGACATGATGACCATGATGATCGCGGTGCCGATGGCGATAGGGCCGCCCTCGATGATGGATTCGACGATTCCATGTTCCTGGAAACCGCCACCCGAGGCTGGTGCTGCCATGTTAACTTTCCTCTCTTCAACGGTTTGGGTCGAGGGCGAGACCGCCCGGGTTAAACAAGGGTCTTAAAAGCGATCATTCGTCCGGCAGCTGCCACCGCACCGACTGGCTGTAGGTGCTGGCAACAGGCTGCCCATCGCGTGTCGCCGGCGTGAACCGGTAGCGACGCTGGGCAAGACTGCAGGCGGTGCTGTCGAGCGACGAGTTGCCGCTGGACCCGGTCACCGAGCAGCCGGTCACTCGACCGTCGGCGCCGACCTGCAGGCTCATCCGGGTCGTGCCCTGCGCCTGAGCGCGCTGGGCGGAGGCCGGATAATCGTCGTTGCTGATCGTTCCGCTGCGAAGGCGCGCTGGGGTCGGCGGCGCGGCCGGCGGAGCCGGACAGGCCGTCCCGGCCGGCACCGTCACTCCACCCGGACACTGGACGCGCGGCGGCGCCGCCGGAGGCGTAGCCGGCGCTGGTTCGGCCCGCGGGGGATCCGGGTTGAACTGGATCGGCGCCTGCTCGGTCGTCGTGCGCATCGGCGGCGGCGGGGGTTGGCGAGTCTGAACGATCGCCGGCGGGGTTACCACCTCCGGCGCAGCCGGCTCGACCTCCTCAGGGGGCGGCGGCTCTTCCTCAGGGGGCGGCGGCTCCTCGACCTCGAACACATCCAGGTCCTGGGTCGTCTTCTTGATAAACTCGTTCGCGAAGCCGGTGACGAACGCGAAGCCTAGCAGCACGTGAATCAGGGCGACGATAGCGATCGCCCACATCTTGCTGGGGCTCATGCCTTGGTCAAGGTACGACATTAAACGGCGGCGCTCCCTCTCTCCACATCGTACGGCTCGGTTGCGCTAACGCTCCGACCTCGTTCCTGTTCAAACAATGAAAGGCGGCGTGTCTCTATCTCGACAGTTTCGGTCGCGCAATGCTTCTGTCGTCGAGTCTCGAACGGGCCTCCTGACCCTCACACCAAACCTGATTTCCGCCACATTCAAACGCGATTCAGGCTCGGTTGTCGAGAGGTGACTCTCGAAATGAGGAATTCCATGACTCGATCCCTGCGCCTGACGCTGCTCTGTGCGGCTTCCATCGCTGTCGCCGCTGCCGCGCAACCCAATGATTCGCAAGTTCGAAATACTACTGGGCTGACCTACGCCGACACCGCCGACCTTGCTCTTGGCGCCCCTGTTACGGCGCATGTGACGGTGCGAAGGGCCCGCCCCTTGCGTGCCGAGCAGGCGATCGGCGTTCCTCCGGGACATAGTCGCTTCCTGATCGATGCCGATCTGACGGCGCTGATTCGCGGGGAACCGGGCACACCTGCCCAGGTCCGCTACCTCGCCGATTTTCCGAACGACGCTCGCGGAAGGCCGCTTCGGCCCGAGCGCGGCAGCCAATGGCTGGTCTTCGCGCGCGCCGTTCAAGGCCGCCCGGGCGAGCTTCAGCTCGTCGCAGCCGATTCCGCAATCCCTTATGATGCGGCGACCGCCCAGCGGGTGCGCGACATCGTCCGCGCTGAGCTGGAGGGCGATGCGCTGCCAGCGGTCAGCGCGATCGGGCGCGCCTTTCACGTGCCCGGGGCGCTTCCCAATACCGGCGAGACCCAGATTTTCCTTCAAACGGCGCGGAGCCAGCCGATCTCGATCACCGTCGCTCGCGAAGCCGATTCGCAGCCGCGCTGGTTCGTGTCGCTGAGCGAGTTCGTCGATGCGGGCGCGTCGCAACCGCAGCCTGACAGCCTTCTGTGGTACCGCCTCGCCTGTTTCCTGCCGGCACAGCTGCCCGCGGCGAGCTTCGCAGACGCCCGCGAGCATGCCCAGGCGATCCAGCGCGACTATCAGTTCGTTCGCCAGGGCCTGGGCCCCTGCCCCCGCAATCGGAGCCGCGGCTAGGCGCCTTCGGGCGCGAAGGAGGACAGCTCGACGCCGACGCCGGCGCAGTCCGGATAGATGTCCGGCTTGCGGGTGCTGACACGGAGCGCGCTGACTCCGCGTCGGGCGGCGACGAGGTCGTAGATCTCGCGTGCCAGCGTTTCCTGCAGGTTGAAGCGCCGGCCGGCGACCAAGGCCGCGATCTCGGTGCGCAGGAAATCATAATCCCAGGCCCGCTCGGAATGGTCTGAAGCGGCGAAGGCCGATTCTTCCACCCAGACCTCGACGGTAACCAGGAGCCGCTGCGGATTGCCGATTTCGAACTGGTGAAAGCCGATATCGAGTTTGAGGTCGTAGTCCTGGAGGACGATCTTGCGGGTGCGGGGTCTCAGCCGCTCGGGAACGAGGCCCTCGAGCCGCGGAGTCGCGGAACGACTGTCAGAGGAATTGGACATCGCGCGGCAGGGAGAGGAAACGCTGGCCCGCGTCAAGCGCGATCGTCTGGCCAGTCAGCGTCGGCGTTGCGACGACGAAGCGGAGCGCAGCGACGATGTGGCTAACGTCCACCCCGCGTTCGAGTGCGTTCAAACAGTGGACCTCGTCGAAATTCTCGCGGCTCTGCGGCCCTGACACGAGAGTCACCGACGGCGCTATTCCGCACACCCGGATGCGCGGGGCATAGGCCCTCGCGGTCAGCTCGGTCAGGCCGGCGAGGCCGATCTTCGACATGGTGTAAGTGAAGAAATCGGGGTTGGGCACGGCGAGTTTGGCGTCGAGCAGGTTGACGATGAGGCCGTTGCCTTCGACCCGCCGGGCGAAAGCCTGGCTCAGCAGAGCCGGCGCGCGCAGGTTGATCGCCTGGTGCGCGTCCCATTGCTCCGTCGTGAAATCGCCCGCGCTGTCGTAGCGGAACTGCGAGGCGCTGTTGACGAGAAGCCGCGCCGGCGGGCGGCCGTCGAGCGCCGCCATGATCCGCTCGGCGCAGTCGGGATCGGCAAGTTCGGCTTGGACGATGGTCGCGTTGCCCACCTCGGCCGCCAGCGCCTCGGCATCGGCCTGGGACCGGTTGTAGTGGATCAGCACGTGCCAGCCGTCCGCCGCGAGCGCACGCACCAGCTCGGCGCCGATCCGCTTGGCGCCCCCGGTGACGATCGCGGTTCGGGGGCCTTCGAATTCCTGCTCCATCCGGAAGACCTAACCGCTGTTGGGCTTGCGGGCAAAGGCAGGCGACTCCACTAGGGTGCCATGCCCGCGCCCGAGCCTCCTTCAGACCTCACCGGCCTCAGCCTTGCGGACATCGTGGCGCTGGCGGAGGCCAAGAAGCTGCCGCCGGTCGACCACTGGAACCCGTCGCATTGCGGCGATAGCGGGATGCGCATCGCCCGCGACGGCACCTGGTTTCACGAAGGGTCGCCGATCGGGCGTGCCGCGATGGTGCGGCTGTTCTCCACAATTCTGCGGCGCGAGGCGGACGGGCGCTTCGTGCTTGTCACCCCGGTCGAGAAGCTAGACATCGAGGTCGAAGACGCGCCGTTCACCGCGGTCGAGCTGAAGTCCGAAGGCGAAGGCACCGAGCGCTCGCTCGCCTTCCGCCTCAACACCGGCGACGTGGTCGTCGCCGGCCCCGGTCACCCGCTGCGCTTCGCCGAGCGCGGCGACGGGCCGCATCCCTATCTGCTGGTCCGCCGCGGCCTTGAAGCCTTGGTGGCGCGATCGGTCTATTACGAACTGGCCGAGATTGCCCTGGCAGAAGGCGCCGATCCGGCCGGCCTGTGGAGCAATGGCGCGTTTTTCGCGCTGGAGCCCGGCGAATGACGCTGGCGGAGCGGCTTCGAGCCGCGCTTGAAGAAGGACATCGGCGCACGCCGGAGTTGCTGCCCGGTGACGCGCTCGAGCTGGAGGATCCCGAAAAGGGGCCGGCGCCCGCCGCGGTTCTGGTCGCTATCGTCGATCGCCCCTCCCCGACCGTCATCCTGACGCTTCGGCCGGAGACGATGAAGCGTCATCCCGGCCAGATCAGCTTCCCCGGCGGACGGATCGATCCGCACGATCCAGGTCCGGTGGAGGCGGCGCTGCGCGAGGCAGAGGAGGAAATCGGCCTGCCGCCGAGCGCGGCGGAGATTATCGGGATCGCCGATCCGTACCGTACGATCACCGGCTTCGAAGTCATCCCTGTCGTCGGGGTGATCCCGCCGGACCTGCCGCTCGCGCCTCATCCGGGCGAGGTCGCCGCGATGTTCGAGGCGCCGCTCGACTATCTGCTCGACCCGGTCAACCAGATCATACGCGAAGCGATGTTTCGCGGCGCACTGCGCACCTATTATGAAATCCAGTGGGACGAACGACGAATTTGGGGGGCGACGGCGGCCATGATCGTGAACTTGAGCCGGCGCCTGGCGATCCCGGCATGAAGCTGCCCGACGCTCCCTGGCAGCATGGCGAGGACATGCGCCATCTTCTCGCCACGCTCGGCGCCGCCGAGGGCGCAACTCGTTTCGTCGGCGGCTGCGTGCGCGATACCCTGCTTGGCATTCCGGTGGCCGACGTCGATCTGGCGACGCGGCTATTGCCGGAGGAGGTGATCCGCCGGCTCAAGGAGGCGAGCACAAAGGCGGTGCCGACGGGGCTTGCCCATGGGACGGTGACCGCGGTCATCCGGGGCAGGCCGGTCGAGGTCACCACCCTGCGCCGCGACGTCTCGACGGACGGCCGCCGCGCCACCGTCGCCTTTACCGACGACTGGCGCGAAGATGCCGGTCGCCGGGACTTCACGATCAACGCGCTCAGCGCCGATCCCGAGAGCGGCGAGATATTCGACTATTTCGGTGGCCTGGGCGACCTCGAGGCGCGGCGTGTGCGCTTCATCGGCGAGCCACTGACGCGGATCGCCGAGGATCATCTCAGGATCCTGCGCTTCTTCCGCTTCCACGGACGATTCGGCGAAGGCGCCCCGGATGCCGAGGGCCTCGACGCGTGCACCTCGCGCGCCAACGACCTGATGGCGCTGTCGCGCGAGCGCATCGCCGGCGAGCTTCTGAGGCTTCTCGCCTTGCCCGACCCGGCACCGACCCTGCGCATCATGGTGGAGCGAGGCATCCTGTCGCCGGTACTGCCCGAGATCGGCATGGGCGGAGTCGGCCGGCTTGCTGCTCTGCCGTCGCGGGAAAAGGCGGCCAACGTCGACGCCGACGGCCTTCGCCGTTTCGCGGCTTTGCTCCCGCCGGGCCGGATCGCAGCCGACCTCGCCGCTCGGCTGCGCTTGTCGAACGGCCAGCGGGCGCGGCTGGAGTGCATCGAGCGCTCCGAGCCGGACAATGCACTCCCGCCGCGCCAACTCGCCTACCGAATCGGAGCCGAATGTACGATCGACCGTCTCCTCCTCGACGATCGATTCGACGCTGAGGAAGCGGCGGCGCGGATCGGCCTTCTCCGCGCCTGGCAACGTCCGGATTTGCCGGTCCGCGGCGGCGATTTGGTTGCTGCCGGAGTGACTGCGGGTCCGGATGTCGCTCGGCTTCTGCGGCGGATCGAGGAGCGCTGGATCGGAGAGGATTTTCCGGGCTCGGCGCGCGCCCGGGAGATCATGGCCGACGAACTGCGGAGCGGCGCCTGAGCAAGAGCTACAGGTTGCGTTCGCGCCAGTAAGCGAGGGCTTCGTCGGCCGGCATCGGCCGGGCGTAATGATAGCCCTGGCCGTAGGTGCAGCCCATAGCGGCCAGCGCGTCGCCGAGCTCGGCGCGCTCGATGCCTTCGGCGGTGGTCTCGATTCCGAGCGACGAGGCGAGCGACAGGATGGCTCGGACGATCGAGGTGGCGTCCTCGTCCTCGCACATGTTGCCGACGAACGAGCGGTCGATCTTGAGCACGTCGATGGGCAGGCGCTGGAGCGAACCGATCGAGGTGAAGCCGGTGCCGAAATCGTCCATCGCGACCTTCACGTCGAGCTTCTTCAAGCTCTGGAGCACGCTGCTCGCGCGGTCGGGATCCTGGACGATGGCGCTTTCGGTGAGCTCGAGCGTGAGCCGGTTGCCGCTGATTCCGCTGGCGGCGAGAGCGCCGAACACGGCCTGAGCGACATTGTCGCGGCTGATCTGGATGGCCGACAGGTTGACGCTCATTCCGAACGGAAGCGGAGCGCCATGGGACTTGTCCCACCCCGCCATAGTCCGAAGGGCGGCCTCGAGGGCCCAGCGTCCAAGCGGGACGATCAGGCCCGACTCCTCGGCGACCGGGATGAAGTCTCCGGGCGAGATCATTCCGATCGGTTCCTGGCGCCAGCGCGCCAGCGCTTCGAAAGAGGCGATCTTGCCGGTCTTGAGATCGATCAGCGGCTGGTAGGCGAGTTCGAGCGCTTCCGCCTCGATGGCGCGCCTGAGCTCGGTCTCCATGCTGAATCGGCGGCGCACGGCCTGGGCCTGGACGGGTTCGTAGACCTGGGCGGTGCCGACGCGCTTTGAGCGCTTCAGGGCGAATTGAGCGTTGCGCAGAAGCTCGTCGGCGCAACCGACGCCGCGGCCGACGAGAGCGCAGCCGATCGCGCAATCGATCCGGATCTCGAGGTCGGTCAGGCGGAACGGAAGGGTGAGCACGGCCTTGATCCGCTCGGCGGCGCGAAGCGCGTCGGCGAGGCCGCGGTCGAGCTTCATCAGGATTCCGAACTCGTCGCCCGAGGTTCGGGCGAGCATGTCGGTCGGCCGAAGCGCGGATACCAGGCGGCGGGCGAAGGCGATCAGGAGCTCGTCGCCCGCAATCGCGCCGACGCATTCGTTGACCCGGCTGAACCGCTCCATGTCCACCGCCAGAACCGCGTAGCTGCCGTCGGCAAGCGTCGGATCGGACAGGACACGGTCGACCTGCTCGGTGAAGGCGAGGCGGTTGGGCAGGCCGGTGAGGCTGTCGAGAAGCATCTCGGAGCGAAGGCTGCGCTCAGTCTCGACCTGAGCGGTCCGGTCGATCAGCGAGATTACGAAGCGAACGGGTCCGAATTCGACGGTCCGGACACGGGCGAAGCGGACCAGGAAATGGCGGGCGCCGATCGATCGTCCGTCATGCGCCTCGAACTGGTGCGCGGGTTCGCCGCTGGCGAGATATTCGGCGAGGCGACGGCCGATCGGGCCGGTGCTGAGCAGTCGAACCTTGGCAACGCGGCGATCGCCGAGACGTTCGTCATATTCGGCGACGTGGCGGAAGGCGTCGTTGGCGCATTCGATCACGGGCCCGTCGGGATCGATCGTCACGATCGCGGCCGGGATCGGCAGGGCATCGAGATAGACCTGGCGGCCCTGGCCGAGGAGGCGGAGAACCTCGGGCGCGAGCGGATCGGGCACGCCCAGCGCAGCCGAGAGGCTGGCCGGGGGCTCGTCGCTCACGCGTTTCTTCGCCACCTGCATGGAAGGGGCGATAAGTTAAGTAGGTTAATTCTTGATTTCGCCAGGCTTCAGGAGAAGCGGTTGTTGCGGGGGAAGCCGGTCGGCGGCATCCGCCCGCCGGCACCGCGCGCAGTGAACCAGGGCGCCATGTCCTCGGTGCGGGTTCGCCCGGTCTCGCCGCCCATCGACCAGGTGAGCCCGGCTTCGTCCTTGAACGTAGTCGCGTCAGAGAGGCCGCCGTCGCGGTAGCGCTGGAGAGTGACCCCCTGGCCACGCGCCATCTCGGGCAGTTCCGACAGCCGGAACACCGCCAGCTTGCGGTTGTCGCCTATGACGGCCACCCGGTCATGGTCCTCGCCGATCGGTCGAACGACCTTGAGGCGGGCGCCGGGGCGAAGGTTCACCACCTGCTTGCCCTTACGGGTCTCGGCGAGCGCGCCCGCCGCCGAGGTGACGAAGCCGCGTCCATCCGAGGATGCGAGCAGGATCTTGGGCGCGGAGTTCGCCTTTAGCAAAGCGACGATGCTTCCCTCGCCTTCGATGTCGACCATCAGCTTGACCGGCTCGCCGAAGCCGCGGCCGCCGGGAAGCTTGTCGGCTGCGAGCGTGTAGAAGCGCCCGTCGGCGGAGACGAGAAGGAGACGGTCGGTGGTCTGGGCGTGGAAGGCGAACGCTGGGCCATCGCCTTCCTTGAACTTCAGCGTCTCGGCCGAGGCGAGCTCGACATGGCCGCGCATCGCCCGGATCCATCCGCGCTGCGACAGGATGACGGTGATCGGCTCGCGCTCGACCATCGCTTCCAGCGGGATCTCTCGGGCGGGGCCGGCTTCCTCGATGCGGGTGCGGCGGCGGCCGATCTCGGTGTCCGGGCCGTAGCGCTTGCGGAGCTCGGCGAGGTCCTTCTTGAGCTTGGTGCGCTGGCGGGCCGGGCTCTCGACCAGGGCCTGCAAGGTCTCGCGCTCCTTTTCGAGCTTATTGCGCTCGGTCCTGATCTCCATTTCCTCGAGCCGGCGGAGCGAGCGGAGGCGCATGTTGAGAATCGCCTCGGCCTGACGGTCGGTGAGGCCGAACTCGGCCATCATCACTGGCTTCGGCTCATCCTCGGTCCGTATGATCTCGATGACTCGGTCGAGATTGAGATAGGCGATCAAATAGCCGCCGAGCAGCTCAAGCCGGTCGGCGATCTTGCCGAGCCGGTGGTTCGAGCGGCGGACCAGCACCTCGATCTGGAACTTGACCCACTCGCTCAGCACCTCGCGAAGGCCCATCACCCGCGGGGTCCGGGTCGAATCGAGCACGTTGAGATTGAGGGACACGCGGATCTCCAGATCCGTCATCCGGAACAGGCCGTCCATCAATATGGTCGGGTCGACCGTCCGACTTCGCGGCTCGAGCACGATGCGCACTTCGGCGTCCGATTCGTCGCGGACGTCCGCGAGGATCGGAAGCTTCTTCTCGTTGATGAGGACGGCGATCTGCTCGATCAGCTTGCCCTTCTGGACACCGTAGGGGATCTCGCTGACCACGAGCGCCCACGTGCCCCGGCCGAGATCCTCGACCTCCCATTTGGCGCGGACCCGGAAGGCGCCGCGCCCGGTGGCGTAGGCGTGAGCGATGACCTCTGCGCTGTCGGCGACGATCCCGCCGGTCGGGAAGTCCGGACCGGCGACGAAGTCCATCATCGCGGCGTCGGTCGCCTGCGGGTTGTCGATGAGATGGGTAGCGGCGTCGATCAACTCGGCGGCGTTGTGCGGCGGGATACTGGTCGCCATTCCGACCGCGATCCCGCTCGCGCCATTGGCGAGCAGGTTCGGGAACAAGCCGGGCATCAACTCCGGCTCTTCGTCCTCGCCATTATAGGTCGGCTTGAAGTCGACCGTGCCGTCGTCGAGGCCCGCCATGAGGTCGATCGCGACCTGGGTCAGCTTCGCCTCGGTATAGCGGTAGGCCGCGGCGTTATCGCCGTCGACATTGCCGAAATTGCCCTGGCCGTCGACGAGCGGGTAGCGAAGCGAGAAGGTCTGGGCGAGGCGGACCATCGCGTCATAGACCGACTGGTCGCCGTGCGGGTGGTACTTACCGATGACGTCGCCGACGACCCGAGCGCATTTCTTGTAGCCGGCCGAGGGATCGAGCCGGAGCAGCCGCATCGCCCACAGCAAGCGGCGGTGGACCGGCTTCAGTCCATCGCGAAGGTCGGGAAGCGAGCGGGCGGTGATCGTCGAGAGCGCATAGACGAGGTAGCGTTCGGACAAGGCGTCGTCGAACGGGGCGTCGGTGATCTCGGCAGGAAGTTCGGACTTGGTGGCCATCCGCGCGACCTAGCAAGCGTGGCGGCGGGTGGCGAGCCGTCTTGGCGAGGAGACAAAGTTCATGAAGTTCACGATCTCCCGCGAAAATCCGGCAGCCTTCGGGTCGGGGAATTGCGGTGAAATCTGAAGGATGAAGGTGCGGGCGAATCGCATAAACGGAACATTAGCAGAACATCCCTGCTGTAGGAAAGTGTTGTCGCCCCCCTAATCTAGCGTCTTAGCGTAGCCATTGGTGGTTCGGGTGAAGCCGGCGTGCCGAAGGAAGCCGGTAGGCGTGTCAAAGTCGATTTCGAGCGCAAGTTCGATCGCGTCTATACCGGCATCGCGAAGGCGCTGCTCGGCTTCGGCGAGCAGTCTGGCGCCAAGGCCCTCGCGGCGATGGTCCACGGCGACCGTCAGGAGGGTGATTCGGGCACGGGGCCCGTTCTGAAGCGTGGAAACGATCGTCCAAGCGACGGCACCGACGAGGCCGTCCTGATCGGCGATGAGCGGCGCCTCGTCGTTTCGGATGGCGGCGGCGAGGCGATCGGCGAGGGTCGCGGCGGGGACTCCGATCAGCTTGGCGAGCGCGGCCGCGTCACGGCGGGCGGCTTCGCGGATGGTAAGTTCGGGAGGTGGTTCGGGCGGGGGCGCCTCGCGATCCTCTTGGTCGTGCCGGCCACTCCCTTTCCCGCTCGTCCTGAGCGAAGTCGAAGGGCGTTCGCGCGATTCCGGGGCAGGGCTTTCGGACTCCCGCCGGTTGGATGACTCTTTGGTGTCTCGGTCGAGCTCTTGTGCGGGCGCCCTTCGACTTCGCTCAGGACGAGCGGGGGGTTTAGCGCTTTCCTTTGATTTCGGCTTCGACTCGTCTGAGTCCACCACTCCGATCAGCGAGCGCTTCCATGACGCGACCTCGCCGCCGCGCAGATAGGTCAGGACCTCCTCTGCCGTCGCGGTGAGGCCGTCCTTGCCGAAGCCCATGCACTCCCGCCCGTCCTTGAGGTCGACGAGACCGTATCGGCCGAAGTCGCCGCCGGGCTTGCGCCGGCGCGATTTGACCAGGCGGAAGCCGCGGGCTCGGGCGGCTTCGCGGAGCTGTTCGTCGGACGGATCAGTCATCGCTTCAGGAACGCCTCGAAACAGCAGCTTGTTCAACTCTACCGATGTGGTAATGTCACCTCACCAGAAGAGGAGAGATGCCAATGCATAGGTTCCTTGTAACGACTGGACTCGTGCTCGTTCTCGCCGGTTGCGGCGAGCAGACCGACCAACATAGGCGTGCCGAGCGCGAATATGTTCAGAACGACAGCTCGGCCGCCGATGTTCAGTCCGAGCCGCAGGCCTTGATCGTGCCGGCATCGCCCCGATCCGGTTCGAACCTTCCGGAAGTTCGGCCCGAGGCGGCACCGGACGTGGCATTCGGCTACAGCTACAATTTCGGGATCGCGGCCGACCGGATCGCCGGCGTTCAGCAGCGCCATGCCCGCACCTGCGAAAAGCTTGGCACCAGCCGCTGCCGAGTCACCGGGATGACCTACCGCCGCAATGGCGAGGACAGTGTCGAGGCGGAGCTCAAGCTCGCGCTAGACCCGAGCCTTGCCCACCGCTTCGGCGAGACCGCGATGGCGGCCGTGCAGGAAGCGGAAGGCGAGCTTGTCGACAGCGAGATTATTGGGAACGACGTCGGCACCGGGATCCGCCGAAGCACACGCTCGATCGCGGACCTGCAGGAGGAGCTCCGGAACCTGGAGCAGCGGATCGCCGCGCCCGGGCGCGACGAGGCCAAGCCCGGGCTTCGCGAGCAGGCGGCCGAGCTTCGCCGCCAGATCCGGGCGCTCGAGGACAATCGCGGCGAGCAGCGCGACGCCCTCGCCACCACGCCGGTGACGTTCGGCTACAGCTCAAGCGCCTTCAATGCCGGACGGCCGGACTTCGGCGGCGCGGCGGGCAAGGCGTGGGACCAGGTCGTGTGGGGCGGCTACATGCTGTTCGTGCTTCTGAGCCTGCTTCTGCCGTGGTTGCTGGCGGCGGGTCTGGTGTGGCTGGTTGTGCGGACGCTCCGCAAGCGCATGCCCAAGGCGGCGAGCGAGCCGGCGGTGTGATGGTAAGGAGGGGACGCCACAGGGCGTCTCCTTCGTTTCTTCAGTAGCTCAATTCCCTTCCGCCTTTCCCAGTCCCGGCGGCTCGAAGATGACCGCGGGCTCGGTTTCGGCCATTCGGCGGATCTCGGCGAGGAGCCAGTCGCGGAAGGCGACGACCTTGGGCTGAAGCCTTTTATAGTCCGGATAGACGAGCCAGTAGGAACGCGGCTCGACGCTGATCTGCGGAAAGAGCTGGACCATCGCGCCGTTGCGAAGCGCTCCGCGCCAGAAGATCGGCGCGAGGATGGCCACCCCGGCGCCGGCCATCGCGGCATTGCCCTCCATCGACTGGGCATCGAGGCGGATCCCGCCATGGGTCTTCTCGGGCGCGGCGAGGCCGACCTCCCGGAACCACAGGTCCCACCAATAATCATCCGGAGTGATGCGCGGGACCCGGAGCAGGTCGGCGGGCTCCTTGATGTGGTGGCGGTCGCGGAATTCCGGCGAGGCGAGGGCCGCGCCGTGGACGCGGAACAGGAAATGGCTCTTGAGCCCCGGCCAGATGCCGGGATCGGGGCAGATGCGGATGGCCACGTCGACCTCGTGCTGGGCGAAGTCGATCAGGTTGTTCTCGGAATTGAGGCGCACCGCGAGTTGCGGCCGGTCGAGCTGGAAGGCTCCGAGACGCGGGGCCAGCCATTCCGAGGCGAAGGTCTGGGTGGTGCTGATGGTCAGAACGCCTTCATTGTCGGCGAGAAGACCCGAGAAGGCGTCGGCGATCTGGTCGAGACCGGCGGAGACCAGAGTCGCGGCGCGGCGCCCGGCCTCGGTCAGCTGCACGCGGCGCTTCGCGCGAAGGAACAGGGGAACACCGAGGCGCTGCTCGAGCAGCTTGATCTGATAGCTGACCGCGGCCTGGGTCATTCCGAGCTCGGCCGCCGCCTGGGTGAAGCTTTGGTGGCGCGCGGCGGCTTCGAACACGCGCACGGCCGACAAGGGCGGGAGCAGTCTCATCGCCTGTTTCTATAAACGCAGCTTATCATAACTGTCGATCCTTTCGTTGGCGGTCCGATCTCCATTCCATCATCTCCAGCAACGCAGCGGCCGACGCTCCGGACGCTCGAAGGGAGAAGGGAGAAGACAGATGCAGGACCAGTTTCTCGGGAGGCTGTGGGAAGCCCATCACGACCAGTTCAGCGCCGATGTCGGCAAGGCTGTCGATGTGGCGGCGGCCAGGACCCGCGGCCTGCTCGGCGGAGTGCCGATGCCGCTCAAGGCGATGGCGGCCGTGCTCGCGATGAGCGTCACCAGCCTGATGTTCGCGACTCCGAGCTTGGCACAGAGCCAGATCGCGGTGCGCGCGGTGACCAGCGAGGTCAGTTACGCTGATCTCAATCTGGCAAGCGCGTATGGGCGGGCTTCATTGGAGCGGCGGGTGCGCGGTGCCGCGGCCCAGCTGTGCCAGCCGAATATCGCGGGCGTCACCGCCGAGCGCGTGCTTCGCCAGCGGTGCTACGTCGCGGCGGTCGAGGGCGCCCGGCCTCAGATCGACGCGGCGGTCGCGAGGCGGCTCGAAGCGCGGCTCGCCGCGGCCCGTTCGATCACCATCACCGCCCGCTGATGGGCGGTGGAGAAGGGGCGGCGCACACCCCACCCGCCGCCCCTTCATTCCTCGAACGTGGGGATGAGGAGATAAGCCATGCTGATCACCCGGGACATCTCGAAGGCGTTGCGGATGCTGGTTTCAGACTTCCGCACTCTGCAGAAAATCCAGTTCTCGGCGCCCTGGCGCAAAGCGTGCTGACCGGACCTGTCATTGCCGCCTAGGCGGGAATCCAGCTTCACTTTCGAGCCCGTCTTCGCGACAAGGCAGCTGGATCCCCGCCGTCGCGGGGACGACAGGACGGGCTCTTGATCAACCTTGCCAAGACCATCGCCATTCTCGCCGCATCAGCATTGGCCGGCTGCACGATGAGCACCGGCGGCGACGCTCACAATGCGGCCCCTGCGCCCGGGCCCGCGGCCGGAGCCAACGACCTGCTGACCTGGGACCAGTTCCTCGCGCGGCCGCGGCCGGCGCCCGACCGATCCATCCGCTACGGCGATCACGAGCGGCAGGTCGTCGACCTCTATCTGCCGCAAGGCCCCGGGCCCTACCCGGTCGCGGTGATGATCCATGGCGGCTGCTGGAGCGCGCCATGGGACCGCACTTTGATGAACTGGATCTCCGCCGACCTAAGGCGGCGCGGGATCGCGGTGTGGAACATCGACTATCGAGTGATCGAGGACGGCAACGGCTGGCCGCACGTGTTCGACGACACCTGGGCCGCGATCCATGCGCTCACGATCCAGGGCCGCGCGTTCGGGCTCGATCCCAGCCGCACGGTGGCGGTGGGCCATTCGGCGGGCGGACACCTCGCCTTGTGGTATGCGGCCAAGCGCCGGCACTGGATGCCGCCCGCCAACGTCCGGATGATCCCGCCGCCGGAATTTCGAGCGGTGGTGAGCCTCGGCGGCCTGCCCGACCTCGAGCTCGCTGCACAGCCGCCGGGGAGCGGTTGCGGGACCGAGGTGATCGGACGGTTGGTCGGACAGGGCCGGCCGAGCCGCGGCGATCCGTTCGCCGACACCTCGGTGCCGCGAATGGGCGCTCTCGGAATCCGTCAAGTGCTGATCAACGGCAATCAGGACCGGATCATCCCGACCCACTTCGCCGAGGATTATGCGCGCAAGATGAGGGCGCTCGGCGACGACGTCCGGGTTCGGATGATCGACGGCACCGGCCATGTCGAGCTGATCGCTCCCGAGAGCGCGGCCTGGGCCGCCGCGGTCGAGGAGATCGAGGGGGTTTTGCGCTGATGACGGTGAGGCTCGAGCAGGCGCGGGCGATGGACCTGGCGGACCCGCTTCGCGCCTATCGCGAGCGCTTCGCCCTGCCCGAGGGCAGCATCTATCTCGACGGCAATTCGCTCGGCGCTCTGCCGCGGTCTACTCCCGATCACCTCGGCGCGCTTATCTCGCGCGAATGGGGCGACAGCCTCATCGGCGGCTGGAACAAGCATGGCTGGATCGACGCTCCGCAGCGTGTGGGCGCGCGGGTCGCCGAGTTGATCGGTGCCAAGCGCAACGAGGTGCTGGTCGCCGATTCGACGTCGGTGAACCTGTTCAAGCTGCTCGTCGCGGCGGCGAAGCTGTCGGCCCGCAAGACCATCCTGAGCGAGAGCGGCAATTTCCACACCGATCTTCACATCGCCGCGGGCGTGGCGGACCTTCTCGGCCTCACTCTCGACATCGCGCCGCGCGCGGAGGTGGAGCAGCGCATCGGCAGCGACACCAATCTGCTTCTGCTCACCCACGTCCATTACAAGACAGCCGAGCGGTTCGACATGGCGGCAGTGACGGCACGCGCCAAGGCCGCCGGGGTCACGACGATCTGGGACCTAAGTCACAGCGCCGGAGCGGTGCCGCTCGACCTCAACGGAGCGGGCGCCGAGCTCGCGGTCGGCTGCGGCTACAAATATCTCAACGGCGGCCCCGGAGCGCCCGCCTTCCTCTATGTCGCGGAGAGCCTTCAGGAGCGGATCGGCAACCCGCTACAGGGCTGGATGGGCCATGCCGAGCCCTTCGCCTTCACCGACGATTACCGTCCTGCCGAAGGCGTCGGTCGATTCCTCGCGGGTACTCCCCCGGTGCTCGGGATCGCGGCGCTCGAGGGCGGCCTCGACACGTTCGAGGGCGTCACCATGGAGCGGCTGTGGCGCAAATCGGTGCAGCTGTTCGAGCTCTGCCACGACTGCATGGCCCGGGAGTGCCCCGAGCTCGAGTGCATCACGCCGCGCCCGGAGGAGCAGCGCGGAAGCCACATCTCGTTCCGCCACGATCACGCCTATGAATTGTGCCAGGCGCTCATCGAGCAAGGCGTGATCGGGGACTTCCGGGCTCCCAACGTCCTTCGCTTCGGCCTCACCCCCCTCTATCTGGGCTTCGAGGAGGTCGTGCTGGCGGTGGACCATCTGGCGGAGATCCTGCGCAGCGAAAGCTGGCGCGACCCGCGCTTTGCGGTCCGGCTCAAGGTCACCTGACCGAGGCGCTCACGGCGCGACCGGGCACATTGCCCTCCCCTCGCCCCTGTCCTATAGGATCGCTCCCGAAACGCCCCGGGGCCAGCGACATGACGCGCCGCCGGGGCTTGATCTTTGGAGCACGTCCAAACCCATGTCCCGTCGCCGTCTCGTCTATGAAGGCAAGGCCAAGATCCTGTACGAGGGTCCCGAGCCCGGCACCTTGATCCAGTATTTCAAGGACGACGCGACCGCGTTCAACGCCCAGAAGAAGGGCTCGATCGCCGGCAAGGGCGTGCTCAACAACCGCATTTCCGAGCATATCTTCACCCTGCTCGGCACGATCGGCATCCCGACCCATTTCGTCCGGCGTCTCAACATGCGCGAGCAGCTGATCCGCCAGGTCGAGATCGTTCCGATCGAGGTGGTGGTCCGCAATGTCGCGGCGGGCTCGCTGTCGACCCGGCTTGGGATCGAGGAAGGCACCCAGCTGCCGCGGACGATCATCGAATATTATTACAAGGACGACGCGCTCGGCGACCCGATGATCGCCGACGAGCATATCGCCTGCTTCGGCTGGGCGAGCCAGGAAGAGATGAACGACATCGCCGACATGGCGATCCGCGTGAACGACTTTCTGTCCGGCCTGTTCGCGGGAATCGGAATCCGCCTGGTCGACTTCAAGCTGGAGTTCGGCCGGCTTTGGGAGAACGACTTCTCCCGGATCATCCTCGCAGACGAGATCAGCCCCGACGGCTGCCGGCTGTGGGACATGGCCTCGGGCGAAAAGCTCGACAAGGACCGCTTCCGCCGCGACCTCGGCGGTGAGGCCGAGGCGTATCAGGAAGTGGCTCGTCGACTCGGCCTGCTGCCCGAGGGCGAAGCCAATATGGTGCTGGACCTCGATACCCACCGGAAGAAGCGCGGGAAGTAATTCTCCTCCCTACGGGGAGAGGGCGCCGCCGCGCAGCGATGGGAGGGTGAGGGAACGTGCCCTCACCAACTTCGCCCAAGCTTATTCGGTCCGCCAAGGCTCCGTATCCCCTTCGTAAGCGCCGCTCCAACGCGCAAAAAAAGAGGCGCCTTTCGGCGCCTCTTTGTCTTGGAATTGGTGGAAGCCTTTAGCGGCTGCCGCCCTGGCCACCGCTTCCGCGCTGAAGGCTGGCGAGAACCTGGCCCGACTGGAGGAAGGGCAGCGGGTTGACCGCGCGACCGTCGATGCGGACCTCATAGTGGAGGTGGCTGCCGGTCGAGCGGCCGGTCGAGCCCATCAGGCCGATCAGCTGGCCACGGCGGACACGCTCGCCCGGGTTGACCATGATTCGCGAAAGGTGGCCGTAGCGGGTAGCGATGCCGGCGCCGTGGCCGACCTCGACGAGATTGCCGTAGCCGCCGCTGTTCCAGGCTGCGGTAGCGACGGTGCCATCGGCGGTGGCGTAGATCGGGGTGCCGATCGGGCCGGCCATGTCGATCCCGCCATGCATCGCGGCGCGGCCGCGGAACGGGTCGGAGCGGACTCCGAAGCTGCTCGTCCAGCGAGCGTCCTGAACCGGCATCATCGACGGGATGGCGGTGACGCCCTGCTCGAGCTGCTCCATCTGGCGCCAGCTGGCGAAAAGCTGAGCGAAGCGCGGATCGGCGTCGTTGCCGCTGACCGGGGTCGCGGCGCCGGCCGCTTCCTCGAACGGACCGCCGACGCCACCCTGGGTGAAACGGCGCGGATCGATGCCGAGGCGGCGAACGGCCGCCGCGGCCTGGTGATAACGGGCGCGGTTGGCGGCGTGGGCCTGTGAGGCGAGCGACAGCTGCATGCCGTCGACCTGCTCGAACTCGGCGGCGACTCGGGGATCGTCGATATCGCCCTCGACGGAAGCCGGAAGGAGGCGGGCCATTTCGGCCGCATCGGCGTCGCCGGAAAGCATTTCCGCGAGGAAGGCCTGGCGCTGCTCGAGAACGTGGGCGCGCTCGGCTGCGGCGGTGCGGAGCGCCTCGACGTCCTGCTCCATCGCTGCGACCTGGCGCTGCATGGTGGCGACGTCGCTGGTCATCGCGCCTGCATATTGGACGGTCGCATAGCCCGACCAGGCGAGCAGACCGAAGACCGCGCCGGTGGCGGCGGCCTGAGCCCGGCGCCCGAGGGTAAAGCGACGCAAGCTCTTGCCATCGTGGAGGAAAACGTCGCGCGGCTTGAATGCCCCACGGAACTTACTGCCCCACCCGATGTTCTTACGTTGAACCGAAACTTGCATTCTCATCCTCAAAACTGACGGAGCCCCATGAGGAGCTCCGTTCGCGCTCGCGACGATGCAGTCTGCGCTGCTTCTTGCGTTTCGAGTGCCCACCCGATCGATGTCCGGTAGCTGGCCTAGCAAGTGGTTAAGGGGCAATCCCTGCGTAGAATTCGCGGGATAAACCGGCCTTAGCCCGCGCTGAGTCGTTGAACGGTGGCTTAATCGCACCTCGAAAATGGCGCCGGACGAGCGCGTGCCAGAGAGCCACGGGCTCCTCATCCGCCGATTCGCAGCCGTAACGGAACCACTTCATCCCGGCGCCGACATGGCGGATCTCGTCACGATAGATCCGGCCGAGAATCGCGGCCGAACGCGCGTCTCCGGCTCGTTCCAGCGAGGCGACAGTCGCCGGAGTCACATCGAGGCCGCGCGCCTCCAGAACGGTCGGGACCACGGCGAGGCGGGCGAGTGGATCCTTGGCAGTGGCAGTCGCCGCATCCCACAGTCCGGCATGGGCCGGAAGGTCGCCATAACCCGCGCCGAGCGTCCGCAGGCGCCGGTCCAGCAAGGCGAAATGCATCGCCTCGTCAGCGCCAACCCCAATCCAGTCGTCGACAAATTCGCGTGGGAAATTCACGCCGAAGCGGCCGATCAGGTCGAAGGCGAGGTCGATCGCGGCGAATTCGATATGGGCGAGCGCATGGAGCAAGGCGATTCGGCTGCGCTCCGACCCCGCCCGTCCGCGCTTAGGCATCCGATTGGGCGGGAGCAGCTCGGGCTTCTCCGGCCGGCCCGGCTCATCTGGCATCGCAATGTCGAAAGCGTGGTCCAGAGCGCCCCTGCGCCATGCTCGTGCGGCAGCGCGCGCAGCCTTCATCTTGGCGGCAGGATCGGCAGCGTCGAGGACCTCTCGGCAGGCCTGAGCGATGGTCGAACCAGTCATGTCATCCCCGCGAAAGCGGGAATCCGGCTGCCTTGCAAGCTTAGGAGATAAGAAGCCGGAGCCCGATCACTCCGGGATGGCGAAGGGTCAGAGGCC
Organism: Pseudomonadota bacterium; assembly: GCA_023416515.1. GTDB lineage: Bacteria > Pseudomonadota > Alphaproteobacteria > Sphingomonadales > Sphingomonadaceae > Allosphingosinicella. The sequence goes on along the minus strand of JAEZHP010000164.1, from coordinate 8,476 downwards.
TGCCTCGCCCTGGGGCTCGGTCTCGATCACCACTCGCTCGACGGCAGGATCGTCATGGGCGACCTGGTAGCTGGTGTAGCGAGTCACCTCGCGCCATCCCGCCACCTCGTGCTCGACCTTCTGCTCGCGCGGCTCGTAGCTCGGGATCGAAACCGGGATGTGACGGGGCTCGGGCGCCGCGCCATGGACCGGCTCCCATGTCGAGGCAACGGCGGTAAAGGCCGCAGGAGCCGGTGGGGCCGCGGACATGGCGCAATCGCCGCATTCCGCGGCGAGCGCGGCCTCGCTCTGCGCCCAGCCATAAGCGCTCGCGTAAGAGGGGCCGAGCGGCGGAAGCGGGTCGCGAGACACGTCACGCGGAGTCGGCGCCGGGCCCTGGAAATGAATCGGGTCGATCTGCGCGATCGCGCTCTCGCCGAGCTGCAGGCCGACCGCGCCCGCGACGATGGTCAACACGCCCATCACGGGAAGCAGATTGGAATTGGCGAGCCTCATGATGGTGCGAAAACGAGGATCGCCCGCAGCCGTTCCCCTCGCCTCGTCAAACAGCTCTGGATGGCCGGGGTTTACCCCGCTTGTATCTCCGTCAGGGCAGCGCGCGGGCCGCCTCGAGCACTTCCTGGGCATGGCCTGGCACCTTCACCTTGCGCCAGGCGCGCTCGACCACGCCGTCGCGGTTGATCAGGAACGTCGCCCGCTCGATGCCCATATATTTGCGGCCGTACATCGACTTCTCGACCCAGGTGCCGAAGGCCTCGCACGCGGCGCCCTCGCTATCGGACAGGAGCCGCACCTTGAGGCCGTATTTGTCGGTGAACTTCGTGTGGCTGCTGGGGCTGTCCTTAGACACGCCGACCACGAAGGTTCCGGCCTTCTCGAACTCCTCGGCAAGCGCGGTAAAGTCCTGCGCCTCGCGGGTGCAGCCGGACGTGTCGTCCTTCGGGTAGAAATAGAGGACCAGCTTCTGGCCCTTGAAGTCGCCGACCTTAACCGTGTCGCTCTCGGCCCCGGTGAGCTCCACGTCCGGAGCAATGTCGCCTTCGTTGACCATCGTCATTCCCCTGATTGCGCCGCGAAGGCGGACCATGATTGCGAAACCCTCTGACGCGCCTTTGCATGCGCTTCAAGCAAAGCGTCCCAGTCGTCGAGCCCGCAGGCTTGAGCCACCAACGCTCGTGACGGCGGCGGCGGCTCCTCGGATTGGGGTGAGACGAGGCGGAAAGTGACCAGCATGCGGGTGAGCAGGCGGTAATCGTCGACGAGATCGGGCGAGACAAGGCCGGCCTCGGCGAGATTGGTGAGCGCGGCCTCCATGCACGGGTCGAGGCCTTTGCGGTGGATGAGCTGGAGCGACTGGACGAGGAATTCGAGGTCGACGAGGCCCCCTTCCCCGAGCTTGATGTCGAACGGTCCCTTGGCGGGTTTGTGGCGCGCGATCTCGCGGCGCATCGACGTCGCGTCGGCGGCGACTTGCTTAGGATCGCGCTCGCGGTGGAGGATGTCGGACACCGCGGCTCCGAGTGCCGCCCGGGCTTCGGCGGAGCCGAAGACGGGGCGGGCGCGGGTCAGCGCCATATGCTCGAAGGTCCAGGCCTGGCTCGCCTGATAATCGGCGAAACTTGGAAGCGACACCGCGAGTAGGCCGTCGCGGCCCGATGGGCGCAGCCTGAGGTCGACATCGTAGAGCGGTCCGGCGGCGGTTGGAACGCTGAGCGCCGCCGACACTCGGGGAGCAAGCCGATTGAAATAATCGGTGGCGCGAAGCGGCCTGGGCCCGTCCGACTGCGCTTCGTGGGTGCCGCTGAACAGGTAGATGAGGTCGAGGTCGGAGGCGTGGGTGAGCTCGCCGCCGCCGAGCCGTCCGAGGCCGAGGATGAGCAGCTCCGAGCCCGGCACCTTGCCGTGGCGCTGTTCGAACTCGGCGATTGCGGCGCGGGCAAGGACGTCGATCGCGGCCTCGGCGACACGGGCATAGCCGCGCGCCGCGGCGAGCGGGTCGGAAAGGGCAAGGACGATCTGGGAGCCCAGCGCGAAGCGGACTCCGTTGACCCGCGCGCGAACGCGGTCGAGCAGCATCTGATAGTCCTCGTCAGGCCGCTCGCGCAGCGCGAAGTCGGCGGCCAGCGCCTCGACATCGCGGGCCGGTTCGAAGGCGGAGGCGTCGATGAGCCCGTCGAGCAGCTCCGGGCGCCGGCCAAGCTGATCGGCCAGCGTCGGCGCGTAGCTGAGGATGCTGGCGAGATGGTCGACCACCGCCGGCCGGGCCTCGAGCAGCCGGAAGAAATTGACCCCGCTCGGAAGCCGCTCGACGAGCGTGTCGAAGCGGTTGAGCGCGGCCATCGGGTCCGGGGCCTGGGCGAAGGCCTCGACGAGGCCGGGAAGCATCGCCTCGAACGGGTCGCGAGCGGCGGCGGTTCGAAGCGACCGCGCCTTGCCGCTTCGCCAGCTTTCGATCCGGGCGGTCGCCGCCGGCGGGTCCGGAAAACCCAATTGCGCGAGCCGCTCCCCGAGCGCCGGCTGGCCCGGAAGCCGCTTCTGCGATTGCGGCGCGAGGGCGCCATAATGGTCCGCAACCGAATCGACATGGGGGCGAAGCAGGTCGAGCAGCTCGGCCCCGCCGGCGAGGTCGTGGAGCAGCGCGACATTGTCGAGCCCTTGGGCGGTCGGCGGCAGCTGATGGGTCTGCTTGTCCTCGACCATCTGAATTCGGTGCTCGATGGTTCGAAGCAGGCGGTAGGCGTCGCTCAGGGCGCTCGCCTCGTCGGCGCCGATCCGCCCCGCCGCAGTCAGTGCCGCGAGCGCGTCCATGGTCGCCGGCGTGCGCAATTGGGGCTCGCGGCCGCCATGGATGAGCTGAAGCGCCTGGGTGTAGAATTCGACCTCGCGGATGCCCCCGCGGCCGCGCTTCAGATCGAAACCGGGTCCGAATGTCTGGCCGGCGGAATAATGGTCGCGGATCTGGCCGGTGACCGCTTGAATCTCCCCGACCGCGCCGAAATCGAGGCTCCGGCGCCACACGAAGGGGTGGATCGCATCGAGGAAATAGCGGCCGACCGCGGCGTCACCGGCGGCATGGCGAGCGCGGATGAAGGCGGAGCGCTCCCACGGTAGCGCCGAGGATTCGTAATGGCTGATCGCCGCATCGACAGGCAGAGCGATCGGAGTGACTTCGGGCGAGGGCCGAAGGCGAAGATCGACCCGGAAGGCGTAACCGTCCTCGGTCCGCTTCTGGAGCAGCTCGACGACTCGTTGGGCGATCCGAACCGCGGCCTGACCCGAATCCTCGCGCTCGCGCCGCGGCACGGTCGCCGGATCGAACAGGAAGAGAAGGTCGACGTCCGACGAATAATTGAGCTCGAAGCTGCCGAGCTTGCCGACCGCGATCGCCGCGAACCCGTTCACCGGCGAATCCGGATAGCGTTCGGCGATGGCGGCCGCGATCGCCCGCTCGATCACCCGGTCGGCAAGATGTGAAAGCTCGCTCGTCACCTGCTCGAGCGTCAGCAGCCCGGCAAGGTCGCCGATCGCGAGGGCAAGGGCATGGCCCGTCCGCTCGCGCCTGAGCGACGCCATGATGTCGTCGCCCTCGCCTCGAGCCCGAGCCAGGGCAAGCGCCTCACCCAGCCGACCCTCGCGCACCGCGGCCGACACGGGATTTTCGGACTCGAGATGGAACCGGAGGAAGGGGGAGTGCGTTCGTGCCCGTTCAATCGCTGGACTCATGCTCCCGAAATTAACTTGGTCGCAACCAAGTGTCTCTTGGACGCAACGGCGTTCTGAATCCGTCATTCGGGGTCCGATACGATTGCAACTGTGTCTGGGGACATACGTTAAGAAGGCCGTGGAACCGTTGAAAGCAAATCAGGACGCATTGGCGACCCCAGCCAACAAGCGCTTCGTGAAAGTGGCACCGCCCACCGTTCACGCCGGCGTGGGCAACGCGCTGCGCGAAGCGTTCCAGCTCGACGGAGAGATGCGCTCCCTGAAGAGCTTCGAGGATCTTCTGGCGCGGCTCGACTGAGCCCCAGCGCCCTTCCGGCCGAGGCTGGAATCACCTGATCGGAATTGACAGAGCGACGGACCCCAGCTTTCGCCGGGGTCGCGCCTCAATCTTCGTCGTCCTCGACTTCGTCAGGAGTGGGCAGGCGGTCGCGGCTGAGGTCGTCGACGTCGCTCATGATCGCCTGGAGAGCGGTCTTGTCGTGGTTGTCGTGCTCGCGGCGCGACGGCAGCTTGCCCTCGCTTAGCAAGCCCTCGAGCGCGACTCGGCCGCGGGCGACCCGGCTCTTGATCGTTCCGACCGCGCAGCCGCAGATCTCGGCCGCTTCCTCGTAAGCGAAGCCGCCGGCGCCGACCAGGATCAAGGCCTCGCGCTGCGGCTGCGGCAGATGGAGCAAAGCGCGCTGCATGTCGGCAAGCTCGATATGCTTGTCCTGGCTCGCCGGGGCGGCAAGGATCTTGGACGCGGTGAGCTCGTCCCACTCGCCCTTGAATCGGGCGCGGCGCATCTGGCTCAGGAACAGGTTCCTGAGAATGATGAAGGTCCAGGCGCGCATGTTGGTGCCGGCCTGGAAGCGCTTGCGCGCCGCCCACGCTTTCAGAAGCGTCTCCTGGACGAGATCGTCCGCGAGATCGCGGCTGCCCGACAGCGAGCGACCGAAGGCGCGCAAATGGGGAATGACCTGAGCGAGCTGCTGCTTGAACTCGTCGTCCGGCAGCGGAACGAGCTCTTCGCGCTCGATCGTCGCGTCTTCTTGCGCCGGCTTCACGCCCGACATGGAGCTGCCCCCGATAAACATAGGATTTTACGCGTGCCCTTATGGCAAGGTGATACTAGCACCGATCCGCCGAAGCGGCTCAATCCCAGATCAAGTAGATGATGACGAAGGCCAGGATGGTCAACGTCAGTCCGAAGAAGAGCACGTAGCGGGTCATGTGCGGCGTCGTTCCGGCGCGCGCCTCGGTCTTCCCGATATGGTCCGGGCCTTGATTCATGGCGAATGGGGTACCCTCGCTCAAAGTTCCAATCGTTTCGCGGCTAACGCGCCCCCGCAAGGGCGGTTCCCGAAAGATTGAGAAGAAGCCGGAAAGAGCCAGCCCGTATGACCCGGGCGACTCGATGCCGTCACCCCAGCGAAAGCTGGGGTCTACCGATGCCTGTCACTCAGTGCGGTAGATGCCGGCTTTCGCCGGCTGACGGCGGATTCTCAGGCCGGCAGGGTTGCCGGATCGAAGAACAGGGCCTGGGCGATCGCCGCCTTCACCGTCGACCGCTGGAACGGCTTGGTGATGAGGAAGGTCGGCTCCGGGCGCTCGCCGGTGAGCAGCCGCTCCGGGAAAGCCGTGATGAAGATCACCGGCACCTCGAACTCGGCGAGGATGTCCTTGACGGCGTCGATCCCGGAGCTGTCGTCGGCGAGCTGGATGTCGGCAAGCACGAGACCCGGCCGCTTGGCGAGCGCAAGGCTGACTGCCTCGTCGCGGGTCACCGCGACTCCGACGACGCTGTGACCGAGATCGCGGACGATCGTCTCGATATCCATCGCGATGATCGGCTCGTCCTCGATGATCAGAACCTCGGCGCGAGTCTGACGCTCAATCTCCTCGAGAGCCTCGCCGACCAGAGCCTCGACCTCTTCAGGCGCCGCGCCGATCAGATAGCCCGCGTCTTCGGGCGTGAAGCCCTCCATCGCGGTCAGAAGCAGGGCCTGGCGGGACAGCGGAGTGATTCGCGAAAGCCGCGCCTGGGCGATGCTCTCGACGCCATCCCCCTCGGCGCCCGAATAGCCGGGCTCTTCTTCGATATTGGCCGAGGACCAAATGGCGTGGAAGGTGCGGTAGAGGCCGACTCGCGGGTCGACGTCGCGCGGGAAGGAGTCCGGCGCGGCGACGATCGCTTCCAGGGTAGCGCGCACGAACGCGTCGCCATGCTGCTGCGTGCCCGTAAGCGCACGCGCGTAGCGGCGAAGGAATGGGAGATGAGGCGCAATTTCCTGGCCGAGCGACATTCGTTTCGACTCCTCAGTCTATTAAAGCGTGCGCCTATGAGGGCGACCCCCGCTTGGCAAGTGTGACGGCGGCTCGAAACGGTTTGTGACAGCCAATGGCCCCCGCCCGATACGCCTGCAGAACCTGTGGAACCAACGTGGGAGTTTTTTGTTTCCAAGCCCACGTGGGCCGATTATTTCGCCCGCGTCGAATAGTGCTGGACGAACACGGCTTGATCCAACCCACTCCAAACGGTTGATCAGACCCGTATAATGAGCGGACCGCGGGTGGGGTGAACCTTTGACCTTTCACAATGAACTTGAACGTGAGCGGCGTCGCAAGGCCGATGATCAGCATTCGGTCGAGCCGGACTCGGATGGAAAGCCGCGCAACCGAAAGAAGCAGTCGGCCGATGTCGGCGACGCGCTGCGCACCGTCTATGAACGTGCCGTCGCCGAGGACATTCCGCCGGAGATGCTGGATCTCCTCGGCAAGCTTGGCTGAGCCTCCCCGCACGCATGACATGACGCGTCGGGACCGCCGGTGACCGAACGACAGCATAATTTCCTTCGCACATGGTTCGGTGGCCTGCCCACCGCGACCAAGATGCTTCTGATTCTCGGCGCGGCCTTGCTGCCGCTGCTGGTGATCTCCGTCTTCGCGAGCGTCGACAGCGCGCGCGACAGCCGATCCAACGCGATCGCCGAGGCGCACGCCAACCTTGCGCTGTCGGCCCAGCGCCTCTCCTCGGTCCTCAACCGCGCCGCCCTGGTCGTTCGGATCGCCAGTGACGCCGTTCGCCGGCCTGAAAACGCCGCATCCGCCTGCGGGCATGCCGAAACCCAGCTGCGCGCGAGCGGATCACCTCCTGTGCGTTTCCTGGTTTTCGATCCCGGCGGCGGCGTCGCCTGCCCGCCCCTCGCGGTCAGTCCCGCCGCTCCGCCGCGGGTCGCGCAGGGTGAGGGCTCGGCGGCGTGGATCGACGAGCGAGGCGAACTGCTTCGCTTGTGGCTCTACGACAGTTCGGGGCGGCCGCTCGGCCAGATCGACTTTCCACGGTCCTCGCTGGAGGCCGCGGCGAATGTCGGGAGCACCAGCCAGGCCACCGAGCTCGAGCTCGTCGTCGACGATTCGGCGATGCGTTTGTTCGCGTCGGAGCCCGGCCGGGAAGCCAGCGGCGGAGTCGTCCTCAATGAGCCCATCACTGCGAGCGGGCTGGAGCTTCGCCTCCACGCCGCGGCTCCGAGCATGACCTGGGCGGAGGTGGCGATGATCGTGCTTCCGCTGCTGATGTGGCTTCTCGCCGCCGTGGTCGGCTGGCTGGTGGTTCAATATCTGCTGCTCCGGCCCCTGCTTCGAATGCAGCGGGCGATCGCGGCCTATGAGCCGGGCGACCGCGGGTTCGAGCGACCGAGCGTCCACAGCGCCGCCAAGGAAATCGACGATCTCGGCAATGCCTTCGCCGAAGTGACCCGAACCGTGGCGCAGCACGAGGCCGAGCTCGGCGCGGCTGTCGAGCGGCAGACGCGGCTCGTTCGCGAGGTCCATCACCGCGTGAAGAACAACCTTCAAGTCGTCGCCTCCTTGCTCAACATCCACTCGCGAAGCAGCGTCAGCGACGAAGCCGCGGCCGCCTATGCCTCGATCCAGCGGCGGGTCGACGCGCTCGCCGTCGTTCACCGCAACCATTACGCCGAGCTCGAGGAGAATCGCGGGGTCGCGCTCAAGGCGCTGGTGTCCGAGCTCGCCGCCAATCTACGGGCGACGGCTCCCACCAAGGCTTCCGGAATGCAGATCCGGCTCGCTCTCGAGCCGCTCTACGCCACCCAGGACGTGGCGGTGTCCACCGCCTTCCTGGTGACGGAGGTGGTCGAGTTCGGGATGCTTTGCGGAGCCCGGATGGTCGCAATCGCGCTCGAGCCCGAGCAGGACGGCCGAGCCCGCCTGGTCATGGAGTCCGAGGTGCTCGCCGGCGAGATCAGCTGCTCTCCCGACGTCCAGGAGCGGTTCGACCGGATCATCTCGGGGCTCGCCCGACAGCTCCGCTCTGCGCTCGAGCGGGACACCGAGGTGGGCCGCTACAGCCTGACGATCGCCGTCGTCGACCGCGACACGCCGGCAGTTCCCTGACCCCTACCGCGCTCGATCGTCGGCAGAGCTATCGTCACTATAGGCCGGGCGCGCCGAGGCCGCGCGCCCGGCCTGCTCCAGCTCCCTAGTGTCGTCGCCTCGCCCGCTGAGCTTCTTGCTCGGCCGGGTGCCGTCGCGATTGACTCCGTCGATGTCGGAATGGGGCGGTGAGCTTGGCGGCTTAGGCATGGGATTTCCTTTCATCCTCTCAACTGGCCAGGCCCAGCTCGGTTGCCCACTCCGGTCGGCGACGGCCTCCTTAAAAAAAACGCAGAAAAAATCGCATGGGTTGGAACCCTCCCCCGCCAAGGCCGTTGAGCAGTCCGGATAGTGACCTTTTGCCCCCCCGCTCTCGCTA
>JAEZHP010000129.1 GCA_023416515.1 Pseudomonadota bacterium | reverse complement strand
CCACCGCCGCCGCCGCCGCCATAACCGCCGGAACGCTCGCCGAAGCCGCCTCCGCCGAAGCCGCCTCCGAAATTGTCGTCACCAAACGAATCGCGCTTGTCTCTGCCGCGCCCGCCGCGATCGCCGCGGCGCCCTTTGTCGAAACTCATATGTCTTAATAGTCTTCCCGGCGCCGCATCCCCTGTCCTCTGAACCGCCGCGCTGGGCCGACGCGCGCAACAGCCCCTGGCACCAAACCCACGGCGCCAACGAATCCCCTTAATGGAAAAAGTCGCGCCAAGATAGAGGGTTCGCCACAGTTTTGACTCTTTTGCTCACACCGCGTCGCGGAGCTTGGCGCGGGGCGATTTAGCCGGGATTCTCAATGCTTGTGCTTCACGAACGGATGAAGCGCCGCCGCGATGATCCCGCCGAGCAGCAGTCCGAACAAGCCGTCGGCAAGAGTGGTGGCGACCCAATTTGCGAATCCGCCGATTGCCGGGAGCGCGTGCGCGGCGCCCTCGGCGAGGACATGGAAGAAGTGGTAGGGCTCGGAAATGCCGAGCGTGTTGAGGCCGGCGACGATGATGTGCCCGCCGACCCAGATCATCGCGGCGATCCCGACCACCGAAAGAACGGTCATCAGCTTTGGCATGAGATGCACAAGGCCGCGCCCGAACGCGCGCGTGCCGGCATTGTCGCGCTTCGAGAGATGAAGTCCGACATCGTCCATTTTCACGATGAGCCCGACCGCGCCATAGACAAGCACGGTGATTCCGACCGCGACCGCCGCCAGGCTCGCCGCGAGCAGCCAGAAGGAGGGCTGCTCGGCGACATTGTTGGTCAGCTCTCCAAGAGCGATCGCCATGATCTCGGCCGAGAGGATGAAGTCGGTGCGCACCGCGCCGGACACCATCTTCTTCTCATGGTCGGCGCTGTTGAGCTCCTCGGCCTTCTCCGCGAGATCCTCCTCCCGCTGGGCGATGGCCTCCCACACCTTCTCCGCGCCCTCGAAACACAGATAGGCGCCGCCGAGCATCAGCAGCGGCGTGGTCGCCCACGGCAGAAGCCAGCTCAGAAGCAAGGCCACCGGCAGGATGATGACGATCTTGTTGAACAGCGAGCCCTTGGCGATTCGCCAGATGATCGGCAGCTCTCGGTCGGGCGTGAAGCCGGTGACGTAGCGCGGGGTCACCGCGGTGTCGTCGACCACCACTCCGGCCGCCTTCACCCCGGCCTTGCCGGCGGCCGCACCGATATCGTCGACCGACGCCGCGGCCAGCTTGGCGATTGCGGCGACGTCGTCCAGCAGCGCAGCGAGTCCACCGGCCATGCGTTCTCGGCTCCTTCCTTTTGGGAGCGCCCCTGTGCCGGGCCGCCGCTCGCCGATCAAGCCCGCGGTCATTGAGCCTTCAGCCGGTTGCGCTTAAGCGAGTGGCATGACCGTTCATTTTCACGAAGAAGACCTGCCCGAAGGCGTGCTCGCCGACGGCCCGGTCGCAGTCGACACCGAGACGATGGGCTTGCAGCTCGGGCGCGACCGTCTCTGCGTCGTCCAGATTTCCGACGGCCGCGGCGACGAGCATCTCGTCCGCTTCGGCGCCGGCAGCAATTATGCCGCGCCCAATCTCAAGGCGGTGCTCGCCGATCCGCAGCGGCTGAAGCTCTATCACTTCGCGCGTTTCGATCTCGCCTCGATCCGAGCCTATCTCGGGGTGATGGCGGCGCCGGCTTATTGCACCAAGACGGCGTCGCGCCTGATCCGCACCTATACCGACCGCCACGGTCTCAAGGAGCTTGTCAGGGAGCTGCTCGGACACGAAATCTCAAAGCAGCAACAATCGTCGGATTGGGGCGCTCCGACGCTCTCCGACGCTCAGATGGAATATGCGGCGACCGACGTGCGTTACCTTCACGCAATGAAGGATATCCTCGACGAACGGCTTGCGCGCGAAGGTCGGACGGAGCTGGCCCAGGCCTGCTTCGACTTCCTTCCGCACCGGGCGCTGCTCGATCTCGCCGGCTGGGCCGACGAGGATATTTTCGCCCACGTCTGATCGCGGGCGTCCGGGAAGATTTGAATGTCAGAGCTCGCCGAACAGGATCGAAGGACCAAGCGCCGCTGGGCCAAGCCGGGCTCGTCCCACGACCGGCTGATCCGGCTGATGAAGTTCGGCCTGCCGCTGCTCATCGGCCTGATCCTCGCTTTCCTCGCGCTGATGCCGCTCGAGGAACGCAAGGAGGTCAGCTTCCTGCTCGACAAGAACAAGGTCGAGAAGGCCAATGAGCGTCTCAAGATCGAGAATGCTCAATATCGCGGCCAGGACGAGGCCGGCCGCCCGTTCACCCTCGACACCCGCTATGCGGTCCAGGCGAGTTCCGCGGTGCCGGTGCTCGAGGTGATGGGAATGCAGGCTCAGCTCCTGCTCGACGACGGCCCGGCCTCGCTCGTTGCCCAGCGCGCCCGCTACAACATGGATAATGCCCAGGTCGGAGTGCTCGGGCCGGTCGAGTTCCGGGCGGCCGACGGCTACCAGCTCAACACCAGCGACGTCGTGATCGATCTTCGCGACCGCGCGCTTCAAAGCCGCGGACCCGTTCAGGGCAGGATCCCGCTCGGCACGTTCAGCGCTCAGCGGATGGCGGTCGACCTTCCCGAGCGCAAGGTCGTGCTCGACGGCCGCGCCCGCTTGCATATCGTCCAGGGGGGTCTCAATAGACAGCCATGACGCGCCGCTTCCTCACCACCGCCGGGCTCGGCCTCGCAATCGCCGCCGGCGGAATCGCGCTTGCCCCGGCGCTCGCCCAGGTGCCCGGCTCCGCCCTCCAGAATCACAACACCAACGCGCCGGTCGACGTCGCTGCCGATCGGATCGAGGTTCAGGACCGGATCGACCGGGCGATCTTCTCCGGCAATGTCGATGTCCGCCAGGGCCAGCTCCGACTCAATTCCGAGCGCATCACGATCGCTTATTCCAGCCAGGGCGGGATCGACATCGACCGCATCGACGCGACCGGCGGGGTGCGGCTGACCAGCCCTTCGGAAACCGCGCAGAGCGAGAGCGCGATCTACGATCTCAACGAGCGGATCGTGACGATGATGGGCAATGTCGTCCTGAACCAGGGTCCCAACACCGTCCGCGGCGGCCGATTGGTGCTCGACCTCGACAGCGGACGAGCGGTCATGGACGGCGGCGCTCCCGGCGCCCGCGGCACCTCGACCAATCCCAACGGGCGGGTCACCGGCCGCTTCACAGTGCCCCAGGGGCGCGGCAGCTGACCTCCCTTTCCCGATCTGGATCAACCGATTTTCCGCCCCGCCCGCCCCGCGCGGGTTGAGGCGCCGGGCACCATGGCCTAAGTCGCTGGTTCTCGGGGGCACAGGCGCTAGATGAACGAGACGATTGCGATCACCCGCCACGACGACGCGGCTGACGCCGCGGAAGCGGAGGCGGCGACGCGCGGGCTGTCGGTCGTCTCGATCGCCAAGTCCTACGACAAGAAGGTCGTGCTGTCCGACGTTTCGCTCCATGTCGAGCGCGGCGAGGTGCTCGGCCTCTTGGGCCCCAACGGCGCCGGCAAGACGACCTGCTTCTATTCGATCATGGGCCTCGTGAAGCCGGACAGCGGCCGAATCATGCTCGACGGCCAGGACATCACCGGCCTGCCCATGTACCGCCGGGCCATCCTCGGCCTCGGCTACCTGCCGCAGGAGACTTCGATCTTCCGCGGCCTCACCGTCGCCCAGAACATCATGGCGGTCCTCGAGATCGCCGAGCCCGACCGCAAGGCGCGCCGCGACCGGCTCGAGCAGCTTCTCTCCGAATTCCACATCGAACGACTTCGCGATGCGCCGGCGACCGCTCTGTCCGGCGGTGAGCGGCGCCGCTGCGAGATCGCCCGGGCGCTCGCCGCGAACCCCTCGATCATGCTCCTCGACGAGCCGTTCGCCGGAATTGACCCGATCTCGATCGGCGACATCCGCGACCTCATCAAGGACTTGAAGCAGCGCGACATCGGCGTTCTCATCACCGACCATAATGTCCGCGAGACCCTCGACATCGTCGACCGCGCCTGCATCATCTATGGCGGCCAGGTGCTGTTTTCCGGAAGCCCGGAGGACCTCGTCCTCGACGAGAATGTCCGCCGCCTCTATCTCGGCGAAAGCTTCGCGCTTTAGCGGAAAATTCGTTACGGGCACGATTCCTGCTTAAGCGGGAATGACATCGGTAAGGATTGGTGAAATAAAGAGCGGGCATGAGCCTCGCTCCTCGCCTCGACCTGCGCCAGAGCCAGCAGCTGGTCATGACGCCGCAGCTTCAGCAGGCGATCAAGCTTCTCACACTATCGAACCTCGAAATCGAAACCTTCATCGCCGACGAACTCGAGCGCAACCCGCTGCTCGACACCGGCGGCGAGGAAGGTCCGGCCCCTCCCGAAGCGGCGGAGCTGGCCGTCGAACACACCGAGCCCGAGGGCCTCGACGAAATCGTCCGGCCCGACGCTCCGCTCGCCGAGACCGCGCTCGACATCGATCCCCATAGCGACGACTTCGCCCAGGACAGTGCCGCCGACCGCATCGGCGGCCTCGATGGCGGCCTCGGCCTTGCGGCGACCGGGAACGGGGGCAGCGAAGACGGCCCCGATTTCGATAGCTTCGAGGGCGCCGGCCGCAATCTCCACGAGCATCTCATGGCCCAAGCCGGCGAGCTTTTGTCCGGCGGCGACCTCCTCATCGCCGAACGCATCGTCGATCAGATCGACGAGACCGGCTATTTCCTCGGCTCGCTCGTCGACCTCGCCCAGAAACTCGGAATCCCACTCGCTGAGGCCGAGCGCGTTCTCGCCGTCATCCACACCCTCGACCCGGCCGGAGTCGGCGCCCGCAACCTCGCCGAATGCCTCGCCCTCCAGGCCCGCGACGCCGACCGCTACGACCCCGCGATGGCGCGGCTGATCGCCAATCTCGATTATCTGGCCAAGGGCAATTTCTCCGCGCTCAAACGAATCTGCGGGGTCGACGACGAGGACCTCGCCGACATGATCCGCGAGCTTCGCGCCTACGATCCCAAGCCCGGCTGCCGCTTCGAGCGGGAGGAGCGGGTCGACTCGGTGGTCCCCGACATCATCATCGCGCGCCGGGGCACCGGCTGGGCGGTCGAACTCAACAGCGCCACCCTTCCCCGCCTCCTCGTCAACCGCACTTATTATGCAGAGCTCTCAACCGGCGCCCAGGACAGGAAGTCGAAGGCCTGGCTCGCCGAGTGCCTGGCCGACGCCAACTGGCTGATGAAGGCGCTCGACCAGCGCGCGCGCACCATCATCAAGGTCGCGACCGAGCTGGTGAAGCAGCAGGACGGCTTCTTCCGCCACGGAGTCTCGCACCTGAAGCCGCTCACCCTTCGAACAGTCGCCGAGCAGATCGGAATGCACGAATCGACGGTGAGCCGGGTCACCTCGAACAAATATCTCACCTGCGACCGCGGCCTGTTCGAGCTCAAATATTTCTTCACGAGCGGAATCCAGTCGTCCGACGGCGGCGATGCGGTCTCGGCCGAGGCCGTGAAGAGCCGCATCAAGGCCCTGATCGCCGCCGAGGACCCGCAGAAGATCCTCTCCGACGACACCCTCGTCGACATGCTCAAGGGCGAAGGCTTCGACATCGCCCGCCGAACCGTTGCTAAGTACCGGGAGGCGATGGGCATCGGCTCCTCGGTCCAGCGCCGGCGCCAGAAAGCGATCGGCGCCCGCGCCGCCTAGCGACCGACGTGGAATGCCGGCCGCGACTCAGCGCCGCGATGGCCGCGGGTAAAGCGGGCTGAGCGCGTTCCAGACCTGCTCCGCATCGACGACGCGCCAACCTGCGGCGGCATAGGTCGGGGGCAAGCGATCGGGATCGACGAACACCACGTCGAGCTCCGCTTCCTGCCCCGAAGGCGTGCCGGTACCCGGGCGCTGCCCGTAACCAAGCATTTCGCGGCGGACGATCCGCCGCCCGGCGAGGATGAAACCGCGATATCCTCGCTGGCGAGCCAGCTCTGCGACCCGCAGAAGCACCATCTCGCTGGCAATCGCGACCGTCCCGTCGCTGCGCGCGAACCGGATCGTCTGCGCGCCCTCTACCTGTGACGGGTCGACTCGATATCCTTCTGTGTCGAAGGACAGCCATGAATCGGACGCTCCGTCGTAAGGCGGAATTGCCCTTTGCGACTCCGGCTCCGGAAGTGCTTCGAACAAATCCGCAATCGTGACCCTGCGTATCGTGTCGAGCTGACCCGCGATCGCGCGCGTCAGCTCGGCCGACAGTTCCTCAAGCTCCACCTGCGGCCCGGGAGCGATCGCGATCAGGGAGCGCAAGATATCGAGCGCCGGCCCGTCGACGCCGATCGGGCTGCGGAGCAGCTCGGCATAGGCTTGCTGGTAATTGCGCTCGCCGATGATTCCCCTCAGCCGGACCATCCGATCCCACCGGTCCAGCGAGCGTCTGGCGCGCACCCCGCCGACGGTGAAGGCCTCATGGTCGGCGCGCTGCGCGCGCGTCACTTCGGTTCGCGGTGCGATCGGCTGCGGCGGGCGGAGCGCGTCGTCCACTTCGCGCCGGGCGGCGGCGAGTTGCTCCAAGGCCTCGGCCTGCCGTCCCAACGCGGCCAGCCCATAGGCATAGGCTCCGCGCATGTCCGCTTGCAGCAACATTTGCTGGACCCGGCGGGCAAGCATGTTGGCGATCTGGTACCCGCCGCGATTGCGGGGGATGGTGAGGTGGATCTGCGGATAGAGTTCCTCCGCTTGCCGGAAATCGCCTTGAGTCAAGGCGAGGAAATAGAGCAGAACCAGGCGGTTGGGATCCAATCTCGCCAGTTGACGGCTTTCCTGGCCGAACGCCTCCCACTGGCCCGTCGCCGCAAGGCGCAGCTGCGCCGCCAGCCCTTGCAAGCCGGCTTCCCAGGGCCTGGATGCCACGGCCTCGCCGATCGTTCCGACTGCGTCTGCGTTCGCGCCAGTCTCGATCTGCACCCAGGCACGGATGAGCTGGTTCGATGTGCGGAGGCTGCGGACCGCATAGCGATCGCTTCCTGCGGCGTCATCGGAATCGGCGAGATCGGCCAGAGCCCCGGTGAAATCGCGCGCGGCAGCTTTGTGAAGCGCTCGCGCCTGGAGAATGTTGGCGCGGCGGAGGCTCCATTCCGGAAGCATGCGCGGGTCTGCCAGCGCGGCATCGCAGAACGCGATCCCGGCGCGGCCGAAACGCGGGGTTGTCCGCGCAGGCACGATATTGACGATCAAGTCCGAATAGCGGGACATGCCGTCATACCGTCTGTCGGCCGCAGAATAGCCGTCACAGCGCCACCATTCCTCGCGCGACAGGAAGCCTCCGGCCTCGATGGTCGGCGTCCGCTCCGACTGGGGTCGCAAGGTGGGCGGCGGCGGTGGAGCCGGCGGCGCTGGCGACGGCTGCGGGACAGGCCCGGCGGTGCCGCTGCCGGCAACCGCCCCCTGTTGACTCGCACTTGCGGCAGTGCCGGCAACGAGCATCGTCGCTGCCGCTAGCAGTCTGCGAATTATCATGAAAATTCCCCCAGAACCTGGCGCAGAGGGCTAATGCAGGAGAGGCGCCGCGGTCAACGGCCCGGCTGCGGTCTTTCCAACGCGAGCCGCCTATGCTTTAGGCCTCGCGACTTTCTTCCAAGGACTCGCACCCAGAATGAACATCCACGAATATCAGGCCAAGGAGCTGCTCGCGAAGTTCGGCGTGCCGGTTCCGGCCGGCGTCGCCGCGATGAGCGTCGAGGAAGCGGTCGCCGCGGTCGATACGCTCCCCGGGCCGCTCTACGTGGTCAAGGCGCAGATCCACGCCGGCGGCCGAGGCAAGGGCAAGTTCAAGGAATTGGGCCCCGACGCCAAGGGCGGGGTCCGCCTCGCCCGCTCGAAGGAGGAGGTTCGTGCCGCGGCCGAGGACATGCTCGGCAACACCCTCGTCACCATCCAGACCGGTGACTCGGGCAAGCAGGTCAACCGCCTCTACGTCACCGACGGCGTCGACATCGCCAAGGAATTCTACCTGGCGCTGCTGGTCGACCGAGCAACCGGCCGAATCGCCTTCGTCGCTTCCACCGAGGGCGGCATGAACATCGAGGACGTCGCCCACGACAGCCCCGAGAAGATTCACACCCTGACCATCGACCCGGCGACCGGCTTCCAGCCGCATCACGGCCGCGCGGTGGCCAAGGCGCTTGGCCTCACCGGCGATCTCGCCAAGCAGGCGCAGAAGGTCGCGGCCAAGCTTTATGACGCCTTCCTCGGCACCGACGCCGAGCAGATCGAGATCAACCCGCTGGCGGTGACCGACAAGGGCGAGCTCCTCGTCCTCGACGCCAAGGTCGGCTTCGATTCGAACGCCATGTTCCGCCACAAGGACCTCGCCGCCCTCCGCGACGAGACCGAGGAGGACCCGATGGAGCTCGAGGCGTCGAAGTACGACCTCGCCTACATCAAGCTCGACGGGAATATCGGCTGCATGGTCAACGGTGCCGGCCTCGCCATGGCGACGATGGACATCATCAAGCTGAACGGCGCCTTCCCGGCCAACTTCCTCGACGTCGGCGGCGGCGCCAACAAGGAGAAGGTGACCGCGGCGTTCAAGATCATCCTGTCCGACCCGGCGGTCGAGGGCATCCTCGTCAACATCTTCGGCGGGATCATGCGCTGCGACATCATCGCCGACGGAATCGTCGCCGCGGCCCGCGAGGTCGACATCAAGGTCCCGCTGGTGGTCCGCCTCGAAGGCACCAATGTCGAGGAAGGCAAGCGAATCCTCGCCGAGTCCGGCCTCGACATCGTGCCGGCCGACGACCTCGGCGATGCGGCCCGCAAGATCGTCGCGCAGGTCCAGCAGGCCGTCCCCGCTTGACGTTAACGTAAAGGGGCGGAATAGCCGCTCGATCATGTAGTCACCCCCGCCAAAGCGGGGGCCCAGCCACCTTCTGGGTTCCCGCCTTCGCAGGAATGGCAAAGCTGGAGAGAAGCCATGAAGCTCCTGGTCCCGGTCAAACGGGTGCTCGATTACAATGTGAAGCCGCGGGTGAAGGCGGACGGCAGCGGCGTCGATCTCGCCAACGTCAAGATGAGCATGAACCCGTTCGACGAGATCGCCGTCGAGGAAGCCATTCGCCTCAAGGAAAAGGGCGCCGCGACCGAGATCGTCGCGGTGTCGGTCGGACCGGCCAAGGCGCAGGAAACGCTTCGCACCGCCCTCGCCATGGGCGCCGACCGCGCCATTCACGTCCAGAGCGAGGACGAGGTCGAGCCGCTCGCGGTCGCCAAGATCCTGGCGAAGATCGCCGAGGAGGAGCAGCCGGGAATGGTCATCCTCGGCAAGCAGGCGATCGACGACGACAGCAACCAGGTCGGCCAGATGCTCGGCGCGCTGCTCGGCTGGGGCCAGGGCACGTTCGCCTCGAAGGTGGAGGTCTCCGGCGACAGCGTCAGCGTCACCCGCGAAGTCGACGGCGGCCTCGAGACGGTGAAGCTCAAGACTCCGGCCATCGTCACCACCGACCTTCGCCTCAACGAGCCGCGCTACGCGACCCTGCCCAACATCATGAAGGCCAAGTCGAAGCCGCTCGCGACCAAGTCGCCGGCCGATTACGGAGTCGACACAGCGCCACGCCTCACCGTACTCAAGGTGACCGAGCCGCCGAAGCGCTCCGCGGGCGTCAAGGTCGGAAGCGTCGACGAGCTCATCGACAAGATCAAGGAAACGGGAGTGATCGGATGACCGTCCTCGTCCTCGCCGAACATGAAGGGGGCAGCCTCAAGGACGCCACCCTCGCCACCGTCACCGCCGCCGCGAGGCTCGGCGACGTCCATATCCTCGTCGCCGGCGCCGGGATCGGCACGGTCGCCGAGGCAGCAGCGAAGATTGCTGGGGTAAGCAAGGTGCTCGCCGCCGACGATTCCTCGCTCGAGCACCAGCTCGCCGAGAATGTCGCTCCGCTCGTCGCCGGTCAGATGGCGAATTACGACGCCTTCCTCGCGCCCGCGACGACCACCGGCAAGAACATCGCCCCGCGCGTTGCCGCGCTGCTCGACGTCATGCAGATCAGCGACATCCTCAGCGTCGAGGATGCGGACACCTTCACCCGGCCGATCTACGCCGGCAACGCGATCGCGACGGTCAAGTCGTCCGACTCCAAGAAGGTGATCACGGTTCGCGGAACCGCCTTCGCCAAGGCCTCGGCCGAGGGCGGAAGCGCGAGCGTCGAGCAAGTATCGGGCGCCGCCGACGCCGGCCTATCGAGCTTCGCCGGAGCCGAGATCGCCCACAGCGAGCGGCCCGAGCTGACCAGCGCCAAGATCATCGTCTCCGGCGGCCGCGCGCTCGGCTCTTCGGACGCATTCCACCAATATATCGAGCCGCTCGCCGACAAGCTCGGCGCCGCGGTCGGCGCCAGCCGAGCAGCGGTCGACGCGGGCTATGTCCCCAACGACTATCAGGTCGGCCAGACCGGCAAGATCGTCGCCCCGGAGCTCTATGTCGCGATCGGAATATCCGGCGCGATCCAGCACCTTGCGGGAATGAAGGACAGCAAGACCATCGTCGCCATCAACAAGGACGAGGATGCGCCGATCTTCCAGGTCGCGGACATCGGCCTCGTCGGCGACCTGTTCAAGCTGGTCCCGGAGCTGACCGAGAAGCTGTGACATCCGCGGCCCGGGTCCTGAGCCAGGAGCGATGAAGCGACGGATTCTCGGGGCGGTCAAAGGCGCCGCGGCGCGGTTCGGCGTGCAGATCTCTCGCTCGGAAGCCCTCTACCCTTGGCAACGTGATCCCGATTCCGGGCCGCGCCAGGCCCTTGATCCGCTTCCGCCAGGCGCGGTCGATTACCTGCGTTGGGATCATCCCCGCCTGGCTGAATTGCAGCGGCGCTACGCGGCAATGGACCCGCGCGTGACCCGCCCCTCCACCTGGCTTCCCGACAAGCTGAGTGGCGACGACCTGCTCTATTTCAGGGGCGACAATGCGTTCGTCTGGCAGGTCCGCACCCGCAATCTCAACGAGCTCGGCTACGCGCTTTGCTACTACCATTTCCTGTCGACCGACGATGAGGGAGTGGCGGCGAAGCTCAACGAAGACGGCCTGTTCGGCGCCTATCTGATCGATGTCGCGGGGCGGCAGGTCTCGCGCGACCTCCTCGATTCGGCCCGCCAGATCCAGTTCCTCCAGCGCCATGTCGGGCTTGGTTCGAGCAAGCTCTCAATCCTCGACATCGGCGCCGGTTATGGCAGGCTCGCTCACCGGATCGAGCAGGCGGTCGGCGACATGGCGCAGGTCTTCGCGACCGACGCCGTTGCCGCATCCACCTTCATCGCCGAATATTATCTGCGCTTCCGCGGCCTGAAAACAGCGCGGGCGGTCCCGCTGGACGAGGTCGACGACCTCCTCGGTCGCACTCCCATCGACCTCGCGACCAACATCCACAGCTTCTCCGAAATGACTCCCGACGCGGTCGAATGGTGGGTCGAGCGGATCGCGGCGAGCAATGTACGCTACCTCTTCGTAGTCCCCAATGCTGGAACCTCGGCGGGCGAACGCTGCCAAACCAACGAGGGGTTCGACCTGGAATCGCTGTTCGCCAAATATGGCTACAATATCCGGGTCAGGGAGCCCTGCTACCAGGACCCGCTCGTCCAGCGCTACGGCATAGATCCGGTCTCGCTCCACCTGTTCGAGCGGTGAGGCGGGACGTCGTGCGCTAAGCCACCCCTAGCAGGGCCCGCTGGTGCGGATCGCGCTCACAAGCGGGCGGCCGCCGCCCTGCACCACGTTCACCGTCGCCTGGCCCCGGCACAGGCGGCCGTCGCCGAGCACGTAATCGTAAGCGACCCGCACTGAATTCTCCCCCACCGGGGTCATGTTGCGGATCCGAAGCGGCCGGCGGAACGAAGAATAATAGCGGGTCAACGACTGAGCGGAGAGCGGGCCGCTCGCGCGCTTGCCGGGCACCACGAGCTGGGAAGCCGAAGCACCGTCGCCGCGTCCGAGCGCGGAGTAGAAGGCGCGGACCGTCCCCAACGCTCCTCCTCCGCCGCCGTCGGCCGGCGCTTCGCGGGCGGGGTCGGGCGTGCGTTCGGCAGGCTCCGCGGCAGGACGCGGCGGCTGAGCCCGATCGGGCGTGTCAACGGCGGCCGATTCCACGGGTCGAGCCGGCTGAGCCTGCGGCTCCGGGGAGACGGCTTCCTCCTTGGGCGTGACCGGCAGAACCGGGACGGGCCCGGGCGTCTCCTTCGGAAGGGCTGCGTCGTCCGCTCGGTCGTCCCGGCTGGCCGTCTCCTTCGATTCCTGCTCACCGCTCCTCGTGAAGACCCCTGCCGTGTAGAGGAGCGCGGCCGCGAGCACCGCCAGTCCGATGAGCCAGAACAATGCGCTCGACCGTCCGGAAGAGCGCTGCTCCGATGGCCTCCGCGCGCGGGCAGGCGCTGGCCGCTCCGGCGCAGCCGCGGCCGGGCGCGGCTCGTCCGCCTGGACTTCCGGGGCCGCCTGCGAGCGCCGAACCTCGACGTTGGGCGCCCCCGCTTCGTGGAAGCCGCCGGTGGCCCCGAGAGCGCCGAGCGCCGTCGCTCCGGCGATGGAAGAGCCAAGAGCCATCTCGACGGGCGCGGGCTGCTCGTGAGCCGCGGCGGCATAGCCATGGGCTCGGCGCGCCACCTCGGCGACGGCCTCGACCGGGTCCGACCAGTCGATCCAGCGGGCGTCGAGAAGCTCCTGCCGCAGGAGGCCCTCCTCGCTCGGCTCGACACGCAGCGGGATGAGCGGCTTCCCGGTCTGACGCGCGACCAGCAGGTGGCGATCGACATGACGGCTGCCCGCCGCCGCCCGGTCGAAGAGCAGAAGGGCCGCGGCCGACGCGCGCATCGCCTCCATCGCCGCCTCGTTCAGCTCTCCCGCCGGAGCGAGCGAGCCGATCCAGGTCCGAACGCCATGTTCGGCGAGGCGATAGGCGACCTCGTTGGCGATCGGGCTTCCGACCGGTTCCGAAATGATGAAGAGCAAGGGGTTATGGGCGCGAGCCATGACGAGGTCCCAGAAATCTCCGTCCCCGTGACGGAACCCCCATTACGCGCGAAGGGCCCCTCCATTTCCCTGGAGCCCGTCCAAAACCTCCCGACGCGCTCTAACGCAGCGCTTCGATGCCGACATTCGAGCCCCTCAACGGAGAGGGACGGTGGCTCCGCGCGTCTGACCCTTTGCGGAGGCGATAGGCGTTGATGGGCCGAGGAGATGCGAGATGAGCAACGGTGCCTCTCATGCGTCGAGCAAGGTTCCAGCGGTGACGCTCACCTTCTGGGTTATAAAGATCCTTGCAACCACGCTGGGTGAGACGGGCGGAGATGCCGTCAGCATGAGCTGGCTCGGCGAAACGACGCCGGATGCGGGAAGCAGCGGCGTGAACGGCTATCTTGCCGGCACGGCGATTTTCGGCCTGCTGCTCATCGGCCTGGTATGGCTCCAGATCAAAGCGCGTCGCTTCAATCCGTGGCTCTATTGGGCGACGATCATTGCCTCGACCACCGCCGGCACGACGCTGGCCGACTTCGCCACGCGCTCGATCGGTCTCGGCTATGCAGGCGGGTCGATGCTTCTGTTCGGCCTGGTCGCCGTCTCGCTGTTCAGCTGGCATCGCGCGCTTGGCAGCGTCGACGTCAACCGCATCGACAATGCTCGGGCGGAGACCTTTTACTGGATTACCATCACCTTCTCGCAAACCCTCGGCACCGCTCTTGGCGACTGGGTTGCCGATGGCTCCCTCGGCTATTCGGGAGCGGCGCTACTGTTCGGCGCAGGCCTGGCCGTTCTGGCGGCACTCTATTTCCTCACCCCGGTCTCGCGAGTCCTGCTGTTCTGGTCGGCATTCGTCCTCACCCGGCCGCTGGGAGCCACGATCGGCGACTTTCTCGACAAGCCGATTGCCAAAGGCGGCCTCGAACTCAGCCGATCGCTTGCGACCGCAGTGCTCGCCGCAGCAATCGTGCTTCTGATCCTGCTCGTGCCCCAGCGGCCGGCAGGTCGCGCGAAAGTTGCCGAAGACCCCGATCCCGATGTCGGCTCTTCCTCCAACCCAGGCGCAGGCCAGGCGTAGGTCGCGGCGCGCATTTGCAAGTGAACCGCGCGCTTCGCGCAGGTTGTAACCTTCGGCGGCCCTGATACGGACCTTGCCATGCGTCTCTTCTTCGATCCCCGCCAGCTCGACCACGACCCCCAGCAGGAGCTGCACAACGGCGCCTGGATGGACCATTCCGAACATCCCGGGCGCACCCGCTCGATCCTCGCTGCGATCGGCGCGACCGAGGCGCCGGGCGACTTGGGCGAAGCGCCGCTACTGCGGGTCCACCCGCGCGACTATCTCGATTTCCTGAAGAGCGCTCATTCCGACTGGCGGGCTGCGGGGCGGCCGGGCAACGCCATCGGCTACACCTGGCCGGTTGCGCGGCGGCGGCCGCTGAACCTGTCGCGGATCGACGCCCGGCTCGGCCAGTACAGCTATGACGCCGCGACTCCGGTGGCCGCCGGCACCTGGAGCTCGGCTTATTGGGGCGCTCAGACCGCGCTTGCCGCAACCGACGCGGTGCTGGGCGGCGATCGCTCGGCCTTCGCCTTGTGCCGGCCGCCCGGCCATCATGCGGGTGCGGACTATCTCGGCGGCTATTGCTACCTCAACAACGCCGCCATCGCGGCCGAAGCGGCGATCGCAGCGGGTAAGAGCCGGGTCGCGATCCTCGACGTCGACTATCATCACGGCAACGGCACCCAGGACATCTTCTACGATCGGGGCGACGTCCTGTTCGTGTCGATCCACGCCGATCCGTCGACCGACTATCCTTTCTACTGGGGCCATGAGGACGAGACCGGTGAAGGCGCCGGAGCGGGTGCCAATCTCAACCTCGCGCTTCCGCACGGCACCGACTTCGCCGCCTACCGCCCCGCCCTCGCCAGGGCGCTCGAGCGGATCGCGGCGTTCGGAGCGGAGCTTCTGTTCGTCTCGTACGGAGCGGACACCTTCGTCGGCGACCCGATCTCCCATTTCGCGCTGGAGACGAGCGACTATCCCGCGATGGCCTGCGACATCGCCTCTCTCGGCCTTCCCACGGTGACCGTCATGGAAGGCGGCTACGCCACCGACGCCCTCGGCGCCAACGTCGCCGCCTTCCTTAGCGGCTTCTAGGCGGCCTCCCGCTCCTCCCTGAGGGTGCGATAGTCGACATAGCCTTCGGCGCCCTGGGAATACCAGGTCGCCATGTCGTCGGCATTCCATGCTGCGCCGAGACGGATCCGCTCGGGCAGATCAGGGTTGGCGATGAACGGCCGGCCGAACGCGATGGCGTCCGCAGGGCCTGCGCCGACCGCGGCCTGGGCCGAGGCGGCGTTGAAATCCTGGTTGAGAACCAGCGGAGTCTTCACCGCGGCTCGCACCTCCGGCGAGATCTTGGCCTGGTCGCTCCGCCCGAACGTGCCCTCTGGTCCCTGCTCGCGAAGCTCGATGAAGGCGAGGCCGATCCGCTCCATCGCGCGCGCCGCGGGCACGAACACCGACGCCGGATCGCTATCCTCGACGCCCTGTGACGCGCCGTTCGGCGAGAAGCGCACCGCAGTTCGCTCTGCGCCGATTGTACCGGCGATCGCCTCCGCGACCTCGACGAGGAAGCGGATCCTGTTCTCCGGAGAGCCGCCATAACCGTCGTCGCGCAGGTTCGAGCTCTCGCGCAGGAACTGGTCGAGGAGATAGCCATTGGCGGCGTGGATCTGGACGCCGTCGAAGCCGGCGGCGAGCGCGTTCCCCGCGGCTACCGTATAGTCGTCGATGATCCGCGCGATGTCGTCGAGCGTTGCGGCGCGCGCCTCCACATAGGGCTTCTTGCCCTCATAGGTGTGGGCGTAGTGAGGCGCGGTCGTCGCGGAGGCGGAAAGCGGCTGGCCGCCGCCGAGGTCCGGGTGAACCAGCCTGCCCATGTGCCACAGCTGGGCGAAGATCCGCCCGCCCGCATCGCGGACGGCGCCCGTGACCGGCTTCCATGCCTCGACCTGGGCCTCGTTCCACAGGCCCGGCGCGTTAGGCCAGCCAAGGCCCTCGCGGCTGATTCCCGTCGCTTCCGAGATGATCAGGCCGGCGCCGGCGCGCTGGCGGTAATAATCGGCCATGACCGGGGTCGGCACTGCCTCGCGGGTCGCCCGGGCGCGGGTCAGCGGCGCCATCAGGACTCGGTTGGGCGCGCGAACGGCGCCGAGCTGGATGGGGTCGAACAGGTTGGCCATTGGTGCCGCTCCTCAAGGCCGGCACCATGCCGGCGGCTTCGAAGGATAAGTACGAGAAAGAAACCTTCCAAGGGCGGCGGCGATGAAATGTGCGAAGGATCGCATCGATCCTCCTTATGGATGGGCGGGCCGGCCTTCGACTGGTCCCCATTCATCCTCGCGGCTAACAAGGCCTTCCGGCAAGCAGGAGACGATCGCATGAAATGGCTGTTGAACGTGGTCGCCGCCCTGCTGCTCGCCGGATGCATGACCCCTCGGGACCGCACAGAGAGTCTCGACTCCATTGCCCGCGACTATGTCGGCCTGAGCCTCGAGATCGGCACTCATGAGGACGGCTATATCGACGCCTATTACGGGCCGGCCGAGTGGAAGCAGGCTGCCGAGGCGAACCCGCGCAGCGTGCCCGCCTTGGCGGCGGCGGCGGCGGACCTCCAGGCCCGGCTTCGCGCCACGCCGACACCCGCCGACCCGCTCGTCCAGCGTCGCCGCGCCTTTCTCGACGCGCAGCTGACCGCGGCGCGCACCCGCCTTCGAATGATCGCAGGCGAACGGCTGAGCTTCGCAGAGGAGGCGCAAGGGCTGTTCGGAGTGTCTCCGCAAATCCTGCCGCTCAGCCACTACGATCCGGTGATCGACCGCATCGACCGACTCGTCCCGGGGACCGGGCCTCTTCCAGAGCGGGTCGAGGCGTTCCAGAGCCGCTTCGTCATTCCGCCGAACCGGCTGGAGCCCGTTATGCTCGCTGCGATCGGCGAGTGCCGGCGGCGTACGCTGCAGCACATCCCGCTTCCCGACGGCGAGGCGTTCACGCTGGAGTTCGTGCGCGACAAGAGCTGGTCCGGCTACAATTGGTACCAGGGCAATTACCGAAGCCTCATCCAAATCAACACCGACCTGCCGGTGCGCCTGAGCCGCGCTGTCGATCTCGGCTGCCACGAAGGCTATCCCGGCCACCACGCCTACAACGCCTTGCTCGAGCGGGATCTCGCCCGCGGCCGGGGCTGGGTGGAATATATGGTCTACCCGCTCTTCTCGCCGCAGTCCTTCATCGCCGAGGGCTCGGCCAATTACGGAATCGACCTCGCCTTCACGCCCGAGGAGCGGCTCGCCTTCGAGCGCTCCACCCTCTACCCGCTCGCCGGCCTCCAGCCCGCGGACGCGCCGCGCTATCTGGATCTTCAGCTTGCGATGGAGGAGCTGGCCGGCGCCCGCTTCACAATCGCGCGCAACTATCTCGAGGGACGGATCGACCGTGCCCGCGCCGTCGAGCTCACCCAGCGCTACCAGCTCGTCGGCGCTGCCCGCGCCGACCAGTCGGTCGGGTTCATCGACCAGTATCGAAGCTATGTGATCAATTACGGGCTCGGCAAGGACATGGTCCGCGCCCATGTCGAAGCAGCGGGGCCCGATCGTTCGGCGCGCTGGGAAGCGATGCGGCGAATTCTCAGCCAGCCGACCCTGCCGTCGGACCTGCGCTGACGAAAAAGGCGCCCCGGATCTCTCCGGGGCGCCTCCCTCGCAATCACTCGTTCGCGTTTAGCGAAGCGGGTGAATGGCGATGACCTGGTTGGTCCGGGCGTCGATCTCGTAGACGCGCTGACCGTCAGAGCGGAAATAGACGTTGCTGCGGTCCTGGTAGCCAAAATTGTTGGCGCCGCCGAGCACGCTGCCGATCGTGCCGGTGATCAGGTCGCCGACTCGAAGGCCGCCATTGCCGAGGATGCTCCCGAGGATGTTGCCACCCATTCCACCGCCGCCGAGCACGCTGCCGAGAACGCCGCCGAGGACATTGCCCATGCCGCTGTTGCTGGTTGACGGGACCGGAACATACGGGCCGCCCTGACCATAATAGCCGTTATTGACCGTCACCGGCCGGCCATATTGGTCGTAGGTGTAACCCTGCGTCTGAATCGGCCGTCCGTACTGATCATAGCGGACGCCGCTATTGCCATAGGCATAGCCGTTGTTCGGCTGGGTATAGCCGTAGGCGTACCCGCCGCCGGCGACCTGGATCTGCTGGCTCAGGTTACCGACCCGCTGCTGAAGCAGGTTCCATTCCTGGCTGCTGATGCCGTTCGCCGCATATTGCGCCCTAAGCCGGGTCAGCGTTCGGATTTCCTGGCGGAGCCGGCGACGTTCGGTCGTATCGATCGCGCCAGTGCGGACGCCTGCGTCAAGCTGCGCCTGCAGCTGGACGATCTGGTTCTGGACCGTTGCATTCGCATTGGCGCTGCTGGTCACATAAGACTGCGCATTCGCCTCGACGGCCATCGTCGCGATGGGCAGGGCGGCCAAAGTGATGAGAAGCTTTTTCATTGCCTTATACTCCACTGTGCCCCCTCGCACCGTGTGGAGTGTAAAACCGACAAAGCCGCGAGACGTTGCACGCAAGGCAGCATCAAGTTGGACAAAGGCAGGGCCTGCGGGTGCACTTGGCCGCTGCTGCGGAACGATTCACCGTTACTTGCCGTACGATGAACCGCTCTGCGTTAATCCACGCGCGACAGCGCCGGTGCGGGATCGCTCGCTGGGAAGCTCTCGTCGACCGCCTCGTCGACGCGGTCCCAGCTCTTGGGCGGATCGCGCATGGCGCCCGGACCCGCGGCTCGGGTGGCGTTGACGTCGTTGCTGCTGACATGATCCTCGCGCGCGCTGACCGCCGCTCCGGGACGGTGGTTGCTGGCGGCGCCGAGCCGGCGGAACAGGGCGACGAGGCCGTAGCCCGCTGCGGCTGCTCCCATCATGGCGAGGATCGCATTGGTGCGGTTGCGTTCCATGGGCGTTAACCCCCTTGAGAAGTCGTGGTTGGTTGCGGCGGAGGAACAATCGGGGTGACGCGCCGGTTCCGCCGCCCTAACCAGCGGGAGCACGAGGAAAGGCCGCCTTGAACGAGACCGAGACACTGTCCCCGGCAATTCCGGACGAGCTTGAGGAGGCGACCCACCGCCTGCTCGCCAAGGCGTGCGAACGCGACATTAGCCTCGCGACGGCCGAGAGCTGCACCGGCGGGATGCTCGCCTCCTTGCTGACCGACGTTCCCGGGGTCGCCCACGCGTTCGAGCGCGGTTTCGTCACCTATACCGACGAATCCAAGAACGAGATGCTTGGGGTCCCCAAGGAGCTGCTCAAGGAAAAAGGCGCGGTGTCGAAGGAGGTCGCGATCGCCATGGCCGAGGGCGCGGTCGAGCGGTCGCGCGCCAACATGGCGCTTGCCGTGACCGGCTTCGCCGACAGTGGCGACGAGCCCGGCCTCGTCCACTTCGCCTGCGCCCGCCCCGGCCGCAAGACGGCGCATCGCGAGGAGCATTTCGGGCCGATCGGCCGCGGCCCGACGCGGCTCGAATGCCTTCGCGTAGGAATCGAGATGATGACGGAGATGCTTTGATGCCGCTGGAAGCGAAAACCATCGAGGCGTTGCCGTTCGAGTCCATCCACCGCCACGGTTTCGTGCGCGTCGCGGCCGCGAGCCCCTGCGCCTCGTCCGGCGACGTCGAATTCAACGTCGGTCAGACGATCGAGCTGGCACGCCAGGCCCATGAGCGCGGTGTAGACCTCGCCGTTTTCCCCGAGCTCAACATCTCCTCCTACGCGGTCGACGATCTTCACCTCCAGGACGCCTTCCTCGACGCCGTGGAGCGCGGGATCGAGCGGCTCGCCGCCGAGACCGCGGAGGTGAACACGGTTCTGCTCGTCGGCGCCCCTCTGCGCCGCAACGGCCGGCTCTACAATTGCGGGCTGGCGCTTTCGCACGGCCGGATCCTCGGGGTCGTGCCGAAATGCTTTTTGCCCAACTACCGCGAATATTATGAGAAGCGCTGGTTCGCGTCCGGCATCGGCACCGAGGGCCTCACCATCCGCGTCGCCGGCCAGGACGTGCCGTTCGGCCCCGACCAGATCTTCGCCGCCGAGACGCTTCCCGACTTCATCTTCCACATCGAGATTTGCGAGGATTATTGGGCGCCGCAGCCCCCCTCGACCAACGGCGCGATGGCCGGCGCCCTGATCCTGACCAACCTCAGCGCGTCCAACATCACCATCGGCAAGGCCGACGAGCGCAAGCTGCTGTGCGCCGCTCAGGCCAGCCGTTGCCACGCCGCCTACGTCTATTCGGCGTCGGGCCCGGGGGAGAGCACCACCGATCTCGCCTGGGACGGCCAGGGTTCCGTCTACGAGCTCGGCGAACTGCTCGCCGAGACCGGCCGCTTCGATCGCGGCAACGAACTCGCGGTCGCCGACATCGACGTCCAGCGCCTGCGGCTCGAGCGGATGCGCAACGGCACGTTCAACGACAATGCCCGCGCCGCCGGCCATCCCGAGAAGCGCTTCCGGGTAATCGAGTTCGATCATGCCGTCGCCGACCGCGACATCGGCTTCGAGCGGATCCTGCGCCGCTTCCCCTATGTGCCGAACCGCGCCGACCAGCTCGACCAGGATTGCTACGAGGCGTTCAACATCCAGATCCAGGGTCTCGCCAAGCGCTTCCAGACGACCAGCGGAAAGCATCTGGTGATCGGCGTCTCGGGCGGGCTCGATTCCACCCACGCCCTCATCGTGGCGGCCAAGGTGTGCGACTGGCTCGACATCCCGCGCTCGACCATTCTCGGCTACACCATGCCCGGCTTCGCGACCGGCGAGAGCACCAAGTCCAATGCCTGGGCGCTGATGCGCGCCTTGGGCATCGAGGCGGCGGAGATCGACATCCGCCCGGCCGCGACCCAGATGCTCAAGGACATGGATCACCCGTTCGCGAAGGGCGAGCCGGTCTATGACGTGACGTTCGAGAACGTGCAGGCAGGCCTTCGCACCGACTATCTTTTCCGTCTCGCCAACCATCGCGGCGGCTTCGTCGTCGGCACCGGCGACCTCAGCGAGGTGGCTCTCGGCTGGTCGACCTATGGCGTCGGCGACCAGATGAGCCATTACGGGGTCAATGCGGGGGTTCCCAAGACCCTGATCCAGTATCTCGTGCGCTGGGTGATCAAGTCGAACCAGTTCGACGCCGAGACCAACCAGGTCCTCCAGGCGATCCTCGACACCAAGATCTCGCCCGAGCTGGTGCCGGCCGATGACGAAGGCGCGATGCAGTCGACCGAGGACAAGATCGGCCCCTACGAGCTTCACGACTTCTTCCTGTGGCACATTCTTCGCCACGGCCAGAAGCCGTCCAAGGTCGCCTTCCTCGCCTGGCAGGCCTGGAAGGACGAAGCAGCAGGCCTGTGGCCCTTCGACTATCCCGCGCATCTCAGGCGCGAGTACGACCTCGCCACGATCGTCAAATGGCTCGAGGTCTTCCTGTTCCGCTTCTTCCAGATCAGCCAGTTCAAGCGCAGCGCCATCCCCAACTCCCCGAAAGTCTCGGCGGGCGGCGCGTTGAGCCCGCGGGGCGACTGGCGCGCGCCGAGCGATGGCACCGCGGGTCCATGGCTCGACGAACTCAAACGAGCACTCGGCTAACCGCTTAGTGACCTAGGTTAAACATTTCGCCGCGCACCCGGGGAACCCCGCTCCGATTCGCTACGTTGTCGAAATGTCCACACTTCTTCAGGGGTTTAGCGTTGATCGAAGTTAATCGCGCCAAAGAGCGCACGGCCGCGCATGCGTCAGGCAATCCTCTCATCTGCTTCTCCCACCTGCGGTGGAATTTCGTCTTTCAGCGGCCCCAGCATTTGATGAGCCGCTTCGCCGCCGAGCGGCGCGTGATATTTTGGGAAGAGCCCGAATTCGGCGATTTCGCTCCTCGCACCAACGGCCGCATTTGCGACAAGACCGGGGTCGAGGTCGTCACCCCTCATTTGCCCGCAGGCCTCGATGAGGCGGCTCAGGAAGAGGCGCTTCGCGGGCTGCTCGACACCTATCTCGCCGACACGCCTGACCCGCTGATCCGCTGGTACTACACGCCGATGATGCTCGCCTTTTCGGCGCATCTGCCGTCGTCCTGCACCGTCTATGACTGCATGGACGAGCTGTCGGCTTTCCGTTTCGCGCCGCCGCGGCTGCTGCCGCTCGAACGGGCGCTGATGGAGCAGGCCGACCTCGTCTTCACGGGGGGCTTCAGCCTCTACGAGGCCAAGCGCGACCTTCACCCCAACGTCCACCCCTTCCCGTCGAGCGTCGATCGCGCCCACTTCATGCAGGCGCGCGCCCACACCGACACCCCGGTCGATCAGATTCCGATTCCGGGGCCGCGGCTTGGCTTCTACGGAGTCGTCGACGAGCGGATGGACCTCGAGTTGATCGCGCGAGTCGCCGATGCTCGGCCGGACTGGTCGATTGTGATGGTCGGCCCGGTGGTGAAAATCAGCCCGTCCGATCTGCCGATTCGGCCGAACCTGCACTTCCTCGGCGGCAAGGACTATTCCGAGCTTCCGGCCTATCTCGCCGGCTGGGACGTCGCTCTGATGCCATTCGCGATCAACGAGTCGACGCGCTTCATCTCGCCGACCAAGACCCCGGAATATCTGGCGGGCGGAAAGCCTGTCGTGTCGACTCCGATCAAAGACGTCATGCGCCACTATTCCGACCTCGAGGCAGTCAAGATAGCCGACGGAGCGGACGAGTTCGTTGCGGCCTGCGAGGCTGCGTTGGCGCTTGCGTCGGACGAGAGCCAGGAGTGGCTCGCCGAGGTCGACGTCAAGCTGTCCAACCTCAGCTGGGATACCACCTTCGCCCGTATGAACAGCCTGATCGCCCAGGCGATCGAGGGCGAGGCCAGCACCGCGCCCGTGATCATCGAGGGCGACAAAGCGAAGTACGACTATCTCGTCGTCGGCGCCGGCTTTGCCGGCTCGGTGATCGCCGAGCGTCTCGCCAGCCAGCACGACGCCAAGGTTCTGGTCATCGACCGGCGTCCGCACATCGCGGGCAACGCCTTCGACAAGCTCGACGATGCGGGTGTGCTGATCCACCAGTACGGACCGCACATCTTCCACACCAACTCCGACGAGATCGTCGATTATCTCGGCCAGTTCACCGAGTGGCGGCCCTATGAACACCGCGTGCTCGCGGAGGTTCGCGGCAAGCTCGTCCCGATCCCGATCAACCGGACGACTCTCAACGAGCTGTTCGGCCTCGACCTGAAGACCGACGAGGAGGCCGCGGCTTACCTGGCCTCGCGCGCCGAGCCGGTCGCCGAGATCAAGACCTCCGAGGACGTCGTGATCAACGCGGTCGGGCGCGAGCTCTACGAACTGTTCTTCCAGGGCTATACCCGCAAGCAGTGGGGGATCGACCCAAGCGGCCTCGACAAGGCGGTCACGGCGCGGATCCCGACCCGCACCAACACCGACGACCGCTATTTCGGCGACAAGCACCAGGTGATGCCGGCCGACGGCTACACCGCGATGTTCGAGAAGATGCTCGACCACCCGAACATCACCGTCATGCTCGGCGTCGACTGGGCCGAGGTGAAGGATGAGGTCGATGCCGGCCACATCGTCTTCACCGGGCCGATCGACGAATATTTCGGCTACCGCTTCGGCAAGCTGCCCTATCGAAGCCTTCGCTTCGAGCACCGCACTCTGGACCAGGAGTGGAGCCAGCCGGTCGCGGTGGTGAACTACCCGGCTCCGGAGGTGCCCTACACGAGGATCACCGAGTACAAGCACCTCACCGGGCAGCAGAGTCCGAGCACGAGCATCACCTTCGAATATCCGTCGGCGGAGGGCGACCCCTATTATCCGATCCCGCGGCCGGAGAACCAGGCGCTGTTCAAGAGGTATGAGGCGCTTGCGGATGCCACGCCGGGCGTGACCTTCGTCGGCCGCCTCGCGACCTACCGCTACTACAATATGGACCAGGTCGTAGGTCAGGCGCTCGCCGCCTTCCGCCGCCTCGACGCCGCCAAGCGCGCGGCCGAAGCGAATGAGACGGTGACCGCCGAGCTCGTCCAGGCTGCGGAGTAAACCAGGATCCTCCCCGCGGACGCTCGCGGGGAGGATTTCCTATTCGGCGGCCACTGCTTGAGCCGGTCGAATTTCCGAGCGCATTTCGTTCACATAATCGACGATCGCACGATCGAGCGGACGGAGCAGTGCTCCGCGCCGGCTGGCGAGCGTCGTGTCGCGGACCTTCTCGGCCTGGGGAACGGCATCGATCAGGCTCGTGTCCAGGCCTGCCGCCTCGGCGATCCGAACCGCGAAATCGTGCCAGCTCACCCTGCCCTCATTGGCGAGGTGCCATAGCCCCGTCTCGCCGTCGACGAGCAGGTCGAGCGTCGTATGGCAGAGATCCGGAACGAAGGTGGGGGAGACGAAGCTGTTGGGACAGGCCGCGAAGCGCCGACCCTCGGCAAGGCCGCTCAGCACCGCCCAGGCGAAGTTGTAGCGATCCCATGGACCGAAAAAGGCCGAAGTACGAATGATCAGCGCTTCCGGATGAACCTCCAGAACTCGGCGCTCCGCCTCGGCCTTGCTAGCGCCATAGGGTTCGCCGGGGCAGACGGGATCGTCCTCGACATAAGCTGAGGCCTTGCCGCCGTCGAACACGAGGTCGGACGAGAAGGTCACCAGCGGAACGCCGGCCGACGCGCAGGCTTCCGCGAGGTTCGCGGCGCCGTCGCTGTTCCAAGCGAAGCAATTGTCTCGCTCCTTCTCGGCGTCGGCGACCCGAACGAAGCCCGCGGCGTTGACCACCGCCCACGGTTCGTGGCGCTCCATCGCCTCGGCAATGCTCTCCGGCCGGCAGATGTCGAGCTCGTCGCGGGCGGTGAGGCAGAACGGCATCGCCCGATCCTCGCAAAGCCGAGCAACCGCTTGGCCGAGGGTCCCGGTCGCGCCGGTGATCAGCAGCTTGCGCCCGTTCCAGCCCATCGGCTTGCAGCTCCCGCTCCACGGATAAAGGCGCGGCGGCCGGCGCC
The DNA here is from genome assembly GCA_023416515.1 of Pseudomonadota bacterium. Lineage (GTDB taxonomy): Bacteria > Pseudomonadota > Alphaproteobacteria > Sphingomonadales > Sphingomonadaceae > Allosphingosinicella. Next base: position 29,263 of record JAEZHP010000129.1, on the reverse strand, counting down.
ACCAGCCGGGACTGTCGAGCACCGGATGATCGAAACCCTCACCGCGCGCATAAGCGGCGGCGGCCCTCGCGACGACGGTGGGCCGCGGCTCCGGTCCGCGCGTGTCAAACGCGCCGGTGTCGTAGAGGCCGTTCCGCTCGGTCAGGAGCGAGCGCCAATCGACGTTGCCGAACGCAGACCACAACGTCACGGCGCGCAAGTCCACGCCTTCGCGGCGAAGTTGGCCGGCAGTTTCCCACACTTCGGCGAACCAGCGCAGCTGTTCCGGCCGGTTGCAGCCGTGATGGACTTCGGTGATCGCGATCGGCAGGCCGTAGCGCTCCCACGCCTCGCGCAGCCGCGGAGCGAAGCCGGTGTCATCCTCAAGCCTTTTCACCCGCACCGCCTCGGCATCGACATAGGTGTCGCGCCCGTTCCCGCCAGGCTGGTGGCCCGGATAGAGGTGGATCCGGTGGTCGAGGAAGCGTTCGCTGGTGAGATAATGGTTGATTCCGAGGATGCCCGGCGTCGCCTCTCCGCCTTCGAACGCTTCCAGTTCGTCGTCGCCGATCCCGGCGCGGGCCAGGAAGCGTCGCATCGGATGCGCATCGGTCACCCGCCCACTGAGCAGATCGAAGCTCAGCCAGCGCCGCTCATTCTCGTGAGCCGCCTGCGCGCGTAGCGGCGCGGTCGAGAAGGTCTTGCCCAGATCCTCGGTCTGGACGAGCCGCGCTCCTGGAACGACCGCGCGGATCCGCCGCATCGCCTCGAGCGTGCCTCGGCACTGATTGTAGAGCGCCCGGAGGAAGCCGGGATAGTCGCGGCGGTGCGGATACCAATGGCCGTAGAGCGCCGAGAAACGGGCGGTGGTCAGCGGCTCGTTGACCGGAGTCCAATCCTCGATCCAAGGGTAATGTTCGGCGACGCGAGCGGCGTAATCGGCGAGCTTCCACGGAAAGGCGGGGTCGAGGAGATCGGTGTAGAGCGGTCCCGAGCCGTGATGGAGAAGGCCCCCGATGACCCTGATACCGGCATCGCGGAGCCGCTCGAGCCGAGCGTCGGTCCAGGTGAAGTCGAGCTGGTCGGGCCGCTCCGGCGCCACCCGCTCCCATAGGATCGGGAAGCGCACCGCCTTCACGCCGAGGCCGATCAGCCGGTCGACGTCGTCGAGACGATCATGATGCCCGGTCTCGACGGCCTGATCCCGATACCCATCCGCAAGTCGAACGACCGTGCATTCTGCACCCCCCCAAAGTTCGATTGGCGGCTGTCGATCGGCCATCCTGGCTCCATGCGCTGCACCGGCAGGTCGTTCCGGCAATTACACGAACCGCAGAAATACGGTGTCGTTCCCCCCAAATGACTGATCTTGCGGTAAATCAGGCCGTTTGCCGCGGCTCTCCAGCACGGGGAACACCGCCGTGCCCGGTCGACCGCTTGCCTGCCTTGGGCGAATCGTGCAGCGCAACGGCACCACGAACCAGAACACAAGCGGGCAAAGACCCGCTCAGGGAGGGTAATCAATGCTCAGGGGCTTCGCAGCCGTCTCGCTGCTCTTGCTGTCGACCACCGGCCTCGCCACCGCCCAGCAGGGCCGCGGCGGAAGCGGATCGGCAAGCCCGCCCGCCTGGGACGTGAACGCCCCTCCCGGACAGCGCCTGCGCGAAGTCCAGATCAACACCACCGAAGGCACGTGGATGAACGTCGACGTGTCGCCGGACGGCCGCACGATCGCGTTCGACATGCTCGGCGACATCTACACGATGCCGATCGCCGGCGGCACTCCGCGACGGCTGACCTCGGGCCTCGCCTTTGATCAGCAGCCGCGTTTCTCGCCGGATGGCAGCCGGATCGCCTTCACCTCGGATCGCGGCGGCGGCGACAATATCTGGGTGATGAACGCCGACGGCACGGCCGTCCGCCAGATCACCAACGAGACCTTCACGCTGACCAACGCGCCGGCGTGGAGCCCCGACGGCCGCTTCATCGCCGCCCGCAAGCATTTCACCACGCAGCGCTCGCTCGGCACCGGCGAGATCTGGCTCTACGACGCCAGCGGCCAGGGCAATGGCGTCGCGCTCGTCGAGCGCCCCAACCCGCAGCACCAGAAGGAGCTGGGCGAGCCGGTGTTCAGCCCGGACGGCGCGCACATCTATTTCTCCCGCGACACCACCCCGGGCGGCACGTTCCAATATGCCCAGGATTCCAACCAGCAGGTGTTCGCGATCGAGCGCTACACGGTCGCGACCGGCGAGCGCACCACCATCGCCGGAGGTCCCGGCGGAGCGGTCCGCCCGACTCCGTCTCCCGACGGGCGAAGCCTTGCCTTCGTCCGCCGCGAGGGCAGCCGAAGCCGTCTGTTCGTCAAGGATCTCGCCACCGGCGCCGAACGACGGATCTATGACGATCTCGATCAGGACCTTCAGGAGACCTGGGCGGTCCACGGAGTCTATCCGACCATGGACTGGACCCCGGACAGCCGCTCGATCGTGTTCTGGGCCGGCGGCCATATCCGCCGCATCGATGCCTCGGGCGGCGCGGCGACGGACATCCCGTTCCGGATCAGCGACACCCGCGCGGTAATCGATCCGCCACGGCCGCAGGTCGATGTCGCTCCGGCCACCGTCACCACTCGAATGGTGCGCTTCCCGGCCGTGTCGCCGGACGGCCGCCAGGTCGTCTATGAAAGCCTCGGCCGGCTCTACATCCGCGACATGAGCGGCGGCTCTGCGCGTCCGCTGACTGCCGCCGACGGCGACTTCCAGCTGTGGCCGAGCTGGTCGCGCGACGGCAGCCGGATCGTCTTCTCGTCGTGGAACGATCAGACCCTCGGCCACATCCGAACCGTGGCCGCCGACGGCTCCAACCTCACCACCGTCACCCAGACGCCGGGCCATTACCGCCGCCCGCGCTTCTCGCCGGACGGCCAGACCATCGTTTTCGAGCGCGACAGCGGCGGCTTCCTGACCTCCGAACTCTATTCGGGCGAGACCGGGATCTATCGCGTGCCGGCAAGCGGCGGCGCCGCGACCCGGGTCATCGGCTCGGGCGCCAACCCCCAGTTCGGAGCGACCAGCGACCGCGTCTATTTCCAGGTCTCGGAGAACCAGAAACAGCGGCTGGTCAGCGTCGACTTGGGCGGCGGCAACCGCCGGGTCCATGCCGAGGGCGACCTCATCACCGGCTATGAAGTCTCGCCCGACGGCCGCGCCCTCGCTTTCCGCGAGAACTACAACTGGTTCGTCACGCCCTTCTTCAACGGCGCCGCGACGATGAACCTGTCGGGCCGTTCGGGCCCGCTTCCGGTCACCCGGGCCACCCGTCATGCCGGCCAGTTCGGCCATTGGGGCGCCGGCGGCCGGACCTTCAGCTGGGCGTTCGGACCGACCCTCTACACCGCCGACACCGCGGCGCTGATCAGCCGCGCGACGGGCGCGACCTACACGCCGCCGACGCAAGGCACGAACCTTTCGATCACCGTTCCCGCCGACATCCCGCAGGGCATGGTCGCCCTCGTCGGCGCGCGCATTGTCTCGATGCAGAACGACGATGGCGGGATCATCGACGACGGAGTGGTGATCATTGAGGGCAACCGGATCCGCGCCGTCGGCCCGCGCTCGACCACCCCGATCCCGGCCAATGCGCGCCAGGTCGACATGGCCGGACGCACGATCGTGCCGGGCTATATCGACGGCCATGGCCATGGCCCCTACGGTGTCGACGAGCTGGTTCCGCAGCAGAACTGGTCGATCCTCGCTCACCTCGCCCTCGGCGTGACGACGATCCACGACCCGTCCAGCACGGCGAGCGAAGTGTTCGCCGCGTCCGAGATGCAGCGCGCCGGGATCATCCAGGGCCCGCGCCTGTTCTCGACCGGCGAGGTCGTCTACGGCGCCCGAAGCCCGGGCGTGTACGCCCAGATCGACAATTATGACGACGCTCTCGGCCACGTCCGCCGGCTTCGCGCCGAGGGCGCCTTCTCGGTCAAGAACTACAACCAGCCGCGCCGCAACCAGCGCCAGCAGCTCGTCGCCGCCGCGCGCGCCGAGAATATGGCTTCGGTCGCCGAGGGCGGCTCGCTGTTCACCATGGACATGACCCTGATCGCGGACGGCAACACCGTCCTCGAGCACAACCTGCCCCAGGAGCGGCTCTACGAGGACGTCCTGAGCTTCTTCAGCCAGAGCCGCGTCGCCTACAATCCGACCCTGGTCGTGACCTATGGCGGGCTCGCCGGCGATCCCTACTGGGCTCAGGCCGACCCGGTCTGGCGGCATCCGTTGCTGACGCGGCATGTCCCGCCTGGCGAGCTCGCCAACCGGGTCCGGGTCCAGACCGCTCCTCCCGAGCAATATGTCGACCGGGTCAACGCCCGCGAGGCGGACCGTCTCGACGCGCGCGGGGTCCTCGTCGCGACCGGCGGCCACGGCCAGCAGCAGGGACTCGGCACCCATTGGGAACTGTGGAGCCATGTCCGCGGCGGCGCCACCCCGCTCGAGGCGCTACAGCATGCGACGGTCGACTCCGCCCGCGCCTACGGTTTCACCGACCTCGGCGTGATCGCGCCGGGCAAGCTTGCCGACCTCGTCGTCCTGTCGGCGGACCCGCTCGCGGACATCCGAAACAGCGACGACATCACCCACGTGATGGTCAACGGACGGCTCTACAACGCCCAGACCCTGAACGAGGAAGTGACCGGCAATCGCCAGCGCCAGCCTTATTTCTGGGAAGATTCGCAAACCGCAGCCGCACAGTAATTTCTCGTTAGGGAGTGGGGACTTAACGTCCCCACCTCATTTGTGCGGGGACCGGGGCGATGATGGCGAAATTTGACGAGAGCATTTTGCGGCGAGTGCCGTTGCTCAACCTTCTGCGCGCGCCTCAGGTCGAGCAGCGCGCCGAGCCGCGCTACACCTGCGCGGAAGGTCAGCGCGCCACCCTTTTCCTCAGGGCCGGCGGTTCCTACGCGGCCCGGATCGGCAACATCTCGACGAGCGGGGCGATGCTCAAAGTGGCCGCTCGGCCGCTCGTCGATGATCGCGTGGTCGTGAAGTTCGAAGACGGCGCGCCGCTCAACGCCACTGTGCGCTGGGTGAAGGACGGCTGTGTCGGCCTTCAGTTCGGCGACCCCATCTGCCTGACCTGACCTGATCCACCGGCACCGCCTCTGCCGGAATGGGATCGGATCGCGTTCCATGTTAGATTTCCCGCCGGCTCCGACTCCAGGGGAGAGCGGCGATGGCTGTGCAGCGCGACAAGCCTTACGGTGGTCATAACTTCCTCGTCGACCTCGGCGACGGCCTGACCGAAGAGCCCGACGGCGCCTTCTGCGAGGTCAGCGGTCTCGACACCTGGGTCGACGTGGCCGAATATCGCAGCGGCGCCGACCGCGATTCCAGCCCGACCAAGATAACCGGCCTCGCCCGCGTCGCCGACGTCACCCTGAAGCGCGGCATAATCGGCACGCTGAGGCTCTATCGCTGGTTCAACGACGTTCGGAACGGCGATGCGGGCGCGATCCGCACCGTCACCATCACCTTGCTCGCCGAGGACCGTACGCCGGTGCTCGTGTGGAAGCTGCTCCGGGCGCGGCCGGTTCGCTACGTCGCCGGGCCGCTCAACGCGGAGGGCACGGACGTGGCGATGGAGGAACTGGTCCTCGCCTACGAGCGGCTGGAGATGGAGTGATGGCGCGCGCGCCGCACCAGCGGCCCGCGCTTGCCCGCAACTTCCGGGTCGACCTGGGCAGGGGAATCGACTCGAGCACGGTCAGCCAGGTCATCCTGCCGCGCTTGCCGGCCGTTGCGGAATATGACTCGGAGCCGCTTCTGACTCTGCGGCGGGCGGCGAGTGCCGACCGCGCGTTCCACGATTGGTGGGAGGAGACGCGGGGCGGCGGCGCCAAGACACGCGCCGTCACCGTCACCATGCTCGGCGCGGACATGAACCCGATCCTCACCTGGCGGTTCGCTGGGGCGAGGCCGGCGGCGCTTCATTACGGTCTGCTCGATGCCACCGCGGAAGGCGTGCTCGTCGAGACGATCGAGCTCGCCTTCGCGCGGATGGAGCGGGTCTAGACGCGGGATCAGGAGGCGAGGTTGAACTCGCCGCTGATCTGGAGCGCGATCTCGTCGCCGAGCGCGGGCAGAGCGTAGTTCATTCCATAATCGCTGCGCTTGATCGTGCCGGTGGCCGAGAAGCCGGCGGTATAGACTCCCCCCATATTCTCGCCGGCCGCGTTGAGGGTGACGTTGAGCGTCAGCGGCCGGGTTCGGCCGAGCATGGTGAAATCGCCGGTGACTTGCGCGGTCGTCGCTCCCGTGCGGCGGACCGACGTCGAGTTGAAGGTCGCCGTCGGATGGTTGGCGACGTCGAAGAAGTCGGCATTCTTGAGGTGCGTGTCGAGCGCGTCGTTATGGGTGGCCACGGACGGCGTGTTGACGGTCACGTTGAGCCGGCTGCGCTCGGGATTGGCGGCGTCGAGGGTCAGGCGCGCGTCGAAATCGGTGAACTCGCCATAATAGGTCGAGAAGCCGAAGTGCGAGACCGACCACACGATCTTGGCGTGGCTCTTGTCGAGCGCATAGGCCCCCGAGCGGACCTGAGGTGCCGCCTGTTCGGTCGCCGCGGCCTCGGCGGGAGCGGTGGAAACGAGAAGCGGGGCGCCCGCGGCGAGGAATGCCGCGGAACCGGCGGCGAGAAGCAATTTACGAATGACGGCCTCCTGTCGAGAATTGGGTGCGCGAACGCGCTGCTGTCGATTTGGCAGGAGATCGCCCGTTACGGAAGGCGCCGGTTAGCCACTTCGCTGTTTCGGATCCCGCAACACAGATGCCGCAGCGCTTATCGGCCCAGCGCCTCGATCACCCGCGGCGTGATCGCGCTCACGATCCGCTTCACGCCCTGGAAATTGGGATGAAGTCCGTCGGCTTGGTTGAGTGCCCGATCCCCGGCGACCCCTTCGAGGAAGAAAGGATGGAAAGCGGCGCCATGGGCACGCGCCAGTTCCGCGAACATCGGATTATAGGTCCGGGCATAATCCGGCCCGAGATTGGGCGCGGCGATCATTCCGGCGACGAGTGCCTTCACTTCCCGCCGGTCGAGCTCGAAGAGGATGGCATCGAGCGCGGCGCGGGTCTGCGACACGGGCAGGCCGCGAAGCATGTCGTTGGCGCCAAGAGCGACGATTGCGAGGTCGGGCTTGCGGGGCAGCCCGTCCAGCGTCCAGGCAAGGCGCTGAAGCCCCTGCGCCGCCGTATCCCCGGATACGCCTGCATTGGTGACACGCGCCGGAACGCCGTTGCGTCGGAGGTGCGCCTCGAGCTGCGGCACGAAACCGAGCTCGCGCGGAAGTCCGAAGCCGGCGGTGAGGCTGTCGCCCAGAGCGAATATGTGGACCTCGTCCCCGGGCGCGGGTCGATCCTGCGCCGCGGCGGCGATCGGCACGGCCAGTGCGGCCAGCGCGCCATGGACAAGGAAGCCGCGCCTCCCATAAAGCGCCGCCTCGCCTTCCTTTTCTTTGCCGGACCGCATGACCGCGCCTTACGTCATCGACGCCTCCCAAGTCACGCTGTCCCTGGGCACACGCGCCGCTCCGGTCGAAATCCTGCGCGGAGTCGACCTCCGGATCGCAGAGGGCGAGACGGTGGCTCTGCTCGGCCCCTCGGGATCCGGCAAATCGTCGCTGATGGCGGTGCTTTCCGGAATGGAGCGCCCCAGCGGCGGAACGATCCGGATCGCCGGGCGCGATTTCACCGGCGAGAGCGAGGATGGTCTCGCCAGGGCGCGCCGCGGCCGAATCGGCATCGTCCTCCAGGCCTTCCACCTGCTGCCGACCATGACCGCGCTGGAGAATGTCGCGGTGCCGCTCGAGCTTGCCGGCGCCGCCGACGCCTTCGACCGGGCCGCCGCGGAGCTTGAGGCGGTCGGCCTGGGCCATCGTGTCGGCCATTACCCCGCGCAATTGTCGGGCGGCGAGCAGCAACGGGGCGCGATCGCCCGGGCGCTCGCTCCGCGCCCCGCGATCCTCTTCGCCGACGAGCCGACCGGAAATCTCGACGCCGCCACCGGCGCCGCAATCCTCGACCTTCTCTTCCAGCGCCAGCGCGACACCGGCGCCACCCTGTTCGTCATCACCCACGACCCCGCTCTCGCCGTCCGCTGCGCGAGAGTTCTCGAAATGGCCGACGGGCGGATCGTCAGGAACAGCGAAATCCTCCCTGTCGCCGAAGGCGATGGGGAGGGGGACCATGCGTAGCATGGTGGAGGGGCTAGTCGGGACCCGCGCTGAAGCCCCTCCACCGCCTTCGGCGGTCCCCCTCCCCATGAAGCTGCGCTTCACAGGGAGGATAAATCGATGATCCTTCGCCTCGCCCTGCGCGATTTGCGCGGCGGACTGACGGGGCTTCGTCTCCTTGCCATCTGCCTGTTCCTCGGCGTGGCGGCTCTGGCCGGGGTGGGCAGCCTCACCTCGGCAGTGCTCGACGGCCTCGCCGACCAGGGTCAGGCCATCCTCGGAGGCGACGTCCAGGTCGAGCTCAACCAGCGCGAGGCAACGCCCGAGGAACTCGCCGCCTTCCGCGCCGAGGGCGAGGTCAGCCACTTCACTCGAATGCGCGCGATGGCGATTCCGGCGCGCGGCGGCGATCCGCTGCTCGTCGAGCTGAAGGGCATCGACAGCCTCTATCCGCTCTACGGTGACTTGCGCCTTCGCTCCGGCGCACTCACCGATCGGCCGACCCTCAACCAGGTCGCGATCGGACCCGAACTGGCCGAGCGCCTTGGAGTCGGAGTCGGCGACTCGCTTCGGATCGGCAATGCCGATCTGCGCGTGATCGGAGTCATCGCCCAGGAGCCGGACCGGGTGAGCCAGGGCTTCGCGCTCGGCCCGACCGCGATGGTCGACCGAGCCGGCCTTGCCGCGACCGGTCTCGTCCAGCCCGGCAGCCTCTACATCTCCGCCTACCGAATTCGGATCCCCGCCGGCGCCGATCTGGCGGAGATCGGCCGACGCCTCGACCAGGCCTTTCCGGCCGCGGGCCTCAAGGTGGAGAACCGCCTCAACGCCGCGCCCGGCACGCGCCGCTTCCTCGAGCGGCTCGGCCAGTTTCTCACCCTGGTCGGACTCAGCGCGCTGATCGTCGCCGGGATCGGAGTCGGCAACGGAGTCGCCTCCTATCTCGACGGCAAGCGCGAGAGCATCGCAATGCTCAAGACCTTGGGCGCGACCTCGGCGACCATCTTCCGTCTCTATCTCGTCCAGATCGCCATCGTCGCCGCTGCCGCACTGCTCGCCGGCCTCGCCGTCGGAGCGTTCGTCCCGGCGATCGTCTCGGCGTTCGCCGGCGACCTTCTGCCCGTGCCCGCGAATGGCGATCTCTACGCCTTTCCACTGCTGCTCGCCGCCGGCTACGGCCTGCTCGCGGCGCTCGCCTTCGCTCTGGTCCCACTCGCCCGTGCCCGGACTGTGCCTGCCGCATCGCTCCTTCGCGGCGCCGGCTTGAGCGCTCAGCCGGGTGCGCCTTGGTGGGCCTATGCCGGGAGCATCGCGGCGGGCTGCTCGATCGTCGCGATCGCCGTCGCGACCGCGCCCGAACGGATGTTCGCGGCCGGCTTCATCCTCGCCTGCCTCGCCCTGCTCCTGCTTCTCGCGTTGCTCGGCTGGCTGGTCCGACGCTCGGTGGCCGCCCTGCCGAGGCCGAGGAGCCCCCTGCTTCGCCTCGCTCTCGCCAATCTGCACCGCCCTGGTGCTCCCACCGGCCGGCTGGTCGTCGCGCTCGGCCTCGGCTTCACGCTCGTCACGACGCTTGCCGTGATCGAGACCAACCTGACAGGCCAGATCCGCTCGACCATCCCCGAGCGAGCGCCGAATTTCTTCCTTCTCGACGTGCCCTCCAATGGCCTTTCCGACTTGCGCGCGGTGGCGGCGGAAGCCGCGCCCGGTGCCCGGCTCGAGCTGATGCCGACCCTTCGCGCCACAGTCACCGCGATCGGCGGGCGCCGGGTCGCCGACATGGCGGAGCTTCCCGAGGGCGCCTGGTTCCTCCGCGGCGACCGCAATCTCAGTTTCGCCTCTGCCCCGCCGCCGGGCAGCCGGATCGTCGAAGGCCATTGGTGGTCGCCCGATTATCGCGGCGACCCGCTGGTCTCGCTCGACGCCGAGAATGCCCGCGCCGCCGGCTTGAGCGTCGGCGATACCATCACCGTCTCGGTGCTCGGCCGCGAGATCACTGCTCGAATCGCAAATTTGCGCGAAGTGGACTGGTCGCGGATGAGCCTGAACTTCGTCATCATCTTCTCGCCCGGCGCGTTTGAAGGCGCGCCGCACAGCCTGATGGGCACCGCCTACATGGGCCATGAGCAGGAGACGGCATTCGCCCGGGCGCTAAACCGCCGCTTCCCGAGCGTGTCCGCGGTCCGGATCCAGGACGTCGTGGCGGATGTCGCCCGGATCATGGAACAGCTCGCAGCCGCGGTGCGCGCGGCTGGTGCGGTGGCGATCCTCGCCGGGATCGCGGTCCTCATCGGCGCACTCGCCGCCTCCCGGAGAGCGCGCATCTACGACAGCGTGCTCCTCAAGCTTCTCGGCGCGACCCGCGGCCGGATCCTCCTCATGCAGGCGATGGAGTTCGGCCTGCTCGCCTTGATCCTCGCGGCGCTCGCCCTCGCGCTCGGCGCGGGCGCCGGCTGGTATGTCGTGGTCGAGCTGTTCGAGCTGCCTTGGGGGCCCGATTGGGGAACCGTGTTCGGAACGCTTGCCGCCGGCGCGGGTTTGACCACGCTCCTCGGCCTCGTCGGCTCGCTCCCCGCCCTAGCGGCGCGGCCGGCGCAGGCTCTCAGACAATTGTGACGTTCATGCTGGCGACAGCCAAAGCGCGCAACTTGCCCGGCAACGAGCCGGGGCCTAAGCCGATTCAACGATTTAAGGGATGATCGACATGCGCAAGCTCCTCCTGCTCGCCGCGGTCGCGGCCGTTGCCGCGCCGGCCCTCGCCCAGCAGGGAGGGACTGCGGCTCGGACCAAGGCGCAGGTCGCCGCTCCGCCAGCCGCTCCGCCGCTTCAGCTTACCGCCGCCCATCGTGCGGCCATCGCGGAGTCGATCCGCCGCGGCCGCCTCATCGCAGCGATCGACCGCGCCGGCGCCGTCACCACGCGCGACATGCTGAGCCGAATTCCGGACCCGGCGGCAGCGGGGATCACCGGTTGGGTCGCCGAGCCGGAGGGCAACGGCCTCACCGTCACTTATTACGCCCGCGAGGGGGACAATTATTCGGCCGTCTACCGAAGCCAGATGCTCGGCGGCCGCGCTGTCTCGCCGCAGGTCTTCGAGGCGGGCAGCCGCCCGGCGCTGACCGGCAATGCCTTGCGCATGGCCCGCGCCCACGCGGCGGTCGGCGATCTCGACCGCCCGGTTTGCGGCACCGGCAGTGACTTCAACACCATCATCCTTCCGCCCGCGTCCGCCGATGCTCCCGTGCTGGTCTATCGCCTCAGCCCGCGCATGGCGGCCGAGACGGTTCCGGCCGGCGGCCATTACCGGACGGAGGTCGCGGCCGACGGCACCGTCGGGCAGACCGTCGCCCTCGCCGACGAGTGCACCGAGCTGCGCCTCACTCCGGCCGCCGCCGGCCAGCGCCCACGCCCGCTGGTGGTCAACGCCCGCGACTCCGTGATCCCCGGCGAGCTGTTCGTGTTCCTCTCCTTGTGGAGCGGACGTCCGCTTGCGGTCGCCACCGGCACCGGCGCGGTGCGCATGTGGGGAGTCACCGGCGAAGGAATAAGCGAGCTGACCCAAGGCCCCTCCACTCATCCGGTCGGACGGTGAGTTAAGTCGCTAATACGGATTTTGCTTGCGCGACTCGTCGCGAATCGCAAAGGCTGATCCCCTGATCTGACCGGAGGGGATTATCATGAAAAATCATCGCCTTGCGCTTTGCGCAATTCTTTTGCTTGCCGGCACCGCGCCGGCCTTCGCGCAGGCGCAGCGGAGCAGCGCGGGGGCGCGCCCGCCGCAGGCCGCCCCGACGGCAGCCGCGCGCACCCAGCCGCGCTACGGGACCTTCGGCATCGACCTCGCCGCGCGCGACGCCGCCGTCGATCCGGGCGATGATTTCTACCGCTACGCCAACGGCACCTGGCTGAACTCGACCGAGATCCCCGCCGACCGCACCAGCTGGAGCCTCTGGACCGCCCTGTCCGAAGATATCGAGCAGCAGCTCCGCGCGATCGTCACCGACGCCGCCGCGTCCAATGATCCGGGCCAGCGCAAGGTCGGCGATTTCTACGCGGCATGGATGGACGAGGCCGGGATCGAGGCTCGGGGCACGGCGCCGCTCCAGCCCTATCTCCAGCGGATCTCCGGAATCAGCAACCGCGACCAGCTGCTTGCCACCTTCGCGACGCCCGGCTTCCAGTCCCCCGTCGGCGTCGGAATCATTCCGAACCTCGCCGATCCGACCCATTACACCGCGGTCGCGGGCCAGGGCGGTCTCGGCATGCCGAACCGCGATTACTATCTGCGCGAGGGCGCGGAATATGACCGCTACCGCGCCGCCTATCGCGATTACATCATCCAGCTCCACACCCTCGCCGGCATCCCGGACGCCGCCGCTCGGGCGGACCGGATCATCGCTCTCGAGCGCCGGATCGCCGAGGCTCACTGGACGCCGGAGCGCAGCCGCGACATCGCCGCGATCAACAACCCGATGACCCGCGCCCAGCTCATGGAGCTGGCGCCGCAATTCCAGTGGGACACCTTCCTTCAGCGCCGCGGCCTCGCCGGCGCCCAGACCGTGATCGCAACGCAGACGACCGCCATCCAGGGCATCGGCCGCCTTCTCGACGACGTCCCTCTCGACACCTGGAAGGACTATCTCGCCTTCCACTTCATCAACAGCTACGCCAATTATCTGCCGCGTGCCTTTGACGAGGCGAAGTTCAACTTCTTCAACCGCACTCTCAGCGGCCAGCAGCAGCAGCGCGACCGCTGGAAGCGCGGCCTCGGCCTGGTCAACGGCGCCCTCGGCGAGGCCGTCGGCCGGATCTATGTCGAGCGTCACTTCCCGGCCGAGAGCCGCCGCCAGATGGACGAGCTCATCGGCAACCTGCGCACCGCCTTCGCTGAGCGCCTGCGCAACCTCGACTGGATGGACGCCGAGACCCGCACCCAGGCGCTCGCAAAGCTCGACGCGTTCGAGCCGCGCATCGGCCATCCCGAGGTGTGGATCGACTATTCCAACTACCAGGTCGACCGCGGCGACCTGCTCGGCAACATGGTTCGGGCCGCCGAGTTCGGCTGGAACCTGCAGCTGTCGCGCTTCCCCAACCCGGTCGACCGCCGCCTGTGGGGCATGAACCCGCAGATCATCAACGCGTCCTACAACCCGCTGATGAACCAGATCACCTTCCCGGCCGGAATCCTCCAGCCGCCCTTCTTCGATCCCAATGCGGATCCGGCGGTGAATTACGGAGCCATCGGCGCGGTGATCGGCCACGAGATCGGCCACGGCTTCGACGACCAGGGCCGCCGCTTCGACCCGACCGGCCGCGTCCGCGACTGGTGGACGTCCGCCTCGGCCGAGCGCTTCACCGAGCGCACCACTCGTCTCGGCCAGCAGTACAGCCAGTACAGCCCGCTGCCCGGCCTCAACGTCAACGGCCAGCTCACCATGGGCGAGAATATCGGCGACCTCGGCGGGCTCGAAATGGCCTATGCCGCCTATCGCCGCCACGTCGCGCAGCATGGCGAGCCGCCGGTGATCAACGGCCTGACCGGCGACCAGCGCTTCTTCCTGTCCTGGGCCCAGGTGTGGCGGAGCAAGCAGCGCGAGGGCGCCAAGCGCCAGCAGGTGCTGACCGACCCGCACAGCCCGGACGAGTATCGCGTGAACGGCGCGGTTCGGAACATCGACGCCTGGTACCGCGCGTTCAACGTGACCCCGGACGACGAGCTCTATCTGCCGCCTGAGCAGCGCGTCCATATCTGGTAATTGCGAAGGGGCCGGGCGACCGGCCCCTTATTCTTTGGAGTGCCCGTGTCGATCCTTCGCCCGCTGCTCGTCGCCGCCCTTATCTTCACCGGAGCGGCTCCGTCCTTCGCCGGCGAAGCGCCGACGGCACCGCCTGCGCCCACGCAGATCACGCGCGAGCAGGCGGTGGCGATGCTGCTCGGCTTCAACGAGACAGGCATCAACCTTGCCGCGCGGGACCTCGCCGTCCGCCCGGGCGACGACTTCAACCTCTATGCCAATGGCAGCTGGATGCGCTTCATCCGGGTGTCCGGGGGCGACCAGGAATTCTCCTACTCGATCCAGGCGCAGCTCAACGAGGATGTCGAGGGCCAGGTCCGGGCGATCGTCGAGAACCCGGCCGGCGACCCGGCCGCCCAGCAGATTTCGGAGCTCTACCGCGGCTTCATGGACACCGCGACGATCGAGCGTCTCGGAGCCGCTCCGATCCGACCCTATCTCAGCCGCATCGCGCGGATCCGCGACCGCGCCGACCTTTTGAGGACGTTCAGCGAGAACGGCTACAACATGCCGTTCGGAATCGGCGTCATCCCCGATCCCGGCAACCCCACGCGCCACATCCTCGCGGTCGGCCAGGGCGGCACGTTGATGCCGACGCGCGATTACTATCTGCGCGAAGGTCCCGAGTTCGACCGTTACCGCGCCGCCTACCGGACCTACGTCACCCAGCTTCTGCAGCTTGCCGGAATCGATGGCGCGCCTGCGAAGGCGGAGGCGATCTTCGGCCTCGAGCGTCGCCTCGCCGAAGCTCAGTGGCCGCCCGAGCGAAGCCGCGACGTGTCGCAGAGCATGAACCGGATGACGGTCGCCGAGCTTCAGCGGCTCGCTCCCCAGTTCGACTGGCCCAGCACCCTGCGCCTGCTCCGGATGGGCGACGTCGACACCCTGCTCGTCGGCGAGACCACGGCGATCCAAGCCGCGGGTCGACTCCTCCAGGAGGTCCCGCTCGACACCTGGAAGGCGTGGCTCAGCTTCCACATCATCGATTCCTTCGCCCCCTACATGTCGTCGGCCTTCGACCAGGCCGCCTTCACCTTCCACAATCAGGTGCTGAACGGCATGAACCAGCCGCACGAGCGCTGGCGGCGCGGAGTCCAGCTCGCCGACGGTGCCCTCGGCGAGGCGGTCGGGCGGATCTACACCGCCCGCCATTTCCCCGCGCAGAGCAAGCAGGTCATCGAGGAGATGATCGGCAATCTGCGCGGCGCCTTCACCGAGCGGTTGCGCCGGATCGACTGGATGGATGAGCCGACCCGCCGCGAGGCGCTCTCCAAGCTCGAGGCGTTCGGCGCCCGGGTCGGCGGCCCGGACCGCACGATCGACTATAGCGGCCTCCGCCTCGATCGCTCCGACATGGTCGGCAACATCATGCGGCTGGGCGAGTTCAACTATGCCCGCGAGATCGCCAAGCTTCACCAGCCGGTCGACCGCAACCTGTGGGACATGACCGCCCAGACGGTCGGCGCGTCCTACAATGTCCTGACCAACCAGATCACCTTCCCCGCCGGAATCCTTCAGCGCCCGCTGTTCCACCCGAGCTACGACGCCGCGGTCAATTACGGCCGCATCGGCGCCGCGATCGGCCATGAGCTCGGCCACGGCTTCGACGACCAGGGCCGCCGCTTCGACGGCGCCGGCCGGCTTCGCGACTGGTGGACTCCAGCCGCCGCCCAGCGCTTCCACGAGCGCGCCGAGCAGCTCGGCCGTCAGTTCGCCAGCTACGAGCCGGTGCCCGGCTTCCGGGTCAATGCCGAGGCGACGATGGGCGAGAATATCGGCGACCTCGGCGGTCTAGAGATCGCCTATGAAGCCTATCGCCGCCACGTCGCCCAGCATGGCGAGCCCGCGGTGATCGGCGGCCTCACCGGCGACCAGCGCTTCTTCCTGTCCTACGCCCAGACCTGGGCAAGCTATATCGGCAACACGCTCATGCAATCGATCGTGCTGACCGACGAGCACGCGCCCCCCGCTTACCGGGTCAACGGAATCGTCCGCAACATGGACGCCTGGTACCGCGCATTCGACGTGAAGCCGGGCGACGCCCTCTATCTTCCGGCGGAGCAGCGAGTCAGTATTTGGTGAGACGAACCGCTCGTCCCGTTTTTGGAACGGGCGTGAAATAACCATTCGTTAATAATTGACCGCCCGAACTTTCCCAACTAACCAAAGCACTTAGCTTCGGACCGCATGGCTTTTGCCGCGGTTTTCCGGGCTTTTTCGGGGGTGGGGCGATTCTCTTTTTCGGAGATACCTGCGTGGCTGATGGCCGCCTTGGGCGGGCTGTCCCCATGCGCGCCCGATCCACGCCCCCCGGCAGCCTCGCTGCAACCGCCAGTTTCACCCAGATCGAGCGCGCCTTCGCGGCTGCGCTGACCCATGTCCTGCCGTGGCGGCCCGCGCCGCGAGGAGCACGACCCATCGAATAGATCCACTGAGGAGGGGACTGATGCCTGAAGTTATTGCTCATAGTGACGCGCCCAATTGTGCGTGCAGCGCCTGCAACAACCTGCAGAATGAAGTGAACGACCGCGTCGACGCGTCGATCGATCCGCAGGCCGGCGGAACCCTCAACGGCAAGCCGATCCTGTCGGCCGACCAGGTCGCCGCCTGGCTCAACCGCACCGGCGCCGCCTTCACCGACAAGCCGACCGACGCGCTCCAGAGCGACGGCGACAACAGCGTCATCAACTTCGGCTTCTTCAACAGCCAGACCGACCTGTTCAACAACGGCTACGTCTACTTCCTGAACGGCCAGGGTTTCGGCCTCGCTGAATATTTCAACTTCGCCGCCTTCAACGAAGCTCAGCGCGGTGCCGCCCGCGAGGCGATCCAGTCGTGGGATGATCTCGTCGCGATCTCCTTCCGCGAGACCAGCGCCGACCTCGGCGACATCAATTTCGGAAACCTCGCCAGCGCTCCGACCACCCAGGCCTATTCGCGCCTTCCGTTCGACCGCATCTTCGTCAACGACACCGTCAACGCGCAGGCCAAGTGGATCGCCGGCGACGTTTGGATTTCCGCCAGCCAGGCGAGCAACTTCGCGCTCGACGAGGGCGGCTACGGAATTCACACCCTGGTTCACGAGATCGGCCACTCGCTCGGCCTCAGCCACCCGGGCGCCTACAACGCCGCCCCGGGCGTCTCGATCACCTATCCGGTCAACGCCGAATATGCCCAGGACACCCGCGCCTACACGGTCATGTCCTATTTCGAGGGAAGCTCGATCTCCGGCACCCGCCACTTCGACTTCAACATCTCGACCACGGTCTATGCGGCGACCCCGCTGATCCACGACATCCTCGCGATCCAGCGCATCTACGGCGCCGACATGACCACCCGCACCGGCGACACGGTCTACGGCTTCAACAGCAATGCCGGCCGCGATTCCTACGACTTCACCAAGACCCCGGCGCCGATCATGGCGATCTGGGATGCCGGTGGAAACGACACGATCGACGCCTCGGGCTATGCCACCGACCAGATCATCGATCTGTCGCCGGGCTCGCTCAGCAGCATCGGCGGAGTCACCTATGACACCGCTCCGACGCTTGCTCAGGTCAACGCCAACCGCGCCGTGCTCGGCATGGCTCCGGTCAGCCAGACCACCTACAACAACAACATGGCGGCGCTGCTCGCCAACCCCGTCGTCGGCCGCCTGACCAACAACGTCGGTATCGCCTATGGCGCGATCATCGAGAACGCCATCGGCGGCCGCGGCAACGACTCGCTGCTCGGCAACAGCGTCGACAACATCCTTCGCGGGATGGCCGGCAACGACATTATCGGCGGCGGCGCGGGCAACGATCTGCTCGACGGCGGCACCGGTAATGACACGATGCTCGGCGGGATCGGCGACGATACCTTCATCGTGGGCGAGGCCGGCGACGTCGTCACGGAGCTCGCCGGTGAAGGCAACGACACCGTCCGCTCGTCGATCGACTACACGCTGGGCGCCAATGTCGAGAACCTGGTCCTCACCGGCGCTGCCCTTCTCGGCACCGGCAACGAGCTCGACAACGTCATCACCGGCAACGAGCTCAACAACGTCCTCAACGGCGGCGCCGGCGCGGACTCGATGGCCGGCGGCCTCGGCAACGACGTCTACATCGTCGACAATGCCGGCGACCGGGTCACCGAGCTCGCTGGGCAGGGCACGGATACCGTCCAGTCCTCGGTGGACTATGTCCTCGGCGCCAATGTCGAGAACCTGGTCCTCACGGGCTCGGCTCTCAAGGGCACCGGCAACGAGCTCGACAACGTCATCACCGGCAATGACCTCGGCAACACGCTCGACGGCGGTGCCGGCGCGGATACGATGACCGGCGGTCTCGGCAACGACGTCTACATCGTCGACAATGCCGGCGATAGCGTCGTCGAGCTGGCCGGTCAGGGTACGGACACCGTCCGCTCCTCGATCGACTATGTCCTCGGAGCCAATGTCGAGAATCTGGTCCTGACCGGAGGCGCCCGCAACGGCACCGGCAACGGGCTCGACAACGTCATCCACGGCAATGCCCTCGGCAACACCCTGGACGGCGGCGCCGGTAACGACACGCTGCGCGGGTTCGACGGGATCGACCGCTTCATCGGCGGCTCGGGCGCCGATCGCTTCGTGATGGACGTGAACAGCACCGAGGTCGCCACGAAGCGCGGATCGCTGTCGATCGACATGATCCTCGACTTCAACGCGGCCGAGGGCGACAAGATCGACCTCTCCAACATCGACTTCAACGGCGATGCGGCGGGCAACGGCTCGTTCAACTTCATCGGCAAGGCCGATGGCAAGAACGCCGGCGACGTCAGCTGGAAGTCCTACGGCAACGTCAACGCTGCGGAGGCCGCTCTCGGCTACGACATCGACGGAATCGACGGAAAGGGCGACAACAGCCCGGTCTCCATCATCTTCGGTCACACCGACAATGACGGCATTCCGGACTTCGCCTTCGTGCTGTTCGGCACCGGCAACGTCACTCTCGCCGATCTGACTCCGCACCCGGTGATCTGATTGGCTTGACCCGGACTGAGGTGAAGGCGGTCTCCGGAAACGGAGGCCGCCTTTGCTTTGTCCGCTCCCCCGACATCGGCAGGCCCGACGGTGCTTGGTCGGGGGCCGGCCCGATCCTAAAGTTCGCAAATCCTGCAGCAGGAGCGCAGCGATGACTCGAATCGAAATCCCGATCGCCGGGAGCATTGCCCTGGCGCTTCTCGCCGGCTGCGGCGTTCGCGAGGAGGCCGCGCCCGCTAACAATGCCCAGAAAACGTCCCCCGTCGCGACAGACGAGAACGTCGCGCGCGTGGAACCGCTTCCTGTCGAAGCGCCGGCGCCGACGGCCGTGGAGCAGCCCGACATGTCCAGAACCCCCGCACCGCCTTCGGCTGCGCCGCCGCACTCACCGCCGCCTCCAGCACCAACTCCGGCGCGGCGCGACATCCGCCCTGCCCCCGAGCAGCCGCCGGCCGAGGTGGATCCGCCTCATCGCCACCCCGGAGACGAGGTGCCGCGCTAGCCTGTCGCTTGCCTTCGGACCGCGCTCGCGGAACAAGGGGAGAGTCACGACAGGGGATTGAAATGCGTTTCACCGCCGCCGCTTTGGTGCTGCTCCTCGCGGGCTGCTCGGTTGCTTCCACTCAGGAACAGTCGTCGTGGCGACCGGTGCCGGTTTACAGAGCGACCGAGCCGTCGCAGGTCATTGCCAACAGCGCCGCCTCGGACTGGCGCGAGATCGCTCCCGAGAATTTGATGGTGATGGACCTCGGCGACGGCGGCCGGGTGGTCATCGAGCTCGCGCCCCAGTTTGCGCCGGTCCATGTCGCCAACATGCGCGCCTTCGCCCGCGGCGGCTGGTGGAACAACGCCACCATCTACCGGGTCCAGGACAATTACGTCGCCCAATGGGGCAATGGCGATGCGGAGGTGCCCCTCCCGCAAGGCGCCGTTCAGCGCCCGCCGGCGGAATATGAGCGGCCGCTCGCCGGGCTTCAGCTTCTCGAGATCCCCTATCCCGATCCCTATGCCGGCACCGTCGGATATGCGGACGGCTGGCCGGTGGCCTTCGATCGCTCGGCGGGTCTCGCTTGGCTTCCGCATTGCTACGGCACCGTCGGCGTCGGCCGCGATCTCGCGCCGGATACAGGAACAGGCGGCGAGCTTTATGCCGTGATCGGTCACGCGCCCCGGCACCTCGACCGCAACATCGCCAATGTCGGGCGGGTCATCGAGGGAATGCCGCTTCTATCGGCGCGTCCGCGCGGCACCGGCGACCTCGGCTTCTACCGGACCGAGCGCGGCGAAATTCCGGTGCCGATCCGGAGCATCCGCCTCGCCAGCGACATGCCGGCGGCGCAGCGCCCTCGCTTCGAGGCGATGCGCACCGACACGGCGGCGTTCAACGACTATGTGAGAGGGCGCGCCAACCGCGGCGGCACCTTCTTCAACCGTCCTTCCGGGGGCGTCGACATCTGCAACGCGCCGGTGCCGGTGCGTCGCAAGTCCTAGCGGAGCACCATCCGTTCGGAATCGACGCTGACGGAGACCTTGTCGAGGAAAGAGCGGCCCAGCAGAGAGACCGGCAGGTCCGGAGCGACCACCGCGTCGATGCTCGCGGCACCGATCGGGCCGATCGCGAGCGTCGGCAGGGTCACCGGCGTGAAGCCGTCCCCGCTATCGATACCGAGACGAGCCGCGTCCTCGGGCGTCAGAAGCACGGTCGACGCGCCGGGATCGACGAGCATCCGGACGCGCTCGGCGCCGATATTGACGTCGGTATAGAATTGGCCGTCCGGAGCACGAAGGATGGTGAAGCCGCCGGCGGCCGACTGACTGCTCTGCGGGGCCGGTGCGGCCTTATCGAGGGCGGGCGTAAGCGAGACCAGGCCAACCAGGCCTGCCGCGTACCACAGCAAAGATCCGCTCCCCGCCATGGAGGACGGATAACCCGGCCATGCTCAACGATTGGTTAATTCGAAGGAAATCGCCGGGGCCCTTGGGGAGGGGAGAGGGCCCCGGCGGGAAATGGGTCAGGCCGCGAGCGGGTGCTGGAAATCGCGGCGGGTGTGACGGACGGTCTGGCTGCCCATCAGAGCGCCGTTCTCGAGCGGCAAGGCGGTGGCACAGAAAGCGCACTCGGCCATCAGCCGGCCGATCAGCCACTGGCTGCGGCCGCAGCCGGGGCAGTGATTGGTCTCATGGTCGCGATAGACGACGTGATAGCCCCGCTCATGAGGCCGGGAAGGAAGACTGCCGCTGCGGGCCTCGAAGATACTGGTCGCCATACAATTGGCTCCTTTCGAACTCGAACTTGGCTGCCCAACGCCCGTTCTACAGGAGAGGTTGCATGGAATGAATGGGATAGGGCGGCTCGGCCGCCAGGATCGCCGCTAGCGCGACACCGCGCTAACCATGAAAGCCTAGGCGGCAGGCCGTTTCCGGCGAGCGATGAGCCGTTTGTGCAACACTTAGGAAAATTTTAAGAATCCCGCTCCGGGACAGCACTGGCAAGCAAATTAACCCTTTCGCGGCCGCCTCTTAACGGCCGCGCGGCTCCCGGCTTCGGCAGCAAGTCGCGCCCATTGCTGCATTTCGTCCGGATCGTCGTAAACGGCATCGGGTGCCCGGCGATAGTTCATCGTCTCCACCCGCCCGTCCTTCGAGGTGAACGTGAAGCGCGCGCAGCCCGCCTCGTCCCACAGCGCATCCGCCTCCCCGTCCGACTTGAACCAGAGCTGATCGTCGGCGATCGCGAAGATGACCCCGTCGAGATAGAGCGTCGCCGCTCCCATCATCTTGCGCATGGTCACGGTGCCGAGCGGTTCCAGCGCCTCCTGCACCCAGCCGACAAGGCCCTCGTCATAAGCCATCAGTGAAGGAGCTTCAGGCCTGCGATGCAGGCGACGATTCCGAAGATGAGCGCGATCCGCAGGGCCCCCGCCGGCTCCTGGAAAAAGAAGATGCCCACGATCACGGTGCCAACCGCGCCGATGCCGCCCCACACCGCATAAGCCGTGCCCATCGATATGCTTCGCGATGCGAGCTCGAGAAGCGCCATGCTGATCCCGACCGACACCAGGAAGGCGAGCGTCCAGGGAATGTTTCGGAAGCCGTCGACGAAGCGCAGCGAGGTGGTGAAGCCCACTTCGAACATGCCGCCAAGGATCAGCCAGAACCACGCCATCATGCACCTCCAGGAATGCCGCTCTCGACCTCGGCGCCGACGTCGGGCCGCCGCGTCGCCGCGAGCAGGCAAGCGCCGACGATCATCGCGGCGCCAACCAGGGTCAGCGGCTGAACCGCCTCGCCGAAGAAGATCCAGCCGAGCATCACCGCCCAGATGAAGGCGGTATATTCGACCGGCGCGAGATGCTGGGCCTCGGCCCGGGCATAGGCCCAGGCGAGAAGCATCAGCGATCCGAACGACAGCAGGGCCGCCGCCGCGACCGCGGGCCAGACCTCGACCGGGGGCGGCACCGCCAGGAACGGCGCCGCGGGCAGGAGGCCGAGCGTGGTGAACAGGCTCATGAAGAAAGCGACCTCCAGCGGCCCGGCGACCAGCGCCTGCTGGCGCATCAGGATGATGTTGTAGGCATAGAGGCAGGCCGAGGCGAGGATCGCAAGCGAGCCGAGCAGCGCTTCCGGCCCAAGATCGGCCTGAGCCTGTCCGGCGAAGATCACCGCCACGCCCGCAATCCCGAGAAGCGAAGCGAGGATCGCGCGCCGCTCGATCCGCTCGTGGAGAAGCACCGCTGCGAGATAGAGCGCGATCAGCGGCGCGATGAAGGCGAGAGCGACCCCTTGCGCGAGCGGCACTCGCCCCAGCCCCCAGAAGAACAGGAAGCCCATCACCGTGCTGACCAGGCCGCGGATGACGTGGATTCGCATCACCGAGCGCGCCGGCCAGGCTGACCGAAGCGCCGCGAAAGCGATGCCGCTGAGCACCGCCACCGCGCCCATCCGCCAGACCAGCGCATTATAGGCGCCGATCGTCACCACCAGATGCTTCATCACCGCGTCCATCGCCGAGAAGCACGCGATGCCGAGCGTTGCGACGGCGAAGGGAATTGCGATGCTTGAGGAACGCGGCGCGGACATGGTCCGGCGCGCTTAGCGCTTTCGGTCGGGGTGAACAGCCCCCGTCGGGCTAGCGCAGGACCATCTCGTCGCCGCGCATCTCGACCCCGCTGATTCGCGACAGATAGGATTGGCCGAGCAGCGACACGTCGAGCCCTTCGAGCACGACCCCGCGGATCGAGCGCACTTCCTTGCCGTCGACGCTGACGCTGCTGAGTGAGATCTCGTGGCCGCGAACCGCCCCGCTCGCGCCGCTTCCGACGACGTCGAAGCGCGACGGATCGACGGCAATGCCCGCCCGCTGAGCGTCGGCGACGGTCAGGGCGACGGTGGACGCGCCGGTGTCGACGACGGCTTGGATCGGCTGACCGTTGATCCGCGCCTCGGCGAGGAAATGACCGCTGCCGTCGCGCCGGAGCCGGGTCTCGGTGCCCCATCCCGCGGCGGCGGGCTGGGCCGGCTGCTCGGCGGCAGGCGCCTCCTCAGGCTTGGCGGCCTGCGCCACCTCCGCCTTGGGCGCGTCGCCGCTGTCGATCGGGATCAGGAAGCCGACGCCAAGCCCGACGAGCACGAAGAGGATAAGTGCCTTGCCCATGGCTGCGATCCTAGCGGCCCCAGCCCAAGACGCGCTTAAACCTCATGGTGAACGACCGGTAAGCGAGTCACCGAAGAACCATCGTGGCTCCGCTCATTTGAACCGAGCGGAATCGGGTCAGGAAATCCTGGCCGAGCAGCGACTGTTCGAGGCCGTTGGCGACCATCGCCCGCATATTGGTGACCGTGCGGCCTTCGACCTCGACGCTGTCGAGCCTGCTTACCTGCCCCTGGACCGGGCCAGCGGCCCCGCTCCCGATCACCCGGAAGCGCGACTTGTCGACGTCGAGCCCGACGCGCGCCGCATCCTCGACGGTGAGGACGACGCTGTCGGCGCCGGTGTCGACGAGGAACTCGACGATCTGTCCGTTGACCATTCCGTGAAGGTAGAAATGCCCGTCCCCGCGCCGCTGGAGTCGGATTTCCTCCGGCGCATCTGCGGCTACCGAGGCCTCCACGCGGGGCGCCGGCGCACCGTCGCCGGGCCGGACCAGCGCCCAAAAGATGCCGACGACCAGCACCACGACGATCTTGAGCCCACCGTTCATCCCGCCGGACTAGCCGGCACGGCTTCAGGCGGGATGAAGAGCGATGGTTAACTCATTCCGCAGCAGCGGGGACGACCACGTTCGCCGCCTCGATCTCGGCGGCCTTGGCTTCGACCAGTCGGACGATATGCTCGACCATGTCGGCGTCCTGGACGTGATGGTCGGTAACTCCGCTCAGATAGACCATGTGCTTGCCGTTGCCGCCGCCGGTGATGCCGATGTCGGTCTCGCGCGCCTCGCCCGGCCCGTTGACGACGCAGCCGAGCACGGAAAGCGACATCGGCGTCCGGATATGCTGGAGGCGCTCCTCCAGCGTCTGAACCGTGCGGATCACGTCGAAGCCCTGGCGCGCGCAGCTCGGGCACGACACGACGCGCACTCCGCGATTGCGGATGCCCAGCGCCTTCAGGATCTCGTAGCCGACCCGAACTTCCTCCTCCGGCTCGGCCGAGAGGGAGACTCGGATCGTGTCGCCGATCCCGAACCACAGCAGCGAGCCGATCCCGATCGCGCTCTTCACCGTTCCGCCGACGAAGCCGCCCGCCTCGGTGATTCCGAGATGGAGGGGGCAATCGACCGCCTCGGCGAGCTGCTGATAGGCCGCGACCGCGAGGAACACGTCGCTCGCCTTCACCGCGACCTTATATTCGTGGAAGTCGTGGTCCTGCAGGATCTTGATATGGTCGAGAGCGCTCTCGACCAGCGCCTCGGGGCACGGCTCGCCATATTTCTCGAGCAGGTCCTTCTCGAGGCTGCCGGCATTGACGCCGATGCGAATCGCGCAGCCGTTCGCCTTGGCCGCCGCGATCACCTCGCGAACCCGCTCCTCCGAGCCGATATTGCCCGGATTGATCCGGAGGCACGCAGCGCCCGCGTCCGCCGCCTCCAGCGCGCGCTTGTAGTGGAAATGGATGTCGGCGACGATCGGCACGCGAGCGGCCCGAACGATCTGCCTCAGCACGGCGGTGCTCTCCACGTCCGGGCACGACACCCGGATGATGTCGACTCCCGCCTCCTCGCAGCGCCGGATCTGGTCGATCGTCGCCTTCGCGTCGGAGGTCGGGGTGTTGGTCATGGTCTGAACCGTCACCGGCGCGTCGCCGCCGACGGCGACGTTGCCGACCATGATCTGCCGCGACGGGCGGCGGACGATATCTCTCCAGGGGCGTACGGACATGGCCGGGATATAGGCCTTTGCCGTTACAAGCGAAAGTCGATGCGGGTCAGGACGCGGCTCCATCCTTCCTGGGCCGGCCGCGCGGGCGTTGCTCGGGCGGCGCGACCTTGATCCCGCGCCGCGCCAAGGCCTCGCGCAGGAGCACCTCGATCTGCGCGTTGACGCTCCTGAACTCGGCCGCCGCGCAGCGCTCGAGCTGGTCCCACAGGGCCGGCTCGATGCGCAGCGGGAAGGCCTTCTTGGGGTCGGGCACGGGGGCCTCCCGTCGCTTACTGGTACAGCGTGCCCGCGTTGACGACCGGCTGCGCCTCGCGCTCGCCGCACAGCACGACCATCAGGTTCGACACCATCGTCGCCCGGCGCTCGTCGTCGAGATCGACCACTCCCTTCTCGCTCAGCGAGTCGAGCGCCATCTCGACCATCCCGACCGCGCCCGCGACCAGGGTCGCCCGGGCCGCGACCACCGCCTGCGCCTGCTGGCGGCGAAGCATCGCGCTGGCGATCTCCGGAGCATAAGCGAGGTGGGTGAGGCCGCTCTCGTCGATGGTGATTCCGGCGCCCTTCAGCCGCTCGATCAGCTCGAGGCGAAGCTCGCCGTTCACCACCTCGTGACTTCCGCGAAGGGTCACCTCTTCCTGGTGCTCGAGATCGTCATAGGCGTAGCGCGATCCGATCGAGCGCACCGCGGCCTCGGTCTGGACCACCACGAACGCCTTATAATCGTCGACGTCGAACAGCGCCTGGGCGGTGTCGGTCACCCGCCACACGATCTGCGCGGCGATCTCGACGGGGTTTCCGCGAAGCTCGTTGACCTTGATCCGCTCGGAAATGAAGTTGGTCGCGCGCACGGACACCTTCTTCCGGATCATCCACGGGAGCACCCAGCGAAGCCCCGCGACGCGGTCCGTCCCGCGATAGTCGCCGAACAGGGTGATCGCCGCCGCCTGGTTGGGCTGGAGCATGTAGAAGCCGCAAACGATGAACAGCGCGATGAGCGCGCCGGCGACGGCGAGCACGACACCCAAAATCTGGTTGGGTCCATCGATCTGGGACGCGCCGCCGATGGTGAGAGCGATGGCCGCGAGAAGGACCAGAAGCACCTGATAGCCGCTGATCGTCGCAGCTGCGGTCTCCCGGCTCACTCGAAGCCCCTCGGTACGGACGTCAGTCATCTTTGCCTCCCTTTAAATCTGATATCATCTTTATATGAGGTGCCTCGATCCGGCAAGCGGAATCCAGCGCCGGTGGGCACTTCACCTCCGACGTCCCACCCCCTAAGGACCCGGAGCCCAATGGAGGTGCCCATGCGTTTGCTGCTGCTGATCGGAGCCCTGCTGATGTCCACTCCCGCCGCCGCCCAATCCCCCGCCCAGGGCGAGCGCCCGGCATGGCGGCTGGTCATCCATGGCGGCGCCGGAGTGATCGAGCGCGGCCGGCTGACGCCCGAGAAGGACCGCGAGATCCGCGTTGCGCTCGACCATGCGCTTGCGACCGGTTCGGAGATCCTCCAGCGCGGCGGAAGCGCTCTCGACGCCGTCGAGGCTGCGGTCCGCGAGCTCGAGGACGACCCCAATTTCAACGCCGGCCGAGGCGCCGTCTTCACCTATGAAGGCACGATCGAGCATGACGCCTCGATCATGGACGGCCGCACCCGCGGCGCCGGCGCGATCACCGGCACTTCCAACACCCGCCACCCGATCAGCCTCGCCCGCCGGGTGATGGAGCACAGCCCGCACGTCTTCCTTCGCGGCCTCGGCGCCGACCAATTCTCGCGCGAGCAGGGCCTCGAGCAGGTCCCCAACGAGTGGTTCCACACGCCCGAGCGCCGCCGCCAGCTCGAGGAGTTCCGGAGCCGGCCGTCGGCGCAGAGCTTCGACATCGACCTCAAATATGGAACCGTCGGAGCGGTCACGGTCGACCGCGACGGCCATGTCGCCGCGGCGACGTCGACCGGCGGCCTCACCGGTAAGCGCTGGGGCCGGATCGGCGATTCCCCGATCATCGGCGCGGGCACCTATGCCGACGACCGCGCCTGCGCGGTCTCCGCGACCGGCGCCGGCGAGTTCTTCATCCGCGAGGGAGTCGCCCACGAAATCTGCGCGCGGCTTCGCTTCACCCAGGACACTGCCCAGCAGGCGGCCGACACCGTGATCCGAGAGATGCACGCACTGGGCGGCACCGGCGGCGTCATCGTCGTCACCCCCAGCGGGGACGGCATCTACAGCTTCAACACGCCGGGAATGTACCGCGGCCAGGCCAGCCCAGCCGGCCGAAGCGTCGCCATCTATGGCGACGAGGAAAGCCAGACTGCCGCCAGCGCCCCGCAAGGCGAGCGCGGCTGATCATGCGCGACATTTCAAACCTCCCTGTGAGCCGAAGGCTCATGGGGAGGATTATGGCTCTGCTCGCCCTGCTCCTCCTCCCCACCCCCGCCTTCGCCTGGTGGGATTATGGGCACGAAACCGTCGCCCAAATCGCGATTGAGGAAGTGAGCCCCACGACCCGCGCCGAGATCCGCCGCCTGCTCCGCCAGGGCGCCCTTCTCGAGACTCCCGACTGCCCGGTCGCCACGATCGGCCAAGCCAGCGTGTGGGCCGACTGCATCCGCCGCGGCGACCGCTTCAGCTACACCGCGCCTTGGCACTATCAGAACGTCAACGTGTGCCGCCCGTTCGACATAGAAAGCGCCTGCGCCAACGGCAATTGCGTGTCCGCCCAAGTCGAGCGCAATGTCCGGCTCCTGAAGGACCGCACCTTGCCCCGCCGCGAGCGGCTCCAGGCCCTGCTCTTCCTGGTCCACTTCGTCGGCGATCTTCACCAGCCGCTCCACGCCGGCGACCGCGGCGATCTCGGCGGCAACCGTTTCCGTGCCTATTACAGCCGAATCCAGTCGAACCTCCACGCCATCTGGGACGGCCTCCTTGCCGAACGTTCGATCTCAACCCCGCCCGGCGAGGCGCGCGGCTTGCTGAGCAGCGTCGGAATGGAAGAGCGCCGGACGATGGCGCAAGGCAGTGTCGAGGATTGGGCGCGCGAGAGCTGGGAGGTCAGCCGCCGCTTCGCTTATGGCGGCGTTCTCGGCGACCCCTGCGCCGAAGTCCCGTCCGAGCCTCCGGTCATCACCCAGGAGCAGATAAGGGAGCTCATTCCGGTGGTGCGAACGCAAGTGACGCGCGGCGGACTGAGGCTTGCGCGGCTATTGGACGAAGCGTTCGGCTAATCCTCTCCCCGAGGGGAGAGGATACGAAGACTTAGCCGCGCAGCGGCTCAGTCGGAGTTGGTGAGGGCAAGCGCGTGCCCTCACCCGGCTTCGCTTTGCTCAGCCACCCTCTCCCGGAGGGGAGAGGGAATTCCCTTATTCCGGCACCACCGTCACTGCGCGGCGATTGCGGGCGTGGGACTGCTCGTCGGAGCCAAACGCCTCGAGGCGCTCCTTGCCCCAGCTGATCGTCTGCATCCGCGCCGAGGAGATGCCGCGGCTCTCGAGATAGAGCCGTGCCGCGTTGGCGCGGCGCTCGCCCAATGCGAGGTTATATTCGCGGGTGCCGCGCTCGTCGGCATGGCCTTCGATCGTCACCCGGACGTTGGGATTGCGAAGCAGCCACTGCGCCTGCGAATCGAGGGTGCGGCGCGCCTCGTCGTCGATCGAATAGCTGTCGAAGGCGAAGAAGACGCGGTCGGCGATCACGCTCTGGACGAAGTCGGCGCGCGATCCCGGCAGGGCGGCGGTGCCGACGCCGCTGTCGTTTCCGTAGGGGTTGGTCTCCTCGCCGGTCGGCGTGGTCGAGCTCGGCGGCTCGGGCGGCAGCTCGCGATTGCGCCGCGCGCAGCCGGCCGTCGTTATCGCCAGCGCGATGGCCACCAGGCTGATCA
>JAEZHP010000126.1 GCA_023416515.1 Pseudomonadota bacterium | reverse complement strand
CCTCCACACTGCCCACGCAGTTCTCGTGGCAGTTGCCCGTCACGATCGGTGAGGGATGTGGCCCATCCAGAGTGACCGCGCCTGACGAGGTATAGATGCCGCCTCCCTCGCCGGCGTCGGCGGTGTTCCCGCTGACCCGGCAATCCTTGCCAATGCTGACGGAACCATAACCAAAGTGGCGAATGCCGCCGCCCTGGAAAGCTCGGTTGGCGGTGATGCTGGTACTCCCGGCCAGGGTCAATGTGCCATACCCTCTAAAGACGATGCCGCCGGCGTAACCAGCGACGGTGTTGCCAGTGACCTGGCAGTCGGTCAGGATGGCGGAGCTCTCTATATAGAGTCCACCGCCTTCGGAAGCCCAGGCTCCATTCATTGGCGCGATGTTGTCGCTCACCGTGCAGTTCTCCATGGCCAGGAGTCCGGAATTGTGGAAGATGCCGCCGCCGCCTAACAGCCCATGGTTGGAAGTCACTGTGCAGTCATGCATGGTCAGGCCGTCTCCCTCGTGTCGAATGCCGCCTCCGCCCACGTCCGCGTATCCGTTCCGGACGCGCAGCCGGTGTAGCGTGATGGCACCGCTGGGGATGCGCACCACCCGCTGCGTGCCGCCACCATCGAGGATCGTGTCCACGGCTGGGGCCGCCCCTTGTCCCGCACCAATCACTGTCACATTGCGATTAATGGTGAACCCACCTGCGTAAATACCAGGGCAGACGTGGAGCGTAGTCGCGCTTCCGTTGAGGGCCGTCTGCAGGGCCGCGCCGCAGTCGGCCGGGGACCCGCTGCAGGTCACATCACAGGTCTGGCAGGCGCCATCCACGCAGATCGCGCCGGCCACACAGTCGGGGTTACCACTGCAGCTTGTAGCGCAGGTGTTGCCGTCGCACTGGCTGTAGGGCGTGCAGGAGACGGGCGCCGCCGCCGCACACGTGCCACTATGGTTGCAGATCCCTTGCGGCTGGAGCACTCCATCCCTGCAGATGGCTTCGCCACAGGGCGTGTCGGCAGCTTGTGGGACGCACGTGCCCGGTGTACCGGCCGATCCCTGGCAGGTGGAGCACTCCCCACAGGGCGGATTGCACTCACAACTCCCGCAGTCCACCGTCTTGCCGCAGGTCTGGCGGTTCTTGACCGACCCGCACCGCCCGGCGCAGACGGTGGCCGTACTCTTCGGCTTGCACCCCTGCTTGCCCTTGCGCTGGTGCTTGCTCTTGTCCTTGCGCCGCTTGTGCCGCCCCTTGCGCCGCCTGCGCCGGTCCTTGGCCTCGGCCTCATCCTCCGGGGAGAGGAATCCGGCCAGCCCACCCACCACAGGCAGGGTGGCCAGCGCCCCCAGCAGGCGGCGGCGCGACTCGGGACTGGCGAGCGCACGGGTGAGGGTATCGAAGCGGTTGCGGTCCATGGCAGCTGGCTCCTGACAGAGAGAACGACACAGATTGCGTCTTCTCTCCATCTCACCAGATGCCGCCGCCAAACACCCCAGCAAAACATACCGGGGTTTTCGGCCAATGTGTCCGCAGATTGGCCGCAGGTGGCCGCAGATTGGCCGCAAGTTGGCCGCAGATGGCCGCAGGTTGGCCGTATCTGCCCGAGGGCGGTGCTGTACGTCACCGGGGTGTGGGGGTGGCGCCTGCGCCCGCCCGGTGCGTCCGGGCAAGTGCCGGATCAGCCAGGCGGGGGTCCCCGGCGCTCGGGCAGCCGGGATTGCGCCCCTCCGGGCGCGGCCTGAATCTTGCCAACCGGGCTACCAGTCAGGCCAGTGACAAGAGAGGCTGAGGGTCATTCCGTCCATGGCCCGCGTGATCCGGAGCCAGCACCATCATCAGCGGCTGGGGAGGCACCATCAATGACCAGCAACACACCAACTCGTCCCCATCACCCCGAAAATGTCCGCTGGGCGCAGGCCCGCATGATGCTCGACGATCAGTTGATGCAGGCGGTGCGGTACAGCTTTTCGTTGATTGCCTTTGGCTTTGGCAGCTTTCTCTTCCTTCAGCGAGAAACTGGCACGCTCGCCGGGGAATCGACCACCGCCACGCCCTCACGAGCCTTCTCGCTGGCGGCCATAGGCATCGGCATCGCCATCCTGATCGTGGCCATTCGTCACGCCCGCAACATGGCGACCTGGGTCAATATCGAAGAGTTTCCTGATGGGAACGTTCCGCCACTCCCGGACGAACAACTGCCCGAACGCCTGGCGATCTTCGCCGTCCTGGTTGGGGTGTGCGCTATGGTCGGCATTTTCCTGATGCGCTAGAGGGCACCTTGGCGTTACCGTTCCGGACGTCTGGAAGTCCCGGCACACCGCGCGCCGCAGGCATGCGCGATCCCCTCACCCTCAACCCACTCCCGACACGCGGGCGGGACGCGGAAGCATCCGCGTTGAGATGACCTACCCCACGAGCCGGAGCCGGGCATCACCCACGGGGTTGCGCGTAGACAGCCGGTCCGTGGCGATCTGGTCCGATTGCCAGGGACCGAAGAACAACCCCTGGGCGAGATCGCAGCCGAGGTCACGCAGTCGTCTCACCTGCTCGGCAG
>JAEZHP010000093.1 GCA_023416515.1 Pseudomonadota bacterium | reverse complement strand
GATCCAGTCCAACTATCGCGGCATGGGCTCAGGCCTTGTGCCGGACAGTGGCCGCCGCACGCTGGGCTTCATGTTCCAGAACCGTGGCGAACTGTTCTCGGTCGAGGACGGTCACCCTAATGTATACGCCCCCGGAAAGCGCCCCTTCCACACCATCATTCCGGGCTTTGCCTGCAAGGATGGCAAGCCGTGGATGGCCTACGGCGTCATGGGCGGCGGCATGCAGCCGCAGGGACAGGCCCAGATCATCATCAACATGGTCGATTACGGCCTCGACCCGCAGGAAGCGGGCGATGCGCCTCGCTGGCAGCACTATGGCTCGACCGAGCCAACGGGAGAGCCCCAACAGGGCGTCGGCAAACTGCACCTCGAAAACGGCGTGCCCGAAGCCACCAAGGCCCGCCTGACCGAAATGGGCTGGAACCTCGGCGAGCCCGACGGCGGCTTCGGCGGCTACCAGAACATCATGATGCAGCAAAACCCCGACGGCCGCTGGACCTACGGTGCCGCGTCAGAGATGCGCAAGGATGGCTTGGCGCTGGCGTACTGAGAGATTTTCAAATGGAAAAATTCGAAAACTATGAAGATTTAGAACTAAATTCCTTAATTTGGATACAGTCACTACCTGAACAAGATCAAGGATACTCAAATAGAATTCTGGACGATCTCGCGCCATTCATGGGTGTTAATAAATTTTTGTTTCGAGAATATAAAATCATCAGCAAAGACGAATTTATATCAATAGTAAATCATATTAGAACATTAATAAATAAATGCAATCTAAAGCCGATTATACATTTAGATTTTCACGGCGACAAATATAAAGGATTACAACTTATAAGCGGTGAAAATATAACTTGGAACGAATTATTTGAAGAATTTAGTCTGTTAAATAAAGATACAAACAACAATCTCGTATTATTTTCTTCGGTTTGTTATGGTTTAGATATGTACAAAGAGCTGGAACCATCAAAGCCGTGCCCAGCATATTTATTCATATCTTCACATGATAAAATATTATTTGAAGATACAGAAAATAATACCTTTCCATTTTATAGAGATGTATTGAAAAATGCCTCATTCAAAGAGGCATTTGACGAGCATTTAAAAGGAACCTTGGACATAATAAACTGCCAAGAACTTTTTTATTACTGCATTAAAAAATATTTAGACGACAACAATGACTTAGATAAGTACAAAAATAGACTAAACTACCTAACTGAAGAGACGCGATCTAAATTAGGAATACCATCATATGATTTCAATACAATAAACCAAATAAGAATTCATGTCGCTAAAATGCTAATTCCCAGCCAAGAACTAATTGATAAATATACTAACTCATTTTTATGTGGAAAAAAGCCCCTGTTCGACTTCAATACATTTAGTAAATGAGCCAACAGGGGCTGCTGATCAAATCAGGTTGTTCAAATTTTTAAGACTTAGAGCATTATACTTATGCACTACACAGCGCCTCAATGGCCTTTGCGGCGATGTGCTTGGCGTTGAGGCCAGCCTCGTCATACATGGCCATGGGGCTGTTGTGGTCCTGGAAGATGTCCGGCAGGTGCATGGTGCGGATCTTCAGGCCGCGGTCCAGAGCGCCCTTCTCGGCCAGCATTTGCAGCACGAAGGCACCGAAACCGCCCATAGCGCCCTCTTCCACCGTGATCAGCACTTCGTGGTCCTTGGCCAGACGCAGGATCAGGTCCTCGTCCAGCGGCTTGGCGAAGCGGGCGTCGGCGATGGTGGTCGAGATACCGGCTTGTTCCAGAATGTCGGCGGCCTTAAGGCTTTCCTGCAAGCGGGTGCCCAGCGACAGGATGGCGACCTTGGTGCCTTCCTTGACGATGCGGCCCTTACCGATTTCCAGCGGCTTGGCCAGTTCGGGGATTTCCACGCCCACGCCGTCACCGCGCGGATAGCGGAAGGCGCTTGGACGGTCGTTGATTTCAAGCGAGGTGGCGATCATGGCGGCCAGTTCGGCCTCATCGGCGGCTGCCATCAGCACCATGCCCGGCAGAGCGCCCATGAAGCCGATGTCGAACGAACCGGCATGGGTCGAGCCGTCAGAGCCGACAAGGCCCGCACGGTCCATGGCAAAGCGCACGGGCAGCGACTGGATGGCCACATCGTGGACCACCTGATCGTAACCGCGCTGAAGGAAGGTCGAATAGATGGCGCAGAACGGCTTCATGCCGTCGGCGGCCATACCGGCGGCAAACGTCACGGCGTGCTGTTCGGCAATACCGACATCGTACACACGATCCGGGAAGGCCTGACCGAACAGGTCGATGCCCGTGCCCGAGGGCATGGCGGCGGTGATGCCGACAATCTTCGGATCATTGGCCGCG
This sequence comes from Pseudomonadota bacterium, assembly GCA_023416515.1. Lineage (GTDB taxonomy): Bacteria > Pseudomonadota > Alphaproteobacteria > Sphingomonadales > Sphingomonadaceae > Allosphingosinicella. The sequence goes on along the minus strand of JAEZHP010000093.1, from coordinate 664 downwards.
TGCTTGATCAGCTCGGTGCCGAACACCTTGGTGTAGCTCGGCGCGTTCGAGATCGGCTTGGCCTGCTTGCCCGACTCCACGTCGAACTTGACCACGCCGTGGTATTTGTCGGCGCTGTTCTCGGCGGGGGCGTAGCCCTTGCCCTTCTGCGTCACGACGTGGACCAGAACCGGCTTGTCGGTGATGTTCAGCGCGTTTTTCAGCACCGGCACCAGATGGGTCATGTCGTGACCATCGATCGGGCCGATGTAGTAGAAACCCAGCTCCTCGAAGAAGGTGCCGCCCGCGACCATGCCGCGGGCGTATTCCTCGGCCTTGCGAGCCGTCTCGCGGATCGGGCGCGGCATGTGGTCGACGAACTTTTTGCCGAAGTTGCGGACGCGCTGATAGGCGTCACCCGACACCTGCTTGGCCAGATAGGCGCTCATGGCCCCGACCGGCGGCGCGATCGACATGTCGTTGTCGTTCAGGATGACCATGAACTGGCCATTGGTGGCCTCGATGGCGTTGTTCATCGCCTCATAGGCCATGCCCGCCGTGATCGAGCCGTCACCGATGACGGCCACGACCTTGTTGTTCTCGCCCTTCTGGTCGCGTGCCGAGGCAAAGCCCAGACCGGCCGAGATTGAGGTCGAGGCGTGGGCCGCGCCGAACGGGTCGTATT
>JAEZHP010000175.1 GCA_023416515.1 Pseudomonadota bacterium | reverse complement strand
CGATTCCGCGCAGGCCGATGCCGCCGCCGCCCGAGCCGGCCTCGCCGCTCTCGAGTCCGAGGCTGGAGCGCTGCGCAAGGCCGTCGAGGGCGGCACCGGCGACCGCGCGATCAACCAGGTCCGAGCCGCCAAGGGCTTCGAGCGCGCCCTCGCCGCCGCGCTCGGCGAGGATCTTGAAGCGGCGATCGGCGACGACGGATTGCGCGCCTGGACCGGTGCTTCGCCGAAGCCCGGAGACCCGGCATTGCCGCCGGGCGTCGCACCGCTCGCCGATCATGTTAAGGCGCCGGCCGCGCTCGCCCGCCGCCTTGCCCAGATCGGCGTCGTCGACAGCGACGACGGAAGCCTCGACCTTGCCGTCGGCCAGCGCATCGTCACCAAGGAAGGGCGCCTGCGCCGCTGGGACGGCTTCATCGCCACCGGGCTGGGCGCCGCCGCCGCCGAGCGGCTGATCCGGGTCAACCGGCTCGAAGAGATCGAAGCCGCCCTCCCCGCCGCCCGCGACAGCGTGGCTGCTGCTCAGGGGCGCATCGAAACCGCGCTCGCGGGGGTCCAGTCGGCGCGCGAGGCCGCCGATGCCGCACGCCGCGCGGAAGCCGAGGCGAACGGTGCGATTCGGGACTCGGTGCGCGAAGAGGACCAGGTCAACACCGAGCTCGAGCGGCTCGAAATTCGCCGTTCCGGCCTCGACGAGCGCGCCGACCAGGCCGCCAAGGACCTCGCCGAGGCCCAGGCGCGCCATGAAGAAACACAGGTCGCGTTGGACGCCCTTCCCGATCCGGCCGCTACCAGGGCCCGCGTTCAGGTCGCTGCCGAAGCCGCCGAAGCCGCCCAAGCGGCGGTCGCCGAGGCCCGAGCCGAATTCGCCACCCACGCCCGCGCCCTCGCCGCCGACCAACAGCGCCGGACGGCCGCCGCCCAGGAGATCGAGGCCTGGACCCAGCGCTCGTCGAAGGCCGTCGATCGGGACGAGGAGCTGACGCGGCGGATCCAGGACGCCGATGCGGAGGCCGAGTCCCTCGCCGATGCGCCCGAGCGGCTCGGGGCACAGGCCAGCGCCGCGGAAACCCAGTCGGCAGAGGCCGCCCGCTCCGCGACCGAAGCCGCCGCAGCGGAGCGTTCTGCCGAAGCCGCTCTTCAGGCGACCGACGGCCGCCTCGCCAATGCCAACGAGGCGCTCGCGATCGCCCGCGAGGCGCGTGCGGGCGCACTCGCCCGAGCCGAGAGCCAGGACCATCGCCGGGTCGAGATGGGGCGCATCTCGGGCGAGAAATTCGAATGCCCACCCCCGCTCCTCCCCCAGCGCATCGGCTTCGACGAGGCCGATCTTGGCGAGGCCCATCAGGAGTCGGCGCGGCTCGAAAAGCTTAGCCAGGACCGCGAACGGATCGGCCCAGTCAATCTGATCGCCGAGCGCGAGCTTGCCGAGCTCGAGGAAGAGGTCACCACCAGCGCCGCCGAGCGCGAAGAGCTGGGCACCGCGATCCACCGCCTGCGCGGCTCGATCGGAAGCCTCAACCGCGAGGGCCGCGCCCGCCTGCTGACCGCTTTCGAGGCAGTCGACCGCCATTTCCGGAGCCTGTTCACCACCCTGTTCGAGGGCGGCCAGGCCCATCTCGAGCTGATCGAGAGCGACGATCCGCTCGAGGCCGGCCTCGAGATCATGGCCCAGCCGCCGGGCAAGCGCCTCCAGTCGTTGACGCTGCTGTCAGGCGGCGAACAGGCGCTGACCGCGGTTGCGCTGATCTTCGCCTTGTTCCTGACCAACCCCGCGCCGATCTGCGTCCTCGACGAGGTCGACGCGCCGCTCGACGACGCCAATATCGAACGCTTCTGCAGCCTTCTCGACCGCATGACCCAGGAGACGGACACCCGCTATCTGATCGTCACCCATAACGCGGTGACGATGAGCCGGATGCATCGACTGTTCGGAGTGACCATGGTGGAGAAAGGCGTCAGCCGCCTGGTAAGCGTCGACCTCGGCGGCGCCGAGCGCCTCCTCGCGGCGGAGTGACCCCCCGCTAGAGGTGGGCGATCATCAGCACGTAGCCGTCCGGATCAACCAGCCGGAACTCGCCGTGGGGGTTGTAGAAGGGCCTGGCGATCTCGCCCGGGGCGAGCCCTGCTTCGATCAACTGCGCGCGCATCGCCTCAACGTCAGCGCAATAGAGATAGAACAGCACGGCCTGCTGGTCCGCAACCACCGGTTCGCTCGCCCGCGCCAGCATGAGCTCGGCGCCGTCCGACACCAGCGACACCCAAGACGGCGCAGGGTCTCCGTCCGGCGTGAAGCTGCCTTGAACCTCGAAGCCGAGCTGGGCGTAGAATACCGCCGAGGCCTCGACGTCCGCGACATGCGCCATCGGCACCAGCGACTTGACCCGCATCACCGCCTCCCGGGCCCGTTATCGCCCCTCCCGTTGCAACTGCGCAACCGCGCATCCATCTTGCTGTCAGTATGGAAAATGTCAGCGCTTTCCCCGCCCAGCGCGGGTCTCCCGAAGGGCAGCAGCCCTCCCCCGAAGAAACCGCCCGCGCCAGGAAGGGCCTGACCCCGAAGGCGGTCGTGGCCGCTCTCGACGCGCACATCATCGGCCAGGACGAGGCCAAGCGCGCGGTCGCGGTCGCTCTTCGCAACCGCTGGCGCCGCCAGCAGCTCCCCGAGGGGCTGCGCGAGGAGGTGACTCCCAAGAACATCCTGATGATCGGGCCGACCGGCTGCGGCAAGACCGAGATCAGCCGCCGCCTCGCCAAGCTCGCCGACGCTCCGTTCGTGAAGGTCGAGGCGACCAAGTTCACCGAGGTCGGCTATGTCGGACGCGACGTCGAGCAGATCGCCCGCGACCTCGTTGAAGAGGCGGTTCGCCTGGAACGCGAGCGGCGCCGCGAGGCGGTCCGCGATTCGGCGGAGGCAGCCGCGGTTGAGCGACTGCTCGACGCTCTCACCGGCAAGGAAGCCAGTCAGGCGACCCGGGAGAGTTTCCGAAAGATGGGCGAGGACGGCCATCTCGACGAGAAGGAAGTGGAGATCGAGATGATCGACACGCCCAACCAGTCATTCGAGATTCCCGGAATGCCGGGCCAGGTCGGAATGATCAATCTCAGCGAGATGCTCGGCAAGGCGATGGGCGGCCCGCCCAAGAAGCGCCGCAAGATGAAGGTCAAGGACGCGCTCGCCAAGCTGATCGAGGAGGAAAGCGACAAGCGCCTCGACATGGACGACGTCAACCGGGTCGCGCTGAAGGATGCCGAGGCCAACGGGATCGTCTTCCTCGACGAGATCGACAAGATCGCGGTCAGCGACGTTCGCGGCGGCTCCGTGTCCCGCGAAGGCGTCCAGCGCGACCTGTTGCCGCTGATTGAGGGAACCACGGTCGCCACCAAATATGGGCCGATGAAGACCGACCACGTCCTCTTCATCGCGTCCGGTGCGTTCCATATCGCCAAGCCCTCCGATCTCCTGCCGGAGCTTCAGGGCCGGCTCCCGATCCGGGTCGAGTTGAAGGCTTTGACGGAAGAAGATTTTGTTCGGATCCTGTCCGACACCCGGGCCAGCCTGACCGAGCAATATCGCGCGCTGCTCAAGACCGAGGGCGTCGAGGTCGCGTTCACCGACGAGGGCATCCGCGCACTCGCCCGGGTCGCCGCCGAGGTGAACGGGCAGGTCGAGAATATCGGCGCCCGCCGTCTTCAGACGGTGATGGAGAAGCTGCTCGAGACGGTGAGCTTCGAGGCGGAGGATCGCCAGGGCGAGACCGTCACGGTCGATGCGGCCTATGTCGACCGCCAGCTCGCCGAGATTGCCCGAGACACCGACCTCAGCAAATATGTCCTGTAAGGCGGATCGAGGACGCGGCTCGTCGGCGCGGCTTTTTGCTGTAAGGGCTTGGCGATGTCGGTTCGTCTGGCCCTGCTGCCGCTCGTCGCCCTCCCCGCATCCGCTCACGCCCAGCCGGCGGAGGAGAATGTCATCGTCGTCACCGGGCGCGGGCTCGGCGAGGCTCCCGGCGAGGCCGTGTACGGCACCGTCACCATCGGCCGCGAGCGGCTCGACCTGTCGTCCTCGAACCGCCTCGAGGAGCTGCTTCGCGACGTTCCCGGCTTCCAGCTCTTCCGACGCTCGGATGGGCGCTCCGCCAATCCGACCAGCCAGGGCGCGACCCTTCGCGCGCTCGGCGGAAATGCCTCGTCGCGCGCGCTGCTGATCCTCGACGGCGTTCCGCAGACCGACCCGTTCGGCGGCTGGATCAGCTGGCCCGCTTACGATCCGCGCCGGCTCGGGCAGGTGCGCGTGGTTCGGGGCGGCGGAAGCGGCGCGGCCGGCCCCGGTGCGCTCGCCGGCACGATCGAGCTTGAAAGCGCCGATCCCGACGACCTGCGCGGCGTCGGCGCCTCCCTGTCCGTCGGCAGCCGCTCCGGCATCGACTCGTCCGTCTCGACCGGCCTCGATCTTGGCGGCGGCTTCCTGACCGCGAGCGCCAGCTATGCGAGCGGCGACGGCTTCATTCCCATCGTCGAGCAACAGCGCGGTCCGGCCGACCGGCCCTCGCCCTACGAGCAGGCGAGCTTCGCCATTCGTGCGGTTGCCCCGTTGACCAGCGCCATCGAGCTGCAGGCGGGCGGCCTCGCCTTCCACGACGCGCGCGAGCGCGGAACCGAGTTCAGCGAGATCCGCGCCGATGGCCTCGACGCTTCGCTCCGTCTCGTCGGATCCGGAGCGCTGCCTTGGTCGGCTCTCGCTTATGTGCAGTCGCGCAGCTTCTACAACAGCTTCGCCTCGGTGACCGCAGGCCGGGCCGCCGCCAATCGAACGGCGGAGCAATATGAGGTGCCCTCGACCGGGCTCGGGGCACGGTTCGAGCTTCGGCCGCGCCTGGGCCCCGCGCAGCTTCGCCTCGGCGGCGACTGGCGCGAGACTTCGGGCGTGACGCGCGAGCGGTTCAACTTCCAGAACGGCGTCGGCACGCGCGGCCGCGAAGCCGGCGGGCGCACGCGAACGGTCGGCGCGTTCGCCGAGGCGGGCGTCGAGGCGTGGCCGTTCGTGCTGAGCGGCGGGGCGCGCATCGACCGCTGGTGGATCGAGGACGGCCGGATCGAGGAGCGCATCTTCGCGACGTCCGAACGGATCACCGACGCCGATTTTGCCGACCGAAGCGGCTGGGAGCCCACTGCTCGCGGCGGGATCGCCTGGCACGCGATGCCGGCGCTCACGCTGCGCGCCGCCGCCTATCTCGGCTGGCGACTGCCGACCCTCAACGAGCTTTACCGGCCCTTCCGAGTCGGCCCGGACGCAACCGCCGCCAACGCCGAGCTTCGGCCCGAGCGGCTACGCGGCGCCGAAGCGGGCGTCGAATGGCGGCCACTGCCTGCGGCACGGATCGGCGTCACGCTGTTCGCCAACCGCCTCGAAAATCCGATCGCCAACGTGACTCTTGCCCAAGGGCCCGGGGTCTTCCCCGGAGTCGGCTTCGTCTCGGCCGCCGGCGAATATCGCCAGCGCCAGAACCTGGAGGCGATCGACAGCCGCGGGATTGAGATCGACGGAAGCGTCGAGCTAGGGCGCTGGACGCTGAGCGCCGGCTACAGCTTCGCCGACGCCGAGGTCGTGGCCAGCGGCCCCGCCGCGCCGCTCGACGGCCTGCGGCCTGCGCAGACGCCGCGCCACAGTGCCGCCGCCACTCTCGCCTGGTCGCCGCGCGATGGCGCCCGCGCCTCGTTCAGCGCTCGCTATGTCGACACGCAGTTCGAGGACGACCTCAACCGCCAGTCGCTCGACGATGCGCTCACCTTCGATGCCGCCTTGCTGTGGCCGCTTTCGCGCCGCCTGTCGCTCGAGGCGCGCGCCGAGAACCTCACCGACACGCGCGTCGAGGCAGGGATCGGCTCGGACGGCACGATCGAGCGGGCGACTCCGCGGACAGTGTGGATCGGACTTCGAATCCGCGGCTGAAACTTCCGGGGGCCCAAACGAAATCCGCCCGCCCGGGAGGTCCCGGACGGGCGGACGCCCCTGTAAAGGGAAAGCTGTCTTAGCTGACGTGCTTGGACAGGTGCTTGTTCATCTCGAACATCGAAACCTTGTCCTTGCCGAAGATTTTCTTCAGCTTGTCGTCGGCGAGGATCTCGCGCTTGTTCTGCGGGTTCTGCAGATTGTTCGCCTTGATGTGATCCCACACCTTCTTGACCATCTGGCTGCGCGGAAGCGGATCGCTCCCGGTGATCTCGGCAAGATCCTTCGACGGCGTGACCGGACGCTGCAGACCGGACTGTTGCGCATTCGCCATTTAACATTCCCTCCTGTGAACCTGTGCGCTCGATTAGAACCAATGCAAATCAGTTTGCAAGTGGACTGCGTCACTCTGTTGCGCGGAGCCGCGTTCTATGGGGCTCCTATGGGAAAGTGTGGCCTTCAGAACACGCCGAACGGAACCACCTTGTTGTCGGCATCATGGCCGATGTCGGCCCGCCCGAGGAAGGGAATTCCCGAGCGTGCGCACCAGTATCGCGCGATTTCCTCGCTGGTCGCGCCGAAATCGGGATCGTTTTCCGGAACATCGGTGACACGGCCGAGCCGGACTCCGGCGATCCTGCGCAGATTCGGCTGCGAGGTGACGTGGAACAGCGCACGGTCGGTCCGGTAGGCATGTTCGGACACGTCCTCGATCAGAAGGACATGGCCGGTCAGGTCGGGCTCAAGCGCCGTTCCGGTAAGCAGGCCAAGCACGGTGAGGTTGAAGGCGGCATAAGCGCTGCCGCGCTCCAGGCCCGGCTCGAGCGCGCTCGCCGCTCGCTCGGTGAGCCAGGCCAGCGCGCGATGGACCGCGGCTCCTCCGCCGTCGCGGGCGACGTCGTGGACGACGGGCCCGTGAGCGACGTTCGGGAAGCCAGCCTTGTAAAGAGCGGCGAGAAGGTAGCCGCCGTCGCTATAGCCGAGATAGGCCTTGTCGCGCGCGGCGGCACCGAGCGCCGCCACCGCCTCCTCGGCGATCCGGCACGCGCCATAGCCGCCACGTGCGAACCAGAGCGCGTCGAGGGAAGGGTCGTTCGCGGCCGCGACGAAGGCCGCAAGGCGCGCCTCGTCACTGCCCGCGAAATGATTGTCCTCAAGGAAGCATTGCGAGTGAAAGACGAGCTCGATGCCGGGGAATTGCTCGGCCGCGAGCGCAGTCACTCTTTCCGCGCTCTCCCGGACGAAACGCCCGCTTGGCGCGACGACGCCGATCCGCATTCACCCGATCCCGTTTGAAGTTCGCTTCGGCACCCAATAGGGCGACGCGATGAACCTCGACAAACGCTATTTCTTCTGCGGGATCGGCGGCAGCGGCATGCTCCCGCTCGCGCTCATCGTCCAGGGCCGCGGCGGCAGTGTCGCCGGCTCCGACCGGACGCTCGACCAGGGCAAGCTTGCGGGGAAGTTCGAGGCGCTTCGCGCTCGCGGCATTCCCCTGTTCCCGCAGGATGGCTCGGGCCTCAGCGATTCAGGCCAGATCCTCGTCGCCTCGGCTGCGGTCGAGGAAAGTGTTCCCGACGTGGTCAAGGCGCGCGAGGTCGGCGCCGAGCGCCTCAGCCGCGCCGAGCTCCTCGCCCAGCTGTTCAACGAGGCCGAGACCGGGATCGCCGTCGGGGGCACCTCGGGGAAGTCGACGGTCACCGGGATGATCGGCTGGATCCTCCACGCCGTCGGCCGCGATCCGACGGTGATGAACGGCGCGATCATGAAGAATTTCGTGTCGCCCGACCAACCCTTCGCCAGCGCCCTCGTCGGGAGCGGCCCGGATTTCGTCAGCGAGGTGGACGAGAGCGACGGCACCATCGCACTCTACCGCCCCAAGGTCGCGGTGCTGAACAACATCACCCTCGACCACAAGTCGCTCGAGGAGCTTCGCCGCCTGTTCGGCGACTTCGCCGCCAAGGCCGAGAAGGTCGTCGCCAATCTCGACGACGACGAGACCCGCCTGCTCGCGGCGATGCTCCCCGCCGACAAGCTGGTCGCCTACAGCCTCGACGGCAACGAGGCGGACCTCGTCGGCTCGAACCTTCGCGAGGAGGCCTTCGCGATCAGCCTCAACGTGAGCGACCGGCGAACCGGCGAGACCGTTCCGCTCCGCTTGCAGGTCCCGGGCCGCCACAACGCCGCCAACGCGCTGGCCGCGATCGGCGCCGCGACGGCCGCGGGCGTCCCGCTCGCCGATGCCGCTCGGGCGCTGGAAGGTTTCACAGGATTGCGCCGCCGCTTCGAGAAGGTCGGCGAGGCGAGCGGAGTCACCGTGATCGACGATTTCGGGCACAACCCGGACAAGATCTCCGCGACCTTGCACACGCTTCACATCTCGCCCGGCCGGCTGCTGGTCTTTTTCCAGCCGCACGGCTTCGGTCCCCTCGCTAAGATGGGCCGCGAGCTGATCGACACCTTCGCGGACAAGCTGCGCCCCGACGACGTGCTGATCATGCCCGACCCCGTCTATCATGGCGGAACCACCGACCGCTCGGTCGGCAGCGCCGGGATTATCGAGGGGGTTCGCGCGCTCGGCCGCAACGCCGAGCATATCGCCGAGCCGCCGCCGGAACGCACCCGGTCGACAGCCCGGCTTATCGACCTCGCCCGCCCCGGCGACCGGATCGTCATCATGGGCGCGCGCGACGACACCTTGAGCCAGTTCGCCGAGGACCTCGTCGAGCGGCTCGCCAAAAAGTAACGCCCGCCCGGCGGTGAGCCGGACGGGCGTCTGTTGGAGCGAAAGCTAAGGGTCAGCCGGCGACGGCGACGTCGACCTTCTCGACCCAGTCGGGGACGAACATCGGCTCGCGGCTCGACCAGCCAGGCGCGGTCGCCGCGGCTTCGCTGATCGACTGGAGCAGAGTGCGGCGGCGTGTCGGGTGGAGGTGCGGAAGCGCGGCCGCCGAGCAGAAAGCGGCGGGCAGCCATGGGCGCACCGATGCGCCGACCAGGCGCTCGTAGAGAAAGCGATAGGAGGCGAAGCAGCTCAGCCGGTCCTGGCCGAGGTCGAACGCGGTCATCGTGACCAGCGGCGCCATCATCGGCTCCATGGTGTCGAGGCCGCAATCGTCCGGCACATAGGAGCGGACATGCTCGAGCCGCTGATAGACGCGCTCCTGGGCGCGGATGCTTGCGGCTTCGGCAATGTCGCGAGACCAGCGCTTGACCGCGTCGCGGCGGCCGAGGCCGACGTCGAGCGAGCGGCGGATATAGCGCTGCGTGCCCTTGGTGAAGGTTGCGAATTCACGCATCTCCGACAGGGCCAAGGCCCCGTTCGGCTGGCGCGGCTGACGCGTATTCGTACTCATGATCCCGCTCCTTATCCCCGCGGAGCATCATGCAACATCTAGGCTTTCCAGCCCGTTAACCCTGGCACCCCGCGTGCCCCGAGGGAGATAGAATCAGAGATGGGAGTCGGCGGCAATGCGAAATCCTCGCCGCCGCCACGGGCCTGTGGAACTGTCACTGAGGTGCAACATAGGTGACAAGGCAGGCCGCACCGCGGCTCTAGCGTCGTTGCGGTACCGGACCGATTGGGGCCGAGCGCCCTACGGTAATGTTCCTGTAGGCGGAGAAGCGTGGCCAAGCTGCTTTTGCGACCGCTGACCTGCCGCCCAAGCGCTGCTAGCAAGGGCATGGGGGAGTGATGACCGAATCGCGGGAAGAGACGGCGCGGCGCGGCCGCACATTGGCAAGCGAGGCGGACTCGTCCGGCTATCGCCGGCCGTTGCCCAACCGCGGCGAGCCCGCATTTTCGACCAAGGCGGGCGCCGCTTCTGCGAACGCCGGGCCGGCGGGCGGCGCTTCAACCCCGCATCGGTTAGACGGAGGCATGGACCGCGCGCTTCCGCGATCGCACGGCCGCTGGCTGCCGGATTGGCCGCTGGCGGTGAAGACGATCCTCTTCTTCTGGCTCTTCTACCTTGTGCAGGCGACGCTGCGCGGCGTGATCGTCGCGTACGAGGGCCAGATGGAGATGCTCGAGCGGCGAGTCTTCGTCGTGATCGCGGGAATGCTTCTCACAGGCATCATGTACGTGCTTCTCCGCCCGACCAGCGAGTCGCCGGTCCGAACCAAGATCATCGCCGCTGCAATCCTGTGCCTTCCCGCGGCCGCCGCCTTCTCGGCGTTCAACCATTATATGTTCTACGTCTACTCGCCGATGGACGCGGTATGGATCGTCCGCGACACCGCGATGATGAGCGACCGCGAGAAGAGCACGGTCGCGATGCTCGCCGACGGCGCCTTCTCCTGGTATTTCTTCTTCGCGGCGTGGTCGGCGATCTATGTCGCTCTCAGCTACTCGCGCCAGCTCCGGATCGCGGACCAGCGCGCTTCCTGCCTCGCCCGCGAGGCCCAGGACGCCCAGCTCCGCGCGCTCCGCTACCAGATCAACCCGCATTTCCTATTCAACACGTTGAACTCGCTGAGCTCGCTCGTCCTCGCCGAGCGCACCGAGACGGCCGAGAAGATGCTGATGAACCTGTCGGCCTTTCTTCGCTCGACGCTCGCCGCCGATCCGGCCGCGGACGTGTCGCTGGCGGAAGAGATCGAGCTCCAGAAGCTCTATCTGGAGATCGAGCAGATCCGCTTCCCCGACCGACTGAAGGTCGAGGTGGATGTGCCCGAAGCTCTCATGGACCGCCGAGTGCCGGTGCTGATCCTCCAGCAGATCGTCGAGAATGCGGTGAAATATGGAGTGGCGCGCTCCCGCCATCCCGTCACCATCCAGCTCACCGCCTATGAGGAAGCCGGACGGCTTCACATCAAGGTCAAGGACGATGGCGGCGATGCGGCCGAGATCGCGCCGGGAGGCGGCACCGGGGTCGGCCTCGCCAATGTTTGCAACCGCCTCACCGCCCGCTTCGGCGCCGGAGCCGGCTGCCTTCACGGCGCCGACCCGGGCGGCTACACCGTCCACATCTTCATGCCGGTGGTGAGCGATGACTGACCTCAAGGTCCTGGCCGTCGACGACGAGCCGCTCGCGGTCGAACGGCTCCAGATCCTTCTCGCCAGGCAGCCCGGGGTGGAGCTCGCGGGCACCGCAAGCGACGGCGAATCCGCGCTTCGGATGGTCGACGAGCTGAGGCCCGACCTCGTTCTCCTCGACATCGCGATGCCGGGAATGGACGGGATCGACGTCGCCCGGGCCCTGAGCAGCCGCCCGCACGTGCCGCTGGTGGTCTTCGTCACCGCCTTCGACAATTTCGCCGTGGCGGCGTTCGACGTCGACGCGGTCGACTATCTGATGAAACCGGTGCTTCCCGACCGGCTGGCCCGCGCTCTCGAGCGTGCGCGCGAGCACCCCCGCCGAGCCCCCGCGGAAGCGAGCGAGCCGCCGCGATATGTCGAGGAATTGTGGGTGCCGGAGCTTCACGGCCTCGTCCGCATAGGCGCCGACCAGATTGAGCGAATCACCGCGGAGCGAGACTATATGCGCCTCCATGTGGGAAACCGCTCCTGGCTCATCCACCGGACCATCGCCAAGCTGGAGGAGGAGCTCGACCCGGCCATGTTCGTCCGGGTCCACCGTTCGGTGATCCTGAGGCGCGACACCATCGTCGGGCTTTACCGTGACGAATCCGGCCATTGGAACGCCCGCCTCCCCGACGGCGCCGAGCAGCGCATCGGGCGAAGCTATGCCGACAATGTGAGACGGATGACCGGGCGCGCTAGTTGAGGTCGAGGGTGACCGCCCCGCGGTCCGTCTCGACATCGACCTCCTGAAGCTCGTCGCAGTAGAAGAAGGTCTTCGTGTAGGTCCGCCCCGGCCCGAGCTGAGCGTTCGGCGTGTCGACGCATTCCGATCGACCGGGACGGTTGTTGGCGACGATCTTCTGGATTGTGATCGGCTCGTCCTCGGCGTTGGTGAGCATCACCACGCGGTTTGCGATCGTCTCGGCCTCGATGTCGGGGCCGCAGGCCGCGAGGACGGTGCACAAGGGCAGAATGAGCAAGACCCGCCTGGACATGACCTCCGTATCGGAGGCCGGGTCAGGCGGGTCTAGGAAAAAATGGGAGGCGGCGGGCGTGTCGCCGCCTCCCTGTCCGCCGGAGCGGGAGCTGCGAGGGTGGGCAGACCGTGGCAGCTGGCCGGCGGGCGTCCTGATCAGCGGCTGATCGTCTCCCGAACGACCGGCTGCCGCGGCGCATCGAGCGCTGCGAAATCAAGGTCGCTGTAGGACGGGGCAACCGCCACCTGGCGAGCGTCGCTCGAAAAATCCGGACCCGCGGCCGCACTGATCATCGTGCCGGCGGCGGCGACGGCGAGGATCATGGCACCGATGCGCATGTCGTCTCTCCTTCATCACTGCGGCCGTTACATTCGGCCTGGTTGACGGGTTGCGGGCCGGGAAGGTGACAGGGGCGTGCTGGCTTCCCGAACCCGCATCGCCCGTCTGGCTCATTCGGCTGCGGGGCGCTGCTCCGCTTCGACCACGGCGGCATAAGCTTCGGCGAAGGTGCATCGGCAGCGACGAAAGTCACGCAAGCGGCGACGGGCGCGTTGGCCCCCTCACCAGCGGGGAGACCTTAACCGCGCGGGATGCGCTGTGCCCCTATGGGACGGGACGGAATCAGCCCGAGCGGACAGGCTCGCGCTCGCCTAGATCGTGGAGCGAGCTAGGCGGAGCTGCGACTCGGCGATGATTCCAATGCGGAGCAGGACGAGAAGGCGGCGGCTGCCGGTGCCACGGCGCGGTCTTGCCGCGACCATTGCAGTCGCCGCGCTCACGGGTTCCTGCGCGCCCATGGCGATGGAGACGGCCTCGGTCGCCTCGCCCGGCACGCTCATCCCGATCACCGACGCCGCCGTCCTCGATGCCTCGCTGCCGCCGATGCTGACCGGGTCGGAAGCGATCGAGGCGAATGCCCATTTGCCGTTGAGCGGCGCTTCCGGGCCGGCCGCCGCCTCGCTCGCCTTCAGCAACATGGACGCGCTCGCCGGGATGCGAGCGCTCGATTGCCTCGCGCAGGCCATCTATTACGAGGCCCGGTCCGAGCCCGAGGACGGCCAGCGCGCGGTTGCCCAGGTCGTTCTCAACCGGGTCCGCCACCCCGCCTGGCCGAACAGCGTGTGTGGAGTCGTCTACCAGGGGCCCGCCGTCGCGGGCGGCGGCTGCCAGTTCACCTTCACCTGCGACGGCTCGCTTCGCTTCCGCGCCTATGGCGAAGACTGGCTTCGGGCTCGCAGGCTCGCCGCCGAGGCGCTCGCCGGCCGGGTCTATGCGCCGGTCGGGCTGTCGACCTTCTACCACGCCAACTACGTACTTCCGGCGTGGGCGCCGAGGCTGCTCAAGACCGCGGTGATCGGCAACCATCTCTTCTACCGGCTGCCCGGAGGCGCCGGGACTCCGGCCGCATTCACCGCCCGCTATGCCGGCGCCGAGCCGATCGCCCGTCCGAACCCGATCACGGTTCGCTACAACCGGCCGGCGAGCGCGGCCGATCAGCCGGCGTGGCTCGCGACGGCAATAACCGCTCGCCCACCGGCTCGAGTGGTCGAAACCGCCGTCCAGGTGCAGGAGCCGGTCCGCGATCTGCAGGTGCGCCCCGAATACCGCCAGTCGGGCCAGTGGCGCGAGGACGCGCCGGCTGCGGTGACCGGCCGCTAGGCGATCCGAGTGAGCCGCGCCGCGACCCGGGCCAGTCCCGGCGCAGCGCTCAGCACCCCCATCGCCACGCGCCGCGGCATTCGGGTCTCCGCCGCCCAGCGCAGCCCCTCCGCCACCCTGAGCGGTCGCGTCGCACGCGCCGACCAGCCGCGCTGGAATTGCTCGGCCGGCTCGCCCCGAAGATAGGCATCGGCCGCCGCCGTTCCGCTGGTGAGGGCGATCGCGATTCCGTCTCCGGCCAGCGACGCGATCACGGCGGCCTGATCGCCGACCCGGTAAAGGCTCGGAACGCAGCCGGGCCAGCGCCAGCCATAGGGAACGTTGCTGACGCTGATCCAGGCCGAGTCGTAAACCGACTCCAGGCGATCGGCGAGAAGCGCGGTCTCCTTCGCCAGAACCTCCAGAAGAGCGCGGATGCCCCCGCTCCTTCGAAGCTTCTCGCTCGACACCGACATGCACAGGTTCGCCTGGCCGTCCTCCTGAAGGAGCAGGCCGGCATAGCCTCCGTCGAAGGGATGGAGCTCAATGACGCCGTCGAGGGCAGCGGCGAGGCCAGGGTCCGGAGCGAAGGCGACACGAAGGCCGACCGCTCCGTTCCGGCGCCTGCCCAGCGGCCGCGCAAGCCCGCGAAGCTCATATTTGCCCGTCGCCAGGAACAGCGTCCCGGCCCGGACCTCGCTGCCGTCCTCCAGACGCACCGTCCGGCTCGCCGGATCCGCGCTTCGCACCGTGAGTCCGCGCGACACCGAAGCCCCGGCGCGCTCCGCCTCCGCCAACAGCGCCTCGTCCAGGCGCCGCCGCGACAAGCCCGCGGCCATTCGGGGCAGCCTGGTTTCGACGACCCGCCTGCCGCTCGCCAGCCGAAGCCGGGCGATGGGCCGCGCCCCAAGCGACTCCGGCTCGAGCCCGAGGCGTCTCAGCGCCGAAAGGGCATCCCAGCCGAGGAAGCCGCCGCACACCACCTCGTGCGGACCTGATTGCCGCTCGATCAGCTCGACCGCGGCGCCGCCGCCCGCCAGCGTCAATGCAGCGGCGGAGCCCGCCGGTCCGCCGCCGACCACGAGCGTTTCGACAAAGCGCGGATCTGCGCTCACCCGGCCCGCTCGAAACGGAATCCCTCGGCCGCGAGCCCAGGGCCGAAGGCGATCGCGACACCGCGCCGCTTTTCCGGCCGGCCGAGCAGGTCGGCGAGAACGAACATCAGGGTCGACGACGACATGTTGCCGAAGTCGGCGAGGATCCGCCGCGAGCTGTCGAGCGCGTCCGGCGCCAACTGGAGGCCACGCTCGACCGAGTCGAGGATCGACCGCCCCCCGGCATGAACCGCCCAGCCGTCAACGTCGGCAGCCGCCCAGCCGTCGAGAAGCCGCGATCGCACTCCAGGCTCGTGAAGCGCCGCGGCGATCCGGCCGGGTACCTCGCCCGACAAGGTCATCTCGAACCCGGTGTCGCCGATCGTCCAGCGGATCAGCGAGTCGGAGCCCGGAAGGGTCGCATTGAATTGCGCCGTCATCTCGAAGCCCTGGGGGTCGGAGGTCACCAGAGCGGCGGCGGCGCCGTCGCCGAACTGGAGGCTTGCGAGCAAGGGCTCGGGCTCCGCCATCGGCTGGAGGTGAAGCGAGGACAGCTCGACGGTTACCACCAGCACCCGGGCTTCGGGCTCCGAGCGGACGATGTGGAAGGCGGTTCTAAGAGCAGCGACCGCGGCGTAGCAGCCCATGAAGCCGACCAGCGTGCGCTCGACGTCGCCGAGGCCGAGCCGCGCAGCGATGATCTGGTCGATCCCCGGGGCGACGAAGCCGGTGCAGCTTGCGACCACGAGATGGGTGATCGGTCCGAACGCGATCTGCTCGCCAAGCCCTTCGATCGCGACCATGGCCAGACCGGGGGCGGAGTCGGCGTAGAGCTTCATCCGCTCGGCCGTTCCGGGCATGCGGTCGGAATAGAAGCCTCCGGGATCGACCGGCGAGCCGCCGCCTGGAGTGACAGGAAGCACCGACCAGCGATGCTCTATCCCGGACCGCTCCGCCATCCGGTCGAACAGCGACCGCAGGCGCGGATCCGTTATCTGCGTTCGCGCCCAATCGATATAGGCCTGGTGGATGTCGTGATCGGGCACGGCGCCGGCGACGGCATTGATGTACGCGCCTCTACTGACCATTCGTCGTCCCCGGCCGGCTCGCTCGCCGTCTTAAGCGATTGCCGGATCAACGCCCAAAACATGGTTTAGGGCGCGGTCCGGGGATTCCCGCTCGCTCAGGGCGTCCGGACGTTCTGCCGCGACGCGAAATGGGTGAAGGCGAGCACGGTAATCCCGACCACCAGCGGGACGATCGCCGCTCGAAGCATCTCGCGGCGATCGGAAGGATCGCTGTCGGTGATCGCGAGCAAGACGACGCCGATCGTGAAGGCGATGAAGATCCAGCCGAGCATCGCATCGGCCCAGGGCTGGCGCGCCTCGAGCCGCTGGACCAGCATCGGCACGCTGGCGGGATCGCTTCGCATCGCCTCGCGGATGGTGCGGTGGTGCATCGAGGTCGCGATCAGCCGAGTGATGAAGCTGATGATGACTGCGAAGGTGATGATCCCGGCGATCGGAATGAAGACCTCAAGCGTGCCCATGGCTTGCTCTCCCTGTCCTCGCGGCTCTTTCGGCCGCGCCGGCGGAGCATGCGCTCGAAGCGGCCTAGGCTCAAGCCGTCGTGAAGCGCCACTGGATGACGTTGCGATAGGTCTCGCCCGGCTCGAGCCGCAGCGAGCCGAATTCGGGGCGGTTGGGCGTGTCCGGGAACATCTGAGGCTCTAGAGCGACGGCGTCGCCCATTCGGTAGAGGAGGCCCGCTTTGCCCGAACTGGTCGCGTCGAGGAAATTGCCCGAATAGAACTGGAGGCCGGGCTGGTTGGACCAGGTTTCCAGGACTCGGCCCGACACCGGATCCTCGAGCCGCGCGAGGAGCCGCGGCTCGTCGGCGACATCGCGCGCGATCACCCAATTGTGATCGTAGCCGCGGCCGAAGCGGATCTGCTCGTCGGATGAATCGCGGACCCGCGCTCCAATCGCGGTGGGTCGGCGGAAGTCGAAGGCGGTTCCGTCGACCGGGCGGAACTCGCCGGTCGGGATCGCGGTGGAATCGGTCGGCAGATAATGATCGGCGGGGATGGTGAGCAAATGGCCCATCGCGCCGTCGGCCGAGCCCTCCCCCGCCAGGTTCCAGTAAGCGTGGTTGGAGATGTTGACCAAGGTCGGCCGATCGGTCGCGGCGCGATAGTCGACGCTGAGGACATTGTCGTCGCTCAGCGCATAGGTCGCGGTAGCCTTGAGAGTGCCCGGATAGCCCTGATCGCCGTCCGGGCTGACGAGGCCGAGGGTGACGCTTGCGGGATCGTCGCCGGTCTCGATCACCTCCCAGTTCAATTTGTCGAAGCCGGCCGAGCCGCCGTGGAGCGAGTTGGGGCCGTTGTTGACCGGGACCTGGTAGTCGGCGCCGTCGAGGCTGAAGCGGCCGCCGGCGATCCGGTTCGCGACCCGGCCCACGGTCGACCCGAAATATTGCGGCTGGTCGAGATAGGGCGGAAGGGTCGAGTGGCCGAGGGTGACGTCGGCGAGGGTGCCGCCGCGGCCGGGGACCAACACTTGCTGAAGCGAAGCGCCGTAGGTGATGATCCGGGCGCTCGTTCCGGAGTGGTTGGCGAGCGTGATCGCCTCGACCGCTTCGCCGCCGGGCAGGGTCCCGAAGATTTCGCGCTTCACGCTCACCGGCCGCCTCCACCCTTCCTATTTGGCATATTTATCGGATAATAGCGGCTCCCCATTCCCAAGGAGCCTCGAGTGCGCAAGCCCTTCCTGTTCGCTTTGGCAATCCTGGCCTGCATCGCGCCGGCTCAGGCGCAGGACCAGCCGCCATTCGTGCCGGTGTTCCAGACCGACTTTCCGGATCCCTTCATCCTCCGGGCGGGTAACGAATTCTTTGCCTACGCGACCAACAATGTCGCCAACGTCCAGATGGCGCGATCGACCAACCTCGTCGACTGGGAATTGATCCGCGACGGCGACCGGCGGCACGACGCCATGCCGGTGCTTCCCCCCTGGGCGCGCGAGGGCTTCACCTGGGCGCCCGAAGTGATCCGGACCGACGCCGGCTACGTGCTCCACTTCACGGCCAAGGATCGCCGCTCCGGCCTCCAATGCCTCGGCGCGGCATTCAGCGCCGACCCGCGCGGGCCGTTCACCTCGCAGGCGACCGAGCCGCTGGTCTGCCAGGCCGAGGAGGGCGGGACGATCGACTCCCACGCTTTTCGCGACACCGACGGGCAGCTCTACCTCTATTATAAGAATGACGGGAACAACCCGCGCTTCCGCCGGCCGACCACGATCTACGCCCAGCGCCTTACCCCGGACGGCCTCAACGTCACCGGCGAGCCGGCCGCGCTGATCCATAACGACGCGCGCTGGGAAGCTCACGCGATCGAGGCGCCGACGATGGTGCGCCACGGCGATTCCTATTTCCTGTTCTACTCGGCCAACCATTTCGGTTGGGAGGAAGACCAGCGGCTGTCGGCCTATGCGATGGGCTATGCCCGCTGCACCGGGCCGATGGGCCCCTGCGTCAAGGCGCCCAACAACCCGATCCTCTATAGCTACAACAGCCGCGAGGCGGGCTGCCTGAGCGGACCCGGACACCAGAGCTTGTTCGAGGTCGGCGACCGCCAGTTCATCTCCTTCCACGCCCACGGCGCCACCGCCGGCTGCCGCCGCGCTCAAGTCGGCCGCTACATGTACATCGCACCCCTGCTCTGGCGCGACGGCGCGCCGCAGATCGGAGCCAGCCTGAGGTCTCAACGATGATTCGAATATTGTTTCTTTTGCTTGCCATGACGATCGCTCCCGCCACCGCCTCGGCCCAGTCAGACACCGCACCCCTCTATCAGTACCGCGAAGGCGAACGCCCGCACTGGATCAGTCCGGAAAACCCGACCGGTGCGCCGGGCGCCGGAGGACGCGAGAATCGCGGCGCCAAGGGCCATGCCTTCGAGACCATCCCGGTCGGGCAATCTCACGTCCTCGCCGACATCCAGGGGGCTGGCACCATCGACCGAATCTGGATGACGATCGAGGACCGTTCTCCCGAGGCGCTGCGCGGCCTCAAGCTGGAGATATTCTGGGACGGCGCTCGGACGCCCGCGGTGTCGGCGCCGCTCGGCGACTTCTTCCTGCATGGCGCCGGCGAGATGGTGCCGATGGAAACGGCGCTCATGTCGAGCCCCGAGGGGCGCTCGTTCGTCTCCTACGTGCCGATGCCGTTCCGTCGGGGCGCTCGCATCGTCGTGACCAACGAGTCCTCGCGCCAGGTCAACCTCATCTTCTACGACGTCAACTACCGCCGCCTAGCCCGGCAGCCCGACGATGCGCTCTATTTTCACGCCTGGTGGAGCCGCGACCGGGCCACCACGCTGGGCCAGGATTTCCGGGTCCTGCCGCGCGTTCGCGGGCGCGGCCGCTTCCTTGGCGCAAGCGTCACCGTGCTCACCAATCCCGTCTACAACGAGACCTGGTGGGGTGAGGGCGAGGTCAAGATCTACCTGGACGGCGACCGCGGCCTGGCATCGCTGGTGGGCACCGGAGCCGAGGATTATATCGGCACCGCCTGGGGCCAGGGCGCCTACGTCAACCGCTTCCAGGGCGCACCAATCGCCACATGGGACGGCGACGGCCGCTGGACCTTCTACCGCTGGCACGTGCCGGACCCGATCTTCTTCGCGAGCGACGTCGAGGTCACGCTCCAGCAGATGGGAGGAGCGCGCAAGAACATCGTGCTCGACCTTCAGCGTCAGGGCGCTCCGCTGATCCCGGTCACCATCGACCCGGGTTCGCGAAACAATTTCCAGCAGCTGCTGACCCGCCGACCGCAGGTGCCGCTGTCGGATCCGTCGCTCCCCGACGGCCATACCAATTACTATCGAAGCGACGACGTCGCCGCGGTGGCCTATTTCTATCTCGACCGGCCGGAAAACGGCCTTCCGCCGATCGCGCCGGCGGCCGAGCGCCTCACCGCGCTGCGTTCGCCCCCTCCGCCGCCCCCGCCCCCGGTTCAGCAGCAGCCGCAGCAACCGTAAAAGAAAACGGGCCGGAGCATCGCTCCGGCCCGTTCCTTATTGCGCGACCTTCCGATCAGAAGCGGAAGCGAACACCAAGCGAGACGGTGGATTCCTCGTAGCGAACGACGCGCGGGTAAGTCGCGACGAAGCCGGTCGGGGCGCCGTTGGGGAAGGCGACGTCCGTGCGCGTCAGGGTCGACGTGAACGGGTCGCCAAGGATGTTCGTCCAGTCGCCGAAGATGGTGAGGTTCTCGAACAGTTCGTAGCTCGCCGACAGATCGAGGCGCGAAACCGGATCCGCTTCTTCGGTGTAGAGATGGTCGCCGCGACGCTGGTAGGTGAGCGGGAATTCGCTCCGCCAGTTGTAAGCCAGGCGCGCCGACAGACCGCCCGCTTCGTAGATGCCGACTAGGTTGTACGACCAGTCGGAGACGCCGATCAGGTCGCGGTTGACCACGTCGACGCGACGAACGCCGTTCTGGAAGCCCTCGTCGTACGCGAAGTCCGCGCTTGCATCGAGATGGGTGAGGTTAGCCTGGATGCCGAACTGCGGAAGCCCGACGAAGTCGAAGAAGGTCGTGCCCTGAATCTCGAAACCGCGGATTTGGCCCGAGCCCGAGTTGACCGGACCGCTGAGCCGCAGCGGAACACCCTCCTGGGTGGTACCCTGGAAGATGGTGTTCTCGATGAAGCCTTCCATGTCGCGATGGAACACGCTCAAGGAGATGAAGCCATTGCGCGAGAAATAATATTCGAGCGCGGCATCATAATTGTCGGAGAGGAGCGGGTTCAGGAAGGGATTGCCGCCGCTCCCGGTCAGGAAGCAGTTATCCGGCCGGGGAGTTTGGGTGAGGCAGGAGGGCGGCGCGTCGAGCGTTCCCGAGGCGCGCAAGTCGATGAAGGACGGCCGCGTGCGGGTCTGACTGTACGACAGGCGCGCCTGAAACTGCGGCGTGATCCGGATCCGGGCGCTCGCGTTGGGCAGCCAATCCTCGAACTGGCGGTCGACGGCGCCCGGGGTCTGAACGCCCGGGCCGCCGCCGGCCGGAATGACGAACTGGGTGCCGCTCAGCGTGACGTCGGTGTTGACGTAGCGAAGTCCGACGACACCATCGATGTCGATATCGCCAAGAGCGAACTCATAGCGGGCCTGCGCGTAAGCCGCGAAATTCTTCTCGTTCGCGTCCCAGGTCTGGAGCGGGTCAGGCGTCGGAGCGTCGTCGGTATTGGGCCCGAACGCGGTGCCGCCCAGGCCCATGTTGAACTGGCGAAGCTGCACCAGGTTCGCCCGGATGCTCTCATAGGTCGGCGACAGCCAGGCGCGGTAGCCTTGCTGGACGCTGCTGCCGCGGAAACCCGGATCGAACAGCTGGTAATCCAGTGGCACCTGCGAGAACGGAATTCGTCGGCCTTCGAACGCCCAGTAGCGGTTCCCGAACTCGCGGTGGGAATCGCGGTCGACGTAGCGGACGCCGAACTCGATCTCGGGAAGCGCGGTGAAGCCGGTTTCCCAGTCGAAGTCGAGGCGAGCCTGCCAATCGTCGCCGGTCGCCTGCTGCGCTTCCTCGTAGAAGCCGCGATAGACGTAATTGGCGGGATTGCTGGGGTCGAAGTTCGCGAAGCTCAACTCGGCGCCGCCGACCTCACGGTCGACGTCGGTGTCGAACGTCACGGTCTGGCGATTGGCGAAGGCGAAGTCGACGCTGGCGGTCGAGCCGGTAAAGGTGCTGTCGGTCCGAGCGACGTCGGTCGAGATGCGCAAGGGCCCCGTGTCCCAGCTTCCACCGATCGCGAATTGATAGGTGTCGGTCTGGTTGAACGTGCCGCCCTGGAATCCATCGGGGCGGAAGGGATTCGTCACCGTGCCCGACGCGAGGAGGTCGGGGCGACCGTCGACCGTCTGGAAGTTGGTGAAGCCGGAGCCGCCCCACAGCGGCACCGTCGTCTCGCGGTCCGAGACGCGGTTGCGGAAGCCCTGCCAAAGGCCTTCCACATAGAATTCGATGCCCGGAGCGGGACGGAACTGGATCGCGGCATTGATCGACGGCCGCTCGCGGTCGCCGTCGCCATAGGTGATCCGCTGGACATCCGGGAAGCGGGTGCCGTTCGGCCCGCCGCCGGCGACGAAGTCGGTGTTGGAGCGGGTCGAGTCGAGATAGTCGAGATGGGTATAGGAAAAGCCGATCAACGCACCGATCTCGGCCCCGTCACCGACGTCCCAGCGGTTGGTGACGAGGATGTTGCCGTTCGGCGTGATCGTGTCTTCCTGGTAGGTGTAGAGGCCCCAGAGCGAGCCCGCGACCTCGAACCCGCTGAAATCGAAGGGACGGCGCGAGCGCACATTGACCAGTCCGGCAAGACCCGGCTCGATCAGATCGGCGGTGGAGGTCTTGAACACCTCGATCGCTCCGATCAGGCCCGACGGGAAGTCCTGAAGCGCGACCGATCGGGTTTCCGCCGTGAAGATCTCGCGCCCGTTGTAAGTGGTCGCGAAATCGGGAAGGCCGCGGACCAGCACTCGGCCGGCCTCGCCGCCGCCGCGCTCGACCTGGACCCCGGGGATCCGCGCAGCGGTGTCCGAAACGGCGATGTCCGGAAGCTTGCCGATATCTTCGGCCACGATTGCGTCGACGATCTGCTCGGAATTGCGGCGAATGTTCTGCTGAGACTGAAGCGACTGGCGGATGCCGGTCACGACGACAACATTCTCGTCCTCGGTCGGCTCCGTCTGCGCGGTCTGAGCCGGGTCCGGCTGGGTCGTGTTCGGCTGCGCCCAGGCGGGAGACGCCGACAGGGCCAAGACCGCCGCGGAAGCCGAACATTGGATGAAA
Organism: Pseudomonadota bacterium; assembly: GCA_023416515.1. Classification (GTDB taxonomy): domain Bacteria; phylum Pseudomonadota; class Alphaproteobacteria; order Sphingomonadales; family Sphingomonadaceae; genus Allosphingosinicella. Next base: position 42,589 of record JAEZHP010000175.1, on the reverse strand, counting down.
GTCTTGAGGCGCATCGTGCCGTCTCCCCGTGCAAAATCGGCCGCTCTACCGGCGGCTCTTTACGGGCGCGTTATAAGAGCCGCTCCGGCAGCCTTGCAATCCATTTGTAAGATTTATCGGACAGCGTGTTTTCCGCGGCACAGTGCGGATTTTCGCCGGTTGGCCTAGTCGTCAGACGCGCCCGCGCGGCCCGCTCACCACTCGGCGAAGCTGCCGTCCTTGTAACGCCACACGGGATTGCGCCAGCGATGGCCTTCCTCGTGAGCGGCGCGGACCGCGGCCTCGTCGATCTCGATCCCGAGGCCGGGGCCTTGCGGGATCGGAAGGAAGCCGTCGACCGGGGTCAGCACCTCAGGGTTCGAGCAGAAGTTGAGGAGATCGTGGCCGCCCTGGTTGTAGTGGATACCGAGCGACATCTCCTGGATGACCAGATTGGGAGCGCAGCCGGCGAGCTGGAGGCAGGCGGCGAGCGCGAGAGGCCCAAGCGGGCAATGCGGCGCCACTCCGACGTCGAAGCTTTCCGCCATCGCGGCAATCCGCCGGCATTCCGACAGGCCGCCGGCATGGCTGAGGTCGGGCTGGATGATGTCGACCGCGCCGGTCATGAGGAACGGCTTGAAGTCCCAGCGCGAATAGAGCCGCTCGCCCAAGGCGATCGGGATGCTGACGAGATTGGCAAGCTGGGTCAGTGCCTCGGGATTCTCGGAGAGAATTGGCTCCTCGATGAACAACAGGCCCAGCGGCTCGAGCACCTTGGCGAGCTGCTTGGCCATCGCCCGGTGGACTCGGCCGTGGAAGTCGAGGCCGACGTCCATGCCCTCCGCCTGAGCCGCCTTCACCCGCTCGACGATATCATCGAGCTTGGGCGCGACGAGATAGTCGAGCTCGGCGGTCGCGTTCATCTTGATCGCCGAGAAGCCCTGGTCGCGGCGCACCTTGGCCGCCGACGCCACGTCGTCAGGCCGGTCGCCGCCGATCCAGGCATAGGCGCGGATCTTGTCCCGGACCTTGCCGCCGAGCATCTCCCAGGCGGGAATTCCGTAATGGCGGCCCTTCAAATCCCACAAGGCCTGGTCGAGACCGGACAGAGCCGACATCATCACTGGCCCGCCGCGATAGAAGCCGCCGCGATAAGCGACCTGCCAGATGTCCTCGATCCGCCGCGGATCGGCGCCGATGAAGCGGTCGCGGAACGGCTCGAACGCGCCGATCACCGCCTCCGCATGACCCTCGAGACTCGCCTCGCCCCAGCCGAAAGTGCCGTCGTCGGCTTCGATGCGGACGAACACCCAGCGGGGCGGGACAAGGAACGTTTCGATGCGTGCGATCTTCATCAGGCAGCCTCAATGGGAGCGGCGAGCTCTGGTTCATTTATATGATAAAACGGCTCTAGCAAGGTTCGTCGCGGCCTGTATGGAGTCGCTTCAGGATAAGGAAGACGTTCACTCATGAGCTTTCGCGACGGCTATATTGCGGTCGATTGGGGCACCACCAACCGCCGCGCCTATCTTGTGGGCGGCGACGGCAGCGTGACCGACAGTTTCGAGGACGAACGGGGCCTGATGGCGGTTCCCAAAGGCGGGTTCGACGCCGCCGCCTCCGAGATCCGGGCGCGCCTGGGCAATCTTCCGATGCTTCTCGGCGGAATGGTCGGCTCCAACCGCGGCTGGCGCGAGGCGCCCTACGTCCCCTGCCCCGCCGGCCCCGAGGGCCTAGCCGAGCGGATCCTGTGGATCGAGCCGGGCCGGACCGGGATCGTCCCCGGAGTGTGCCAGGGAGCGCCCGACGAGGACGTGATGCGCGGCGAGGAAGTCCAGGTGCTCGGCGCGATCGCCGCCGGCCAGGTGCCTCGCGACGGCCTGCTCTGCCACCCCGGCACCCACGCCAAGTGGATCAGGCTCGAGGGCGGCCGGATCGCCGCGTTCAACACGATGATGACGGGCGAGCTGTTCAGCCTGATCAGCAAGCATTCGATCCTTGGCGAGCAGCTCAAGGGCGAGGTCGCGGTGGACGACGATTTCCGGCGCGGAGTGGCCGAGGGCCTCGACGGCAGGGACCTGCTGTCCACCCTGTTCGGGATCCGCGCCCGCCATGTGCTCGGGGTGAGCGAGGGAAGCGCGGCTTCCTATGCCAGCGGACTGCTCATCGGCAGCGACGTCCGCGCCGGGCTCGGGCTCGGAGGCGACGGCACGATCGCTCTGATCGGCCGGCCGGACCTGTGCGTGCTCTACGCCGAGGCCCTTAAGGCTACTGGCCGCGATACCGTCGAGGTCGACGGCGCCGAAGCCTTCCTCGCCGGAATTCACATGTTGACGGAGATGCTGTGATGGACTCGCTCGCATTATTCCGCGCCTCGTTCGCCGAATGCCCGCTGGTCGCGATCATCCGAGGGGTCCGGCCGGAGGAGGCCGAGGAGATCGGCCAGGCGCTGTACGACAGCGGCATCCGCATCATCGAGGTTCCGTTGAACTCGCCCGAGCCTCTCGACAGCATCGGCCGCCTCGCACGGCTGCTCGGCGACAAGGCGCTGATCGGTGCCGGCACCGTTCTCGACACCGAGCAGGTCGCCGCGGTGAAGGAGGCGGGTGGCCGACTGGTCGTGTCCCCGGGCTACGATCCCGAGGTGATCAAGGCAACGGTCGCAGCGGGCATGGTCTCGTCGCCCGGCTATTTCACGCCGAGCGAGGCGTTCGGAGCGCTGAAGGCAGGAGCCCATGCGCTGAAGCTGTTCCCGGCCGAGGCGGCCTCGCCGGCCGTGGTGAAGGCGCAGCGCGCGGTGATCCCGAAGTCGATTCCGCTGCTCGTGGTCGGAAGCGTCACTCCCGACAAGATGGACTCCTATCTCGACGCCGGCGCCGACGGGTTCGGGCTGGGGGGCGCGCTCTACAAGCCGGGACAGAGTGGCACCGAGGTGCTCGAACAGGGCCGCGCCTTCGTGTCGGCGCTGAAGCGGCGCGGCTGATGCCGATCCGGATCGCCATCGTCGGCTATGGCAAGATCGCCAAGGACCAGCACGTCCCGTCGATCGCCGCCGACCCGCGCTTCGAGCTGGTCGCGATCTCGACCCGAAGCGCCGACCATGGCAGCGGCCTGCCCTGCTATTCCGAGCCGGCGCGGCTGTTCGAGGCGTTTCGCGGCAAGCTCGACGCCGTCGCCATCTGCACGCCTCCGAGCGTCCGTCACGCCATCGCCCGCAATGCGCTCCGCGCCGGCCTTCATGTCCTCCTCGAAAAGCCGCCGGCCGCGACCCTCGGAGAGGTCGAAAATCTCGATGCGATCGCGCGCGAGACCGGGCGAACGCTCTACGCCGGCTGGCACTCGCAGCATGCCGCGGGCGTGGACAGGGCGCGCGAGGCGCTCGCCGGTCAAGCCGTGTCGAGGCTCCAAATCTCCTGGTTCGAGGACGTTCGCAAATGGCATCCCGGCCAGGAGTGGATCTGGACGCCCGGCGGCTTCGGAGTGTTCGATCCCGGAATCAACGCCCTCTCGATCGCGACCCGGATCCTGCCCGAGCCGCTGTTCGTGCGCGAGGCGAGCCTGGTCTATCCCCAGAACAAGCAGGCGCCGATCGCCGCCACGCTGACCTTCGCCGGCGATAACATGAGCGCCGAGATGGACTGGCGGTTCAGCGAAGGCGAGCAGTGGACGATCCAGGCTGAGACCGACGCGGGCCGTACCGTCGAGCTGCGCGACGGCGGCGCTCGCCTGCTCATCGACGGCGCCGAGCAGGCGCTCGCACCCCAGGGCGAATATCCGTCCATCTACAACCGCTTCGCCGAGCTGATCGAAAGCGGGGCAAGCGAAGTGGACCGCGAGCCGCTTCGAATCGTCGCCGACGCCTTCATGGTCGGGCGCCGCGAGTTCACCGAGCCGTTCGAGTGAGCGCCGCCCGCTTTGCTTCGCCGGATGAAATGTGATTGATCGGGCAGGAATGATCGAGGTTAGGGAGGAAGCGCTGCGAGTGACGAGCGATGCGGCCGGTTTTCAGGCTTCCGCCTCCGCGGGGCGGAACCTCACTTACGGCCTGCTCGACTCGCTCGGCCGGGCGATCGTCACCGGCCGCTACAATGATAGCCAGTTCCCGACCGAGGCCGAGCTCGCCAAGCAGCATGGCGTGAGCCGATCGGTGACTCGCGAGGCGGTCAAGATGCTGACTGCCAAGGGCCTGCTCACCGCACGGCCGCGCAAGGGAACGACGGTTCAGCCGGCATCGAGCTGGAACCTGTTCGACGCCGACGTCCTGCGCTGGCTCCTGGAACGCAAATTCTCGCTGGAGCTCCTTCGCCAGTTCACCGAGCTCAGGATCGCGATGGAGCCAGCGGCGGCGGCGCTTGCCGCGAGCGCTGCGGACGAGCGAGGCCTTGCCGCGATCCGCTCGGGCTATGAGAGGATGGAGGCGGCGGAGGCGGGCGACGACGATCCGCTCGAATCCGACATCGCCTTCCACATCGCGGTCCTCCACGCCTGCTCGAACCCTTTCTACCAGCAGTTTCGCGATGTTGTTGAGACGGCGCTGCGCACGTCCATCCGCTTCACCAACCGGTTCAACGGGCGCACTGCGAGCCTTCCGCAGCACCTCGCCGTTCTCACCGCGATCGAACGGCGCGACCCGGATGGGGCCAAAGCAGGCATGACCGCGTTGATCGCCGACGTCATGACGCTGATCGCGGACGCCGAAGGGAAGGCCTGACATGGAGTGTATTGCGGACGTCCGGGCGACGCTCGGTGAAGGTCCGATATGGGTCGAGCGCGAGCAGGCGCTCTACTGGGTCGACATCCCCGAGAAGAAGTTGTTCCGCTGGTCGCAGGCCGAGGGCGTGCGCACCATCCAGCCCGGCGTCCATGTCTGCTCCATCCTTCCGCGCGCCAAAGGCGGCTTCATCGGCGGCGGCTATGACGGCTTCCTCGAGATCGACCTCGAGGGCGGGAGCTTTCGGGTTATCGGCGATCCCGAGACGGAGTTCGAGAGCAATCGGTTCAACGACGGCAAGGTCGACCGCGAGGGGCGCTTCTGGGCCGGAACGATGGACCGGTTCGAGCAGCAGGACAGCGGCTCGCTCTACCGTCTCGATCCCGGCCTCTACTGGACCAAGGTCGACAGCGGCTACCGGGTCACCAACGGCCCGGCCTTCAGCCTCGACGGGCGCACCCTCTATCACACCGATTCCGCCCGCCAGCGGGTCTATGCCTTCGATCTCGATGCGGACGGCGCCGCGTCCAACCGCCGCACCTTCATCCAGTTCGGCGAAGGGGACGGCTACCCGGACGGGATGACCGTCGATTCCGAGGGTTGCCTGTGGATCGCCTTCTGGGACGGCTGGTGCGTCCGGCGGTTCTCGCCGACCGGCGAGCGGCTCGAGGAGATCCGCGTCCCCGCCCAGCGACCGACCAGCTGCGCGTTCGGCGGGCCAGACCTGGACCAGCTGTTCATCACCACCGCCGCCCGCGACCTTTCGCCCGATGAATTGGCCGGGCAGCCGCAGGCCGGCGGCCTGTTCATGACCAAACCGGGCGTCCGAGGCGTTCCGGAACCGCTCTTCGCCGGCTGATCCGGCGAACCCAAGGAGAAGAACAATCGCAAACTTCATGTTCGCGACCGGGATCGAAAACAGCATCCCGACGATCGACAACGGCCGCACCCGCGTGGACCAGATGGAATCCTGCGGCCACTACAAGCATTGGAAGCTCGACTTCGATTGCGTCGAGGAGATCGGCCTCCACTATCTGCGCTACGGCCCGCCGCTCCACACCAGCTATACCGGCCCCGGCGAATATGACTGGGAGTTCGCCGACCTCACACTGGCGGACCTCAAGCGTCGCGGAATCGTGCCGATCATCGACCTGTGCCACTTCGGCGTTCCCGACTGGATCGGCGACTTCCAGAACCCGGACTTCCCGCAGCTGTTCGCGCTCTATGCCGGCGCCTTCGCCGAGCGCTATCCCTGGGTTCAGCTCTACACGCCGGTGAACGAGATGTTCATCTGCGCGGTCTTCTCGGCCAAATATGGCTGGTGGAACGAGCAGGGAAAGACCGACCGCACCTTCGTCACCGCGCTCAAGCACATCGTCAAGGCGAACGTCATGGCGATGATCGAGATCCTCAAGCACCGGCCCGACGCGATCTTCATCCAGAGCGAATCATCGGAATATTTCCACGCCGACAGCCCCGCGGCCATCCACGACGCGGAGGTGATGAACCGGGTCCGCTTCCTGTCTCTCGACCTGAATTACGGCAATCGCGTCAACAGCGACATGTACGAATATCTGCTCGAGAACGGCATGAGCCGCGAGGAATATAACTGGTTCCTCGAGCACCGCCTCAAGCAGCACTGCATCCTCGGCAACGATTATTACTACACCAACGAGCACCGCGTGTTCGCGGACGGCCACACGGCCTCCGCGGGCGAGGTGTTCGGCTATTCGGAGATCACCCGCCAATATTACGAGCGCTACGGCCTTCCGGTGATGCACACCGAGACCAACCTTCGCCAGGGAGAGCGCGGCGACGAGGCGGTGCAGTGGCTGTGGAAGGAATGGGCCAACGTCCTGAGGATCCGCAACGTCGGAATCCCGACCGTGGGCTTCACCTGGTATTCGCTGACCGACCAGATGGACTGGGACACGGCGCTTCGCGAGAAGAACCACCGGGTCCACCCGGTCGGCCTTTACGACCTCGACCGCAACATCCGGCCGGTGGGCAAGGCCTATAAGAAGCTGATCGCCGACTGGCGCGACATCCTGCCGGCGTCGAGCATGTGCCTGGTGGTGCCGGTGAAGCCGCTGGCGCCGGAAGTCGACCCGAGCGACTCCGAGCGCGCCGCGCAGTCGGGCGGAAGCGTGCACCCGCTGTTCAGCGACTCGGTCAGTCCCGACACGACCGGATGAAAACCCCTCCTCTCGAGAGGAGGGGCTAGGCGTGTTTCAGGCGACGGCCCGGAGCTTGACCGGGCAGCTTCCGTAGCGGCCTTCGACGGCCGCCTCTTCCGCGGTGAGCGGACGAAGATAGGAAATGGCAAGGTGGCGGCCGAACACGTCGTCGCCGCGCATGACCAGCTCGGCTTCGGCCTCCGCGGGCATCGCGTCGCGAAGCTCGGTCAGCCGGGAAATCAGCTCGTCGAGAGACAGATGGTTGTCCAGCTCGACATAATCTTTGATCATTCTACTCATACAACCCCCCCGGGTTGGCAGTGGGTGTTCATAACGCGTGACGGAATCGTCCGCCAAGCATTGATCGAAATTTACTCACAGATAGTTTGCCAACTTCTGAACCCGCTCTCTCGTCTCCTTCCGTTTGTCTCGGCGGCCCGTCTCAAAGAGACTGGGCGAGAAGCTCGTTGACCCGCCGCTCGGCATCGGCGAGCGCCCGGTCGACCGGCTTGATCCCCGCCACCGCCGCCTCCAGCTCCTCGCCGATCAACCCCTGGATCGCCGACTGACGCTGGACATAGTCCGGCAGCTGCGCCCCCGTCGCTGCCATCGCGGCGATGCCGCTTCGGTGCGGCAACGCCCTGAACTGGGGCGTGTCGAGCACATTCCGGAATGCCGGCAGATGCCCGGTCCGCGACCAGTCGAAATTATGCTCGGCGAGGAAGCGAAGGAACCGTCCGATCGCCTGCCGCTCCGCCGCCGTGCGGTCATCGTCGCTCGGCATGACCCAGGCATGGCCGTCGACGAATGCCGCTTCCTGCCCCCACAGCCGGGGGAAGGGAAGAACCGCATAATTACCGTAGAGCGGCCGCCCCGGAGTCTGCGCCTCGGCGTCATAGGGGCCGATCATCCAGGTCCCCGTGGGGAAGATTCCGCCCTCCCCGTTCATGAAGGCCGCGGTCGCCGCCGGGAAATCCTGGTTTCGGGTGACCAGGTTCTGCTCGTTCAGGGTCCTGAAGAACTCGACGACCTGCCGCGCCTCGGGCGTGTTGAGGCGGATGTGGCGCTCGTCCGGGAAGATCTGCACGCCTTGGGCGAGCAGGTAGGTGTAGAGATTGGCGACGTGATAGTCGGGCGCGCTGACCTGGGCGAGGATGAGATATGGCTTGCCGGTCGCCTCGCGGAATCGGCGGGCATGGTCGATCAGCTCCTGCGGCGAATTGGGCAGGACCGGGCGGTCGCCGTTCATCAGCCCCGCCTGTCGCATCAGGCCGGTGTTGATGTGCCAGAGCCGCCCGATCGTGTCCCAAGGCAGGCCGAAGACATGGCCGTCCTTGATCACGCCGGCTCGGCCCGCCTCGGTGAATGCCTCGGGACCGATCCCGACCTGGCGCAGAAGCCCGTCCATCGGCTCCAGCAGGCCGCGGCCCTGATAGTCGGAGATCACCGACTGGTGCATGGTGACGAGGTCGGGCGGGTCGCCGGCCGCGATCTGCGCCGACAGCTGCGGATATCCCGGCCAGGCGACGACATTGACCTTGAGGTTGATGTCGGGGTTCTCGGCTTCGAACTTGTTGATGAGCGCGGTGAGGATGCCGCACTCGCCCTCCGCCTTCGAGACGTCGGTCATCTGCCCGTAGACCGCTCCGCACTCTCCGAAGAAGCGCTGGACGACGATCTCGGTTCGGTCGTCGCTGTTTCCGCAGCCGGCGAGCGCCAGCGCGGCGCCGAGGATGATGGCGAGCCGCTTGATCACCGCGCAGCGGTCCCCGCCATCGCCCGAACGATCTGCTTCTGGAAGATGATGTAGACGATCAGGATCGGGATCGACGCGAACACCGCCTGGGCCATCAGGAAGCCGAGGCCGCTGGTCTGCGCATAATTCATCTGCGCCGACGCAAGCCCGACGGTGAGCGTGAAGCGGTCGCTGGTGGTCGCCGAGATGAGCGGCCACCAATAATCGTTCCACGCGGCGAGGAAGGTGAACACGCCCAATGTCGCCTGCGCCGGGATGGTGAGCGGCAGCAGAACCTTCCAGAACAAGGTGAAGCGCGACGCGCCGTCGAGCATCGCCGCCTCGTCGAGGTCGCGCGGGATCGCCCGGAAATATTGGGTCATGAAGAAGACGCCGAACGACCCGGTCAGCCCGGGAAGCATCAGGCCGATATAGGAGTTGTGAAGGCCCAATTGGGCGAAGAACTGGTGGCGCGGAAGGATGACCGCCTGCTCGGGAATGGCGAGACCAAGGAGCACGAACACGAACAGGGTGCGGCGGAACGGGAATTCCAGCCGGGCGAAGCCGTAGCCCGCCAGCGAGCACAGGATCAGCACGCCGGCCGTGGTTCCGAGCGACACGATCAGGCTGTTGAGAAGCCAGCGCGTCACCTGGCTTCCGAAGATCGCCCGGTAATTTTCGAGCGTGTAGGGCGCGTGGAACGCCTCGCCGCTGTCGCGCATCAAATCGGCATTGCTCTTGAACGACAGGAGCAGCGTCCACAGCAACGGCGTCAGCATGATCAGCGCGCCGATCGTCACCGCGATCAGGGCGGGCAGCGGCAGCCGGTTGCGCGACGGACCGGCGCTCATCGTTCGGGCTCCTTTCGGGTCACCGCCCAATATTGGATGAGCGTGATCGAGAGGATGATCAGGAACAGCATCTCAGCCGCTGCGACCGCGTAGCCGAGCTCCCAGCGGCCGAACGACACTTCGTAGATGAACAGCACGATCGTCCGCGACGCGCCGCTCGGGCCTCCGGCGGTAAGCAGCTGCGACTGGCCGAACAGCTGAAGCTGGGCCGCGGTCTGGAGCATGATGACGAGAACCAGGGTTCGGCGGATCGACGGCAAGGTGATCCGCCAGAAGGTCGTCCAGCGGTTGGCGCGGTCGAGGGCCGCCGCCTCGTACATGTCGTGCGGGATCTGCTGGAGCCCCGCCAGGAACACCATGATCGGGAAGCCCAGCGACCACCAGATGGTGGTGACGGCGAGCGCCGGAAGGACGAGGTCGGGATCGCTGAGGAACGGGATCGGCTCGCCGCCCAGCGACGTCGTGATCTCGGCGACCAGGCCCGCATCGGGAGTCAGGATGAATCGCCAGATCAGGGTGACGATGGTCACCGAGAGCACGGAGGAGCTGAAGAACACGCCGCGGAAGATCGCCGCGGTCCGGGTGGCCCGGTTGAGCGCCAGGGCCAGCAGCAGGGCGATGATCGTCAGCGGCGGGACGATCATCAGAGCAAGGATGAAGGTGTTGGTCAGCGACTGCCAGAAGATCGGATCGGCAAGCAGCCGCGTGTAATTGTCGAGCCCGACCCAGGTGCGGGCTCCGAACGGGTCGGCCTTGTGGAAGCTGATTCCGATCCCGAGCAGGAGCGGGTAGATCAGGATCGTCGCGTAGACGAGCAGGAAGGGCCCAACGAAGAGGAAGCCGTCGAGGCGGCCGCGCTTCATCTCAGGCCTCGGCGTGATGGCCGGCGCCGTCCGGGCCGAACAGGTGAGCCGCGCCGCCATCGATGACGAGGCCGACCGTGTCGCCCATCTTCACCTGGCTGGTGCCGACATCCTCGCCGGTGATGGCCTGGCCGTCGGCGAGCTTGCCGTAGATGAGGGTGCGCTCGCCGAGCCGCTCGACCAGCTCGACTTTGGCGGTGATCGCTCCGTCGCCGTTGCCGACCCGCACATTCTCCGGCCGAACGCCGAGCTGGAGCCCCTGCGCCGGAAGGCCGTCCTTCAGTACCCGAGTCACCACCTCGGCGCCGCCGCCAAGCCGCACCCTGGCATGGCTGCCGTCGCCCGCGACCAACTCGGCCGGAAGCAAGGTCATCGCCGGCGATCCCACGAAGCGCGCCACGAAGGTGTTGGCCGGCCGGCTGTATATCTCCATCGGCGGGCCGACCTGCTGGATCTTGCGATCGTTCAACACGACGATTCGGTCGGCGAGGGTCATCGCCTCGGCCTGGTCGTGGGTGACCATGATCAATGCGGCATCGACCCGTTGGCGAAGCTGGGCGATCTCGACCCGGGTGCGCATCCGGAGCGCCGCGTCGAGGTTCGACAAGGGTTCGTCGAGAAGGAAGATCTTCGGCTGCTTGACGATGGCCCGGCCGATCGCGACGCGCTGACGCTGGCCGCCAGACATCTGCCCAGGCTTCTTGTCGAGCTGGTCCTCGATCTCGAGCACCCGCGCCGCCTCGGCGATGCGGCGGTCGATCTCGTCGCGGTCGACCCGAGCGTTCTTGAGCCCGAACGCCATGTTCTCGCGGACGGTCATGTGCGGGTAGAGCGCGTAATGCTGGAACACCATCGCGACTCCGCGGCGGCCCGGCGGGAGCGCCTCGATGCGCTCGCCCTCCAGCCAGACCTCGCCGCTGTCGGGCGTCTCCAGCCCGGCGATGATTCGAAGCAAGGTCGATTTGCCGCTGCCCGACGGGCCGAGGAAGGCGATGAACTCGCGCGCTTCCATGTTCAGCGACACGTCGTCGAGAACGAGCGTGTCGCCATAGGTCTTGCGGATGTTGCGGAGGTCTAGGCTGGCCAAGGCATCCTGCTTTTATATTATTTATTCGGTTTCTTGGCGGAGCGCCGCCGCGCCGTCAATCGCGGTCAATAAGTCGGCTGAAGCAGCCCCTCGATGACATGGTGCTGCACCACCGGCTCGAGGCGATCGACCACGCGGTAGATGAGATGATCGCGGACCTGCGGCGGCAGCGTCTCGAGATAAGGTCGCGTGACCTGCAGGTCGTGATGCTGGGAGTTGGTCGCGTCTGGCGCGTCGACCCCGACGACGAGCACCGGCCGCGCCTCATCTGATCGGTTGGCGGTGCCGCGATGGATGGTCAGCGCCGATCGCGCCGAGATGTCGCCGCGCTGCGGGAGCTTCTGGACGGCGCGCTCGATGTAGCGCGGCCACAAATGCCTGGGCGGGAACATGCCCTTGTCGCAGCCCTCGAACTGGTCCCACTGAGTGCCGGGAGCGACCTCGAACGGGCCATGTTCGGGCCGGGTGTCGACCGTCGTCAGGTTGAAGGCGAGCGAGTTCAGCCGCCGCCCCTTTGTGGTCGCTTCTGGCACGAAGAAGTCGCGGTGCCACGGCTGGTCGGCGGCGCCGGGGAAGGGAATATCGAAGCCCACCTCGACGATCTTGTACTCGGGCCCGAGCACCGCCTCGCACACCGCGACGAACCAAGGGTGGGTCACGATCTCTACGAACCCGCGGATCCGCTCGGGCTGCACCTCGACATACCAGCGCTGCGGCCCACGCGGCAGGGCGCCGCCCTCTATCTGCTTCGCATCGGCGTAGAGCGCCTCGATGTCCTCGCGCAGGCGATCGGCGAAGCCGGTGCTGAACGCGCCCTTCAGGCCGATGATGCCGTCGCCATAGAGACCGCCCATGATCTCCGAGGGCTCCCACGCCGCCCCGGGCTCGCTGCTCATCCGTCCCCCCCGCTTCATCATTTGTCTTATAAATAAGGTTTAGCTATCGGGGGCCGGATGTCGACTCAGCCTTTTGAGGTGGAGGCCCAGGCCGAGGGCATCGCCACCCGAATCACCGTCCGCCGCGGAGACGTGCAGCGCAGCTATCGCCTGCCGACCGGCAACCATCAGCATTATACGCTCTTCTTCAGCGAGCTTGCGCGCGATTTCGGCACCCGTGTGCCTCACGCCCATTCCGGTCCGCCGCTCATGGATGACGAGGAGGAGCCCGACTGGCGCCCGCTGATCCTCGAGAATCTGAGCCCGCTCACCACCGCGGGCTATGGCGACCCGGCAGTCCTGAAGACCGATGAAGGCTATTGGCTGGTCGCGACGTCCAACGACGCGCCCGACGCCTTCCCGATCCTCCACAGCCACGATCTCGAAAGCTGGAGCCACGAGGGCTTCGTCTTCCCGGCGGGATCGGCGCCGGACTGGACCGCGCATGGCCGCACCGTCGGTGATTTCTGGGCGCCGGAGATGGCCAAGGTCGGCGACGAATATTGGCTGGTCTACACCGCTCGCCAGCGCAGCAACGCACTCGCCATCGGTCTCGCCAAGGCGCCTCACCCGACCGGCCCGTGGAGCGATCTCGGCCATCCGCTGGTCGGCGGCTTCGCGATCAACACGACCGGCCTGCCCGACGACCCAAGCCAGCCGATGCTGAGCGGTGGGGTCATCGACAGCCACATCTTCATCGACTCCAATGGCGACCGCTATCTGTTCTGGAAGCGCGACACAAACGGGGTGTGGCCGCGCCCGCTCGCCGGGCTGCTTCGCCAGAATCCGGAACTGATCGAGCGGCTGTTCGACTCCGAGGTGGATCGCTCCACCGCCGCCTTCGCAGCCGCGGTCCTGCCCTGGGCCAACACGCGCCGGCCGATGGAACGCTTCTTCTTCATGCAGACGCTGATCGAGGCGGTTCTCGATAACTGGACTCATGTGAAGGAGGTGCTCGGCACTGTCGAGCGCGCCGACTGGATCCTCGACGCGATGAGCACCCCGATCCACGCACAGCGGCTCGACGACAATGGCGAGCTGATCGGCGAAGACCAAGTCGTCCTGACCAACGACCAGGAATGGGAAGGCCATCTGATCGAGGGTCCGTGGGTGACCCGCCAGCAGGACCGCTATTGGATCTTCTACGCCGGCAACGATTTCGGAACGCCCGCCTACGGGATCGGGGTGGCCGTCGCCGACCATCCGCTCGGGCCCTACGTCAAGCAGGACGAGCCGCTTCTGAAGACCACCCGAAGCTGGTGGGCGCCCGGCCACGCATCGGTCGCCCCTGGCCTGGAGGACGAGCCGCAGCTCTTCTTCCACGCCTTCTTTCCGGGCACCGGCGGCTACAATGCCTTTCGTGCGCTGCTGACGACCAAGCTGGAATTCGGCCCGGACGGAGTCCAGGCCGGCTGAGCCGGACGAGGTGCGGACAAATGAAAAGGGACCGGAGCGCCCATGCTCCGGTCCCTTCGGAAAGCCGTCGTCCGCCGTCGCGGCAGGTGGGAGAGTGCCGTTTTGGGGGAGAAGGCTGCCCGGCGGCTTTCCGTTGCCCTTCTTCTGCATCACCCCCATCTCCGGGGGCGTAGCGGGAAGCATGGAATAAACGTGGAAAGCGCATGATGCCCCTGCTAGGCAGCCGCCGACAGGGGTGTGTGACTGACGGAATCGAATGAACCCCTGGAAATTGAAGCTCCTTGGCGACTGCACGCTGTTGTCGCCATCGGGGCAAACCACCCGACTCTCGACTCGCAAGTCGCTCGCGCTGATGGCCTATCTGGCCCTGCAGCAGGATCGGCGCGCCCGTCGCCAGCGTCTCTCGGACCTCCTGTGGGAGGATGCCGACGCCGAACAGGGCCGGCTCCACGTGCGCAAGGCCCTGTGGCTGGTTCGCTCCGAAAGCGCGAAGACCGAGGCCGAGGCCCCCGCTCCAGTCGCCGGTGACGGCGAATTCCTGGCGAGCCCCGCCGACCTGGTCGCGACCGATGTCGACGAGTTCCTCGCCGCCGCGGACTTCGCGGGCGACGATCCGGAGCTGCTCGAGGCCGCGGCAGCGCTCTATGCCGGCGACTTCCTCGGCGGCTTCGCGATCCGCAACGCCCCGGCCTTCGAGGATTGGGCCGAGGTCGAACGGCAGCGTCTTCGCGAAGCAGCGGTGTCGGTGCTCCGCCGCCTGCTCGACGCCTACGCGGCGCGTCCCGAGGCGAGCGAGCCGGCGATGCGCGCCGCCCTTCGGCTGCTCATCCTCGACCCGCTCGAGGAGAATGCCCATCGGACGGTGATGCGCGCTCATGCCCGCCAGGGCCGGGCAGCGGCCGCGCTTACCCATTATCACAGCTTTCGCGAGACGCTCGCCCGCGACCTCGCGGTGGATCCCGAGCCTCAGACCCAGGCGCTGTTCCGGGAGATCAGCGCCGGGCGCCGGAGCGTCGACAAGACGCTTCCCCCCTCCCCGCCGGCGCCCGCGCCCGCGCCCGCCACGGCGCCCGCGGCCGCCACGGAAGAGCAGTCCTTCACCTCGGCGACCGCGGAACAGGCGCCCGCTGCGCCAGTGCCTGCCGCCCCTGCTCCGGCTTCTCGCCGCCGCCGCCACCACTGGGCTTGGGCGGCTGGACTCGCGGCGCTGGCGGCCACGGGTCTCGCGGCCGGCAGTTATAGTTGGTTGAGCACGGCCAATGCGGCTCCCGCGATCGACCGCGTCTTCCCGATCGCGAACGGGCTCGTGGTCACCGGGCGCCCGGCGCTCTCACCCGACGGGAGTCGGGTCGCGTTTACCGCCCGTGCGGCCGACTCGCCGAACGTCGACCTCTATCTGTTCACGATCGGCGATAGCGCCCCTGTGCGTCTGACCCAGGACGCCGCAATCGACGACAATGCCGCCTGGTCGCCCGACGGCACGCGGATCGCGTTCACCCGCGCCGCTCCCGACGGGTCGGCGCCATGCCGGTTGTTCGTCATGACCGTGCCGGCCGGCACCGAGCGGCCGGTTGGCTCGTGCCGTGTCGTCAGCTCCAGCAGGCTTGCCTGGACTGTGGACGGCCGCGAGCTGCTGTACAGCGATCGGGCCGGGCCGGAATCGCCGCGCGCCATCCAGCGCCTCACGCTCGACAGCGGCCGGACCAGCGCTGTCACCCAGCCATCGTCGGACCTGTTCGGAGACATGGAGCCGGTATTGTCCTCGGACGGTCGCCACCTCGCCTTCCTCAGGCTCAGCTCGCGCCAATCCGCCGATATCTTCCTGCTCGACATGGAAACCGGCGCGACCGCTCCCCTGAGCAGCGACGGCAAGGCGATCGGCGGAATCGCGTGGAGCGCCGGCGACGGCGGAATCCTGTTCTCCTCCGACCGCGGCGGGGACGCCGGTCTGTGGTGGGTATCCCGGCGTGGCGGCGACCCGAAGCGAATCTCCGAAGGTCTGCTTCGCTACGGCAATCTCAGCCAGGCGCGAACCGGCCGGCGGATCGTGTTCGAAGGCATTCGCGACCGCAGCAGCCTCCACGAGCTCCAGCCGGGCGTCGAGCCCGCGATCCTCGCCGGCGAAGCGGAATTCCGCGACTGGTTCCCGGACGTCGCCCCGGACGGCACCTTGCTCTTCGTGTCGACACGCACCGGAAGCGAACAGATCTGGATGCGCGACCGGGGCGGTGCGCCGCGCCAGGTGACCCAGCTCGACGGCTGGCGGATCGTCCAGCCACGCTGGTCGCGTGACGGCCGACATATCGCCTTCGTGGCCGTCGTCGACGATGTCGCCGACCTTTATGTGATGCCGAGGAACGGCGGACCGCCGCGGCGGCTGACCCGCGATGCGGCGGAGGACGGCTCGCCGGACTGGTCGCCCGACGGGCGCCACCTCTACTTCACCTCAAGGCGCGAAGGCGGCCCGGCCGTGTGGCGGATCGATCCCTTCGCGGAGCGTGCCGACGCGGTACGCGTGACTGAGCCGGGAATCGCGCATTTCCGGATCGGTCCTGCAGGCGGCTGGCTCTATTATGTTCAGTCCGGCCAACCCGGGCTGTGGCGCCGCGCGCTGGTCCAAGATGGCGCTGCGGTAAGCGGCCGGGCGCAGAAGGTGGTGGACAGGCTCGCAGTCGCCGACTGGACCAATTGGGGCCTCTCCAACGACGCCGTCTTCTATGTCGAACGGCCCGACGGTGTGCGCCGGGGTGCCCGCTTGAAGCGACTGGACATCGGCTCCGGCGCGGTGACCGACATCGCCGATGCCTCGCTGCTCAACCGAAGCGCCGGCTTCGCTCTGACCCCCGACGGGCGGCCAGTGCTCAACCTGCAGAGCTTCAAGATCGAGCTCTACGGAATGGACTTCCTCTAGAACGGAAAAACGCCGCCCCCTTTCGAGAGCGGCGTTTTACCAAGTCAGTAGGGAAACGCCCCGGAAGCATTGCTTTCCGGGGCGCCCTTTTCGCTCAGCTTAGAAACGCACCTGAGCGCCCACGTAGAAGCGCCGGCCGAACGGATCGTACAGGTCCGCTGCGGTTTCGGTGCCGGTCGGCGACAGGTTGAACGGAGTACCGGGAAGGAAGGGGGGTTCGGTATCCATCACATTGTCGACGCCCACGTAGAACGAGTAGCGACGGTCCTGGCCAACGTCCCAGCGGATCTGCGCGTCGTGATAGAAGCGCGGACCGACATGGTTGAGCGGCGCCGCATCCTCATCGTCGAGCAGGTCGATGTCGGCAGTGCCGCCACCGAGATAGTTCACCTGCCAGCTGAGGGTGAAGCCACCCGTCATGTAAGCGAGGCGGCCGGTGGCCTTGTGCTCGGGATAGTAGATCGTGCCGGCCAGTTCCTGGATCGGAGCGTTCGGGTTGGCCTGCGTCTTATAGTCCATCAGGTAGGTGTAGTTCGCAGTCAGCTCGACGCGGTCGCCCGAGGTGAGCAGCGGCAGCGAACGGCCGTAGCGAAGACCGAAGTCGACGCCGCGGGTCTGGATCGACGCGACGTTGATCAGCTGGTCGTTCACCGTGGTGATGAACCCCGTGTTCCCGTTACGGATCACGTTGTTGCAGAACACCGGATCGGCGGTCACCAGGCACTGTTGGATCGACAGGTTGCGGCCGACGGTGTCGATCGCGTCGTCAACCTTGATGTCGAAATAGTCGACGGTCAGCGCCAGGCCGCGCACGAAGCGGGGCTGGAACACCGCGCCGACAGTCAGCGTGGTAGCCGTCTCTTCCGACAGGTTCGGGTTGCCGCCGACGAAGCCGTTGATGCCCTGGGTATCCGCCAGCGTGTACTGGAAGATGCCGTCGCGGGCGATCGCTGCAGCAACCTGCGGGATTGCGCGGCAAGCGGCAGCATAGGTGCCGCCGCTGGTCGCGGTGGTCCGGTCGCACGGGTCGTTCACGCCAGCGAAGGTCTCCGACGGCGCCGAGGCGAATTCGGAGATGTTCGGGGCGCGGTTGGCCTGGGCATAGACGCCGCGGAAGCGCAGGCCGTCGACCGGCTCGAGCTCGGCGCCGACGTTCCAGCTGAACACGCCGCCGACGTTCGGCTGGCTATATTCGGAATAACGGGCAGCGCCGGTCAGACCGAAATAGTTGACGAACGTGTCGGCGAGGATCGGAACGTTGACCTCACCATAGACTTCCCAGACGTCGAACTCGCCGGTGGTGTCGGGGATGACGTTGCCCGAGTTGCCGCCGGTGTTGGTGAGAATGTCGAGATCGTCGACGCTCTCTTCCTTGCGGTACTCGGCGCCGACCGCAACGCCCAGGCCGCCGGCCGGCAGCTGGATCAGGTTGCTGTTGGCGAGGCTGAGCGAGACCACCTGCTGCTGGTTCACGATGTCCTCGGACTTCGGAACAACCGCCTGGACGTAGGCCGAGGCCTCCGGCGAGGCAGTGCCGAAGCCGAACAGGTTGATCGGAACGCAGCCCTCGGCGCGGGCCGACGCGCTACGGCACACGATCGAGCCGTCCGCGAGACGCACCGCGTCAAGCGCGTTGCGGTAGCGGTTGTTGTCGATGTCCTCCGACGAAGTGAAGTCGTGCAGGCGGCCGTAGACGTAGCTCGCTTCCCAGTTCCAGTCGCCGGCGATCGTGCCGCGAAGACCGGTGGCAACGCGCCACGTGTCGCGCTGGTTGTTGTTCGAGCGGTCGAACACCTCGTTCTGACGACGACGGAAGCCGATCTGGGTGATCGGGTTGGCCGCGGTCGCGTTGTAGGCGTCGATCTGGGCGCGGACGTTGGTCGGCAGGAACGGGTTGTCGATGCTGATGCCGAACTGAGTCTCGCCGTTGTAGATGTCGAGGGCGTCGAGCGCGAGCGGCTCGATCTGCGAGCTCGACGTCACCCGCGAATAGGTGACTTCGGCGAACGCCTTGAGGTTGTCGCTGAACTCGTAGTTGAACATGCCGGCGGCGAGGTAGCGCTCGACCGGGGTCGAGATGCGGCGCACGCCGTTGCGGTTGAAGCCGACGCCGCTGCCGGCGACAACATTGTTGTTCGGATCGAACGAGAACAGCGAACCGCCGTTGAAGCCGTTGCGAGCGGCACCGTTCGCGTCGAGCAGCTGGAAGCGGCCCTGCGCGGAGTAGCTCGAGTAAGCGCCCGGACCGCAGATGTCGTAGAAGCAATCCTGGCTCGAGATCGCGCGCTTGCGCGACAGCAGGCCTTCGTCGGCATCGTAGGAGAAGTGGACGATAGCCGAACCGCGGTCGTCGGCGCCGAAGCTGGTGCCGGCGGTGATGGCAGCCATGTAGCGCGGGTTATCGCCCTCGCCGGTGATGCCGTACTGGGCGCGCGCCTGGATGCCCTCGAAGCGGTCCTTCATGATGAAGTTGACCACGCCGGCGATGGCTTCCGAACCGTAGACGGCCGAGGCGCCGCCGGTGACGACGTCGATGCGCTGGATGAAGTCGGTCGGAATGTTGTTGAGGTCGACCGCCGAGGTGCCGGCGAGACCCGCGACGTAGCGGCGGCCGTTGACCAGCACCAGCGTACGGCTGGAGCCGAGGTTACGCAGGTTGATCGTCGCGACGCCGTTGCCGGAGGTCAGGAAGTTGGTGTTGGTGCGGCTGGAGCCGATACCGACCTGGGGAAGCTCCTGAAGGGCGTCCTGGACGTTGATCGCGGCGTCGCGCTGAAGGTCCTGGGCACCGATCACGGCAACCGGAACGTTGGACGTCAGGTCGGGACGCGCGATTCGCGAGCCGGTGACGATGATTTCACCGCCAGCCTCGGGCTGGGCAGCAGCTTCGGCGACTGCCGGATCTGCGACTGCGTCCTGGGCGGCTGCGATGCCGGGCATCCAGCCCAGCCCGACGGCCAGCGCCGCGGCGCTGGCGCGGGGAAGAAGGGAACCTGCGCGCCGGCGGCGCACGTCTGGCGTAATCATCTATTCGCTTTCCTTCGAGTGAGGACGGGAAAAACCCCCGAACGGCCGGCGGCGGGACGCTCCCGAGGGGAACGGCTCACCGCGGCTCGTCCGCCCACACACATGGCGCCTGTGCCGGGAGCGTAGCCGCCAGCGTGGAAAAGCCGTGGAATCGCGGATTTGCTTCGGTTTGGAGGCGGGGCCGTTGCACGCCGGCAACAGCCGGCGCGAACGGCGGCGACTCAGAGCGTCGTCGGCTCCGTGACGACCTTGATGTCCTTGCCGAGGGCGCCCTGGATGTAGAGCCGCTGGACGAGGACGAAGGCGACGACCGTCAGCGGTGCCGACAGCAGGATCCCGAGGAACCCGAACAGCACTCCGGCGCCCGCAACCGCGAACAGCAGCACCGCCGGGGGCACGTCCACGGCGTAGCGCTGGACCAGCGGCTGAAGGATGTTGCCCTGGATCTGCTGGACGATGAGGTAGAGGCCGAGAGTCCAAAGCGCGGTCGATGGCCCGACCAGGAAGGCCAGGATGATCGCCGGCACCGCAGCGATGATCGGGCCCACGAACGGGATGAAATCGAGAAGGCCGGCGATCAGGCCGAGGCCGAGTGCGGCCGGCACCCCGAGCAGCCAAAGGCCGGTGAAGGTCAGCACGCTGACCGTCAGCATCGACAGCAACTGGCCGCGAAGCCAGCCCTGAAGGGCATGACCGGTATCCTCGAGCGCCCGGTCGGTGAGCGCCTCCTGCGACTTGGGCACCATCAGCACCACGCCCCGGCGGTAGAGATCGGGTTGGGCGGCGAGGAAGATCGCGCCGACCAGGACGAGCAGGAAATCGGCCACTCCGCTGGTCGCCGACAGGGCGTAGCCTCCGGCGCGCGAGACGATCGCGCTGACGTCGCCGGCGCCCTGGTCGATCAGCCGCCTGACGCTCTCCGCTTCCACGCCCCATGCCTGGAGCTGCGCCTGCGCCGATGCGAGCGCGACCGGGAAGCGTTCCTGGATCGTGTCCATCTCGCGAGCGATCTGGGTTCCGAACATGGTGAAGATGCCGGCGAGAAAGCCGATCACGGCCAGCACCGCGACAGCCAGAGCGAGCCCGCCCTTGAGCCCCGTGAGCCGAGTGATCCCGACCCGGGCGGCGGAGAAGATGCTTGCGATCGTCGCCGCCGCGAAGATCAGCAGGAGCAGGTTGATCATCCGGTACAGGACCAGCGCGACGACCGCGATGCCCAGCGCGATCAGGCAACGCCGCGCAAATCCACCGCTATCTGTCATCGCCCCACTCTCCTTCCCTGCGCCTTTTCCGTAGGGGGAGAGCGGCGGCGTGGGAAGCGGGTTGGCCCGGCAGCGCTCCACAATCGTGCGAGAGTGCCACTACATCTGCTGTGGAGGCGGCGGAAGTTCGAACCAATGGCTCGGCCAGGCCAGCAGTTCATCGCTGTTCGAGTCCATAAAGACGGGCGCCGGATCGCCGCGCGTGGCGCTGACCAGGACCCCGATCCGGCAACGTCCGCCGGACCACAACAGAGCCTCCCTTTCCGGAAGCGCTTTACTGGTTGGAATCCAACGCATTGCCCTCGCCTCGCTGCGGATGCCGAAGAAGCCCGATGCCCGGAAATTCATTGAATCTTGTCGATCGAACAGATACTCGCCGAGACGCGTAACGGATCAAACTTCCCCGTGGCGCACCGGGCGGGCATTCAAGCGATCGGAAGCCGTCTCCAACCAGCGACCGATCGTGCCCGTCCGGACATAAGCTGTTTTGCGGGCCGCCGAGAATAACCTGTCATAGAATTCGAAACGGCCGGAGACGGTGAAACAGCATCTCCCGGCTGGAGACGTCCATCTTGTGGTAGATGTTGCGGATATGGGTTCGCACGGTGGCGATTGAGCCGCCCACATTGTCCGCGATGGCCACGGCATTCAGGCCGGACATCAGTTGCTGCACCACAAGATATTCGGTCGAGGTCAGTCCGAAAGCTCGGCTGAAATCCGCATAGCGCGCTTCGAAGCCAGTGCCGGTTTGATGGACGCACAGGGCCACGCTTCCCGAGCCGCCATGGTAGAGCCTTCGGGCCTGGAACAGCAGATGCCCGTCTCCGCCGCCGCACGGGACGACCAATGTCGCGACTTCCTCGCCCGCTTGCGCCACGAGATCGGCAAGACTTCCTGTTTCGGATCGTCCGTCAACGGCCATATGACCGTCCCGAACATCAATGTCGGGACAGAGCCGAAGAAGCCGCTCTGCAGCCGAGTTCCGCCAAAGAAGACGCAGGCGATCATCCACCAGGAAGCGGGGAGCCGAGTCTATTTCGAGCCATCTTAGAGCGAAATCGGAAATTCCGACCTCAGCACCCACTTGCGCCAATTGGTCTGACATCACGGTACGATTTTTATCCTTCGGTGATGTTCTTCGGGCCCATTCCGCTAACTTGCGTTGAACCTCCCGTGCCGGAATGGCACGACCCCCACTTCCTATGGTTAACTCCGAAATATCCCCTAGCGCAATCGGTCCGCCACCGAAACGAGCAACCCACTGATAAGTCGGTAAAACTTTTTTTCGTGGAATCGGCTTCCGCGGACCACCTACCCAATGTTGGGGATGTGGAAACTACGGTCTGGCTTTAACCCTTCCTTTACCGGGGGGAGGGCGAGTCGCAGCACGAACCTTCCCTGCGGCGGGGGGAGCCGGACCATATGGAGACTGGACCGCTGTCCCCGACTGCAACCACAGCTACGGGGAAGTATCCTAATGAAGAAGATCCTGTTCGCCGCCTCGTGCGCGGCCATGTTCGCCGCCACTCCGTCCTTCGCCCAGGCGAGCGACAGCGAGTCGTTCCAGATCACCGCCAGCGTGCCGGGCACCTGCACGATCGGTAATCCGGGCACGATCAACCTGAACTCGCTGAACGTCAACACGACCGCCGGCGCCAATGCGCTGACGCTCGTCAACGCCGGCAACACCGGTTACGTCGGAAGCTCGACCAACAATTTCTGGGTCAGCTGCAACGACGTCAACAAGATGACGATCACCTCGGCCAACAACGGTCGCCTGGTCCGCTCGGGCGCCGCCCCGACCGCGGAAGAAGCCGCCCAGGGCTTCACCAATCGTATCGCTTATCACATCGGTGCCACCAACTATCGTCCGGGCGTTGATTGGCAGTACCAGCCGACCCTGAACGAGGGCGCCAACAACAACTACATGAACCACACCCGTGGAGCGATCCACCAGGAAGTGGGCATGATGGCGCGCATCGCCAGCGGCGGCAACAGCGCCAATGTCGGCAAGCGTCCGCTCGCAGGCACCTATTCCGACACCGTCACCGTCACCGTCCAGATCGCGGCCTGACCAAGTGTCCTGAATGTCCGGGCACGGGGGTGCCCGGACATTTGCGGACATCGGGAAGCGATCACGAAACGGTGGTTGAACAGGAAGGGGGAGGCATTCTCCCCCTTCTTCGTATCTGAATGCATATCCCAAGGGTGGGGGAAATAAGATGCTCCGAAGGCTTTTCCTCTGGTCCTTCCTGGCGCTCGCGGGCCTGAGCGCGATCCCGGCACAGGCGTCCCGAGTTACGCCGATGGTGGTCGAAATGACTCCCACCGGGCGCGGATCGCTGGCGAGAATCGAAGTCGCCAACACCGACGGGCGCGACGTCCCGATGGAGATCCGGATGTATCGGGGGCGGATCGCCGAGAACGGGGAACTGCAGCTCGAGCCGGCGGAAGAGCGCTTCGCGGCCTTCCCTGCCCAGGTGATCATCCCGGCAAACGGCCGTCAGGTCTTCCGGATCCAGTTCATTCCGAGCGGTCCGATGACCCAGTCGGAAATCTATTATGCGAGCATCACCCAGCTGCCGGTGGAGCTCGAGGAGACCGGCTCGCGCATCCAGATGCTGATGCGCTTCAACGTGCTGCTGAACGTCGTCCCGGAGGGCACAACGGCACGGCCCGAGATCGAGTCCGTCCGCTGGGTGGATCGCGAAGTGCCGCTGCCTCCCGAAGCTCCCGAGGGTTCGACGCCGATACGCCAGCAGGGCCTGGAGGTGCGCGTGGTCAACCACGGTACCCGTTATTTCCCGGCGGGTCGTATCGGCTGGCAGGTGAACGGAGTCGACCAGGCCGGAGCGCCGGTGGCGGAAAGCTTCGCGCCGAGCGTCATGTCGGAGAGGATCGGCATGGGCATCGTCGCGCCGGGAACTGCCCGAGTCTTCTTCCTGCCGATGGAACGCCAGGTCCGCGATCCAAGCGTCACGTTCAACCGCTAGCCCGTTCGACATGAGGGGGCGACATCTGAAAAGGCTTCTGTGCGGGGCTGCGCTGTTGCCGCTGCTCGCGCCCTCGGCCGCTCTTGGCGCGGGCCAGGACGCAGTCCTCGCGAGCCTTGCCGGGGAGCAATCCGCGCAGAGCCAGCCGAGCGCACCGCCCTCCGGAACGCCGACGCGAATGGCGCTTCCGGTGCTTCGCGGCGAGCGGATCTACGAAGACCTGATCGTCGATCTCTATGCCGATGGGCAGATCCGCTACCAGCGCGATAGCCTGGTCGAGCGGCTGGCGCCCTTGATGTCGGAAGAAGGACTCGCTCGGTTCGCCCTCCGGCTGGGCAACGCTCCGAGCGTCTCGGCGGAAGAAGTCGCCAGCGCGGGTATCAGGCTTCGCTTCGATCCGTCGTCGCTGGAGATCCACGTCGAGCGGGTCGACCCGTTGATCGCGCCCTTGGTGCGGATCGGGTCCGTCACGGATACTGCGCCAATGCCGATCACGTTGGAGCCCGAGGCTTTCAGCGCCTATCTCAACATCGCCGGAGATGTCCTGCTTTCGGATTTCAGCGAACTCGACACGCCTTCGCTCCTCCTGACCGGCGCCGTCCGCTATCGCGGGGTCGTGCTCGAATTCGATGGCGGCTTCGATTCCTCTTCGGGCCTCGGAAGCCGATTCTATCGGCGCGCCGCTCGCCTCGTCTATGACGAGCCCGGACGGCAGCGCCGTTGGACCGCCGGCGACATTCAGCTTTCCAACCTCAGCATCGTCGGCGGCACCCTTCTCGGCGGCGTCGGCGTCGAGAAGGGGCGCCGCAACTTCCTCGGGTTCCAGCCGCTGACCCCGCTCGGCGGGCAACAGGTGCTTCTCGAGCGGGATTCCACCGTCGAAGTGTTCGTCGCCGGTGAGCAGGTCCAGACATTGCAGCTCGCCGCCGGTCCGTACGACCTCGCCGAGCTTCGTGCCCAATATGCGGGGCGCGACACTCAACTGTTCATCACGGACATCACCGGCCGCAGGCAGCTCGCCGAGTTCGAGGCGCTTTCATCCACCGTCGACCTCGCCGCCGGCGAGGACGAGTATAGCGCCGGTATCGGGCTCATTCCGCGCCGCTTCAACACGCAGCCGGTCTACGAAGGGCTTCCCGCCTTTTCCGGCTACTATCGCCGCGGACTGACGGATCGCCTGGCCATCGGAGGCGTGCTTCAGGTCTCCGAAGACGTCCAGGTCCTCGGAGCGGAGGTCAGCGCGGCGCCACGGGGAATTCCGGGCCGGATCGAGCTGGCCGGCGCGATCAGCACCGGCGACAAAACGGGTTTTGCGCTGCGCGGCGCCTATTCGTTGCAATTCGGCACCGTCGGCGACCGCCAGTTCTCGATCGCTGCGGATTATCGAAGCGATGGTTTCACCACGCTGGTTGAGGATCTCGGGCTTCGCCGGGCGCAGACCCTGAATGTCTCGGCCAACTATTCCCAGAGCATCGGCGAACGCACGTCCGTGGTCGCTGGGGCGAACCTTTTCCAGCGCGACGGATTTCCGAACACGCGAAGCGCCTATGTGGACGTGATCCATCGCACTCGGCACTTCCGCGTGACCGGCGGGATCGAATATGGCAGCGGCAGTTTCGCCAATGAGTTCGGCGTTCGAATCGCGGTCAGCGTCCCGCTTGGCCGGTCCTCGCGCGCCGAGGCTGGCTATAATAGCCGCCGCGATGATTTCCGCGCCTTCGTGTCCCGAAGCCACGACGATCAGGTTGGGTCCTGGGGCTATGACCTCGGAGTTCGCCGCACCAGCGGCTTCGCTTCGATCGACGCCTCCGGGACCTATGTCGGCAACCGGTTCTTCACCAGGGCGGTCCTGTCGTCCGGCGGAGCCGACATTTCCGGCATCACCGACCGGCAGCAGGCGCGACTTCAGGTCGGAACCTCGATCGCCTATGCCGGGGGGGCGGTCGCGATCGGACGGCCCATTCAGGACAGCTTCGTCATCGCCTCGCCCCATCCGTCGATGGCGGGCGAACAGGTTGTCGTCGGACGATCGATCCATGAACGGCGCTATGACGGGATCAGCGGCACCTTCGGCGGAGCCCTGGCCGGCAACGTCAATTCATATTCGCGCCAGAACATCGTCTATGACATCGCCAGCGGCGCGCGCGGGCACGACATCGGCAGCGGCATCGAGACTGTCGAACCGCCCTATCGGAGCGGCTATCGCCTGATTGTCGGCAGCGCTGCCACGGTCACGGCCTTCGGGTTCCTCAGCCTCCCCTCCGGACGCGCCGAGCTGGTGGCCGGCACGATCACGTCCCCCGACGATGGCGAATTCGGCACCCAGCCCTTCTTCACCAATTCCTCGGGACGCTTCGCTATCCCGGGGCTGAAGCCGGGGCGCACCTATCGGGTGCGGCTCAACGGCGGCGGCACCGATTATACGATCAGGGTTCCGGAAAGCGCCGACGCCCTCCTTCAATTGGGCGACATCTTGATGGTTCCGGAAACCGAGGCACAGGAGTGACGACGATGCACGCAGCTTGGGGCGCGACCCTTATCCTCGCGGCATTCCTGCCGACGACGGCGCGCGCGGCGTGCGAGCCGACCTTCGCCACCGGGTCCACCGTTGTGACCTTGACCCCGATGCCCTCATTCGACGACCAGCAGATCGCCGAGCGATTCCAGCTCGAGATCCGCAATTCCGGCAGCGATCTGTGCACTCTTCGGCTCAGCGTCGGCCGCGACACCGCCGCATCGGATCCGAATTTTCCAGCCTATACCCTGTCGAGCCCAAGCGGAGCGATTCCAGCCGCCGCGCTCGCGGGAGGTGAGGATTCGGCCGGCTCTCCCGGCGGAATCACCGTCACCGTTCCGGCCAATGGCCGCGTCGTGGTGCCTTATGACGTGCGCCTCAGCGTCGGCTGGGGAATCGAGGCCCGGACCTACGATCAGGAGCTGATTTACCGGCTTCATTCGACAGACAGCCAGGACGAGCTCGCCATCCAGCGCACCCGCCTCAGCCTGACCATTCCGACGGCGGCGCGGATCCGCTTCTCAGGCGCGAGCGCGACCGATGGCGCTCCGATCCTCGACATGGGCGCCCTCTCGGCGACCGGCCGGACGGTCTCGCCGCCTTTCGCGATAAGGGTGCTCAGCACCGCGCCCTACCGGGTGGAGCTGAGCTCGGAGAATTTCGGCAAGCTGCGCCGAGTGGATGGCCCGGATCTCATTCCCTACCGGCTGTCGGTGAGCAACCAGATCGTGGATCTGACCGCCGGGGGAGCGTTCATCCGCGTGCCCGGCCACACCGGGCCCACCGGCAACGTTCACCCGGTCGCGATCGAGATCGGTCCCGATCCCGCGCGGCACGCCGGAAACTACAGCGACCGCGTGACGGTGACCGTGAGCACCTTCTGAGAGCCGCTCAGAAGACGGTGACGGTGAGGCTGATGGCCAGGGGCGAAGTCAACGAGGTGTAGCTGACGCTGACCGGACGCTCGCCATAATTGGCGCCAGACCGGTTCGCGACCTCGCTCCACCCACTTGGCTTCAAGTAGCGGACGGCGCCGGCATAGTTGAAGGCCACCCATTCGTTGCCCTCGAGCGGTCGGTGGGAGGCCACGACCTGGAAGCCCTCCTGAGTGTTGCAGCTTTCGAACACCGATCCGCTGACGACCCCGTCGCCGTCGGCGGTCAGGATCTGCGGCGCGTTGATCTCGCAATATTCGGGCACCTGGACGCTGACCTGGAAGGAGCCGCCATCCTGCGCCAACGCCGGCGATGAAATCGCGCAAAGCCCTGCCACCAGCGTCACCTTCGCAAGCATTCTCATCGTCGGGTCCTTTCTTCGCGGACCTCGTTAACGATAGCGCGTTAAGGAAACCTTCTCGGGCCTGGCGGAGATGCCGGCCCGATCCTGCCGGCCCAATGGGGCTGCTAGCCGCAATGGCTAAATGGCGGAGCGGGAGGGATTCGAACAAACCTTATTTTCCTATCACAATTGCTATTATTTGACTCCGGATTCCATCTCAGTGCCCCCTTCCATGCCCCCACTTTGGACTCGAGCGCCGAGTTTCGAACCCATGAATTTCCTTTGTCGCGACAGGCTGCGGATGTCCGAAGTTTAGGTCGTCCACCAATTCCACTTGCCAATTCACCCCGCCAGAACTGGTGGCCTACGTAGAAGACCGGAATGGCCCGTCGGCCAACGTTCGATAGCTAGCCTGCCATCGGGACAGGACGCGGATGCGAGCAAATGACGGCGATAGTTTATTTGATGGCGCTCTTCGGATGCGGTGAGGGCGAGGCTGCTTGCCAACAGCTTGTCGTGCTTGAGACGCGATATGAAAGCCGCGCCGATTGCGTCGCCGCGACCGAAGCGACGGTGGCAAGCAGCATCAACGATGATTACCCGATTCTCGTGGCGCAATGCTATGAGGCGCGCGCTCGCCCGGTAGTGCGGCCCCAGGACGTGCTGGCGACCTTCCGATCTTAAGCGATTAGCGCACTGAACCGGGCACGCCTCGACAATCCCCGCCCTAGCGGCTGCGGACGACGTCACGGAGCTTCGGTTTCTTCACTGTCAGTCCATGCTGTCACGATTTGAAAAACTCCGGAGATGACCTTTGAATCTAGCGACCTTGCGAGCACTGTTGTCGGGGGGCGATCGACGCGCCCTCGGTCTTGTCGACCGGGCGCGTTACCTGGCAAGCGAGGTTATTACATCTGGCGCACCCGCAGTCAGAGCACGCGCGCGCAAGCTGTTGACAGAGCAACAGGATGGTGCCGCCTTGCTCATTAGAGGCGGAGCATCGAAAGCGGCGCCGACCTGTACCAACAACCGCTCATCTAACCCAACTGCTCATCTTTGACGGCACGCTCTGGGCAGCATCGGAGAAAGACTTGTCCGACCACGACCTAACCTTGGCATTTCATGGCGCCGCGCGGACGGTGACCGGAACCTGCATGGAGTTCCGGGCTGGCGGCCGCCGAATACTCGTCGACTGCGGTTTATTTCAAGGCTCCCGCACTCTCGAGGCGCTGAACCGGGAGCCGTTCTCATTCGATGCGAGAGCTCTTGACGGCGTTATCCTCACCCATGCTCATATCGATCATAGCGGCCTACTGCCTCGGCTGGTGGCCGAAGGCTACGCCGGACCGATCTGGTGCACGCCCGCGACCCGCGATCTGCTCCGCCACATGCTTCCCGACGCGGGCCGAATCCAGGAAAGCGAGGCCGAGCGCCGTAACCGCCGTCCCGACCGCGCGGACGAGGAGCCGATCGAACCGATCTACACCGAAGCGGATGCGGAACAGGCCTGGCAGCAATGCCGGCCGGTCGAGCTCGGCCGCTGGTTCGAGCCGGCGCCGGGTTTCCGCGCCCGCTTCTGGAACGCCGGGCATATCCTCGGCTCGGCCTCGGTCGAGCTTGAAGCCGGCGGCACGCGGCTGTTCCTGTCAGGTGACGTCGGGCCGGAGCACAAGGCCTTCCATCCGGATCCCGAGGGGCCGGCGGGCATCGATCACGTCGTGTGCGAGAGCACCTATGGCGACCGGGTTCGCGAGGACGTGACGATCGAGGAGCGCCGCACGCTGTTGGAAGCGGAGATCAAGGGAGCGCTCACTCGGGGCGGCAACCTCGTCATTCCCGTTTTCGCTCTCGAACGGACCCAGGAGTTGCTCCTCGACATCGCGCGGCTGATTAACTCAGGGCGCCTCCCGCACGTCAAAGCCTTCATCGATTCACCGCTGGCTTCACGC
This sequence comes from Pseudomonadota bacterium, assembly GCA_023416515.1. Lineage (GTDB taxonomy): Bacteria > Pseudomonadota > Alphaproteobacteria > Sphingomonadales > Sphingomonadaceae > Allosphingosinicella. Next base: position 12,900 of record JAEZHP010000175.1, on the reverse strand, counting down.
GCAACCGAGGTGTTCGAGCGGCACGGATCCGAGCTCGAAGATCTCGGCTCGGGCGAAGTGTTTGGGCACCCGAGCTTCCACTTCGTCGCGACCGCGGCGGAATCAATGCGGCTCAACAGTCTGTCGGGCGCGATCATCCTCGCCGCATCCGGCATGTGCGAGGCCGGACGGATCCGTCATCATCTGCGCCACAACCTGCCGCGGCGGGAGTCGACAGTGCTGTTCGTCGGCTTCCAGGCGGCGGGGACCCTTGGCCGAGCCATCCTCGACGGTGCGCGGCGGGTACGCATTTCGGGCCGTGACGTTGCCGTGCGGGCGCAGGTACGGCGGATCGACAGCTATTCCGCTCATGCCGACCGCGATGACCTGCTGGCCTGGATCGACGCGCGACGGCCAATTTCCGGCAGCATCCTTCTCACCCATGGCGAGGCAGGTGCGATCGAGGCTTTGCGGCGGTCGCTCCAGTCGCAAGACGCGAGCGCGTCCATCGTCACGCCCGAGATTGGCGAAGTCTACGCGCTTGGCCCGGGCAGACCGGCCAAGCGGATCGCAACGGGGCGCACCGATCTGCGCGATGTGCTGGAGACGGACTGGCAGAACGACTATGCGAGGTTTGCTTCAAGCCTCAAGCAGGAGCTGCGGGGAATTGAGGACGCTGCCACGCGACGCGAGGCCATCGAGCGAATGCGCGCGGTCCTGATATCCTACCAGCAGGCACGCGAAAGGCGGCTGCCGAAGCGCGGAGGCCGATAGGTTGTCAGCAGGTTACGCCGGCCGGCGCGCAGCCGGCCGATACGGCGTCGCGCAGGCGCGCCATGTGAAGCGCGGACAGCTTGAGATGCGCTTCCATTGCCGCCCTCGCCTCCGCCCGATAGGCGAGATCGAGCTCAAGGCGCGCTCGGCGCATATGATAGTCGCGGCTCGATTCGGTCTGCATGATCATCCCTCCTCAACGAAGCATGGCACTCTGCGGGAAATGCGCGTTGATATGGATCACCGGGGCAGCTTGGCCCCCGGCTAGCACATGCAGCGAAAGGGAGGTGTGAAGGCGTGGACATCCTGTTCTTCGGCAAGCTCGGCGATCGGATCGGCCGCGAGATACGCATTGAACCGCCCTCTGCGGGCTGCACGGTGCGCGACGTGCGCGGGCTGCTGGCCTCGCTCTACCCGGACTCGGCCGATGCACTTACGAGCCCATCCCTGCGGGCCTGCGTCGACGACTCGCTCGTTGCCGAGGATTTCCATGTCGAGGCGAGCGGGACCGTCGAGTTCTTCCCGCCATTGTCGGGCGGGTGAGTCGAGTGATCGACGCACGCCTCACCGATGCGCCACTCGAGCCAGCCGCCGAACTGTCGCGCTTCATGAAGAAGCTGGACGACGAAGGGGCTGTCGTCAGCTTCGCTGGAATTGCTCGGCCCCGGACCCGGGCTGGCGCGGCCGTCGAGCGGGTCTTCCTCGACCACCATCCCCGACTTACGCAGCGTTCGATCGACGAGATCGCGGGGGCCGCAAGCCAGCGCTTCAAGGTCAGCGCGGTCACCGCCGTACACCGCTTCGGGGCGGTGCTGCCCGGCGAAACGATCGTGTTTGTCGCCGCCGCTTCCCTCCACCGTCGCGCTGCCTTTGAGGCGGCCGACTATCTGATGGACCGCTTGAAGACAGACGCCGTCTTTTGGAAGCGCGAGGACGCGGTTGACGGCTCGCATTGGATTGAGCCAACCGACGCCGACCGCGCCGAACGGGCGCGCTGGAGCGAGTGATGCCCGGCATCGATGAGAGCCTGACCTTCTATCCGCTACGCATCGCCGTTCTTACCGTATCGGACACGCGCGACGAGGACAGCGACAAGTCCGGGCGCCTGCTCGTCGAGCGGCTGACAGCCGCTGGTCACGAGCTCGCCGGCAAGGCGATCGTCAGAGACGAGGTGGAGGCAATCCAGGCGCAGGTCCGTTCATGGGTGTCGGACGAGGGCGTCGACCTCATCATTTCTACGGGCGGCACCGGCTTTACCCCGCGCGACGTGACGCCCGAGGCGGTGCGGCCGCTATTCCGCCGCGAGATGGACGGCTTCTCGGTCGTGTTCCACCAGGCGAGCTTAGGGACGGTGGGCGTGTCGACGCTCCAGTCGCGCGCCTGCGCCGGCCAGATCGGCGACACGTTCATCTTCTGCCTGCCGGGCTCGACCGGCGCCTGCCGCGACGGCTGGGATCTCGTCCTCTCGCTCGAGCTCGACAGCCGCTACCGCCCCTGCTCGCTCGCGGGCCAGGTGCCGCGCCTGAGGCACCTGTGCGCGTGAGCCGGCTCACCCATATCCGCGACGACGGCCGCGCCGCGATGGTCGACGTGTCCGAGAAGACGGCGACGCAACGTGTCGCGACGGCCGAAGGCCGGCTTCAATGTGCCACCGAGACCCTGGCAAAGGTGCGGGCCGGCGAGACTCCGAAAGGGTCGGTGATCCAGACAGCCGAGCTGGCCGGAATAATGGCCGCAAAGCGCACCGCCGACCTCATTCCGCTGTGCCATCCGCTGCCGCTCAGGAAGGTCGCAGTGGCGATCGAGATCGATGACACCCTGCCTGGTTTCCATGTCGCCGCCGAGGTCCGGACGCTCGGAGTCACGGGCGTCGAGATGGAGGCGCTGACCGCGGTTTCGGTCGCCTGCCTGACCCTGTTCGACATGTTGAAGGCGGTCGATCGCACGATGAGGATCGAAAATGTGAAGGTGACCGCGAAGAGCGGCGGCAAATCCGGGGACTGGGAAGGCGGCGGCGCGGCGTGATTCCGTTCGACGAAGCGCTTGAGCGCATTCTCGCCATCGCCAAGCCGCTCGCTGCCGAGGAGGTGCCGCTTGCCGAGGCGCATGGCCGGGTGCTCGCCGCGCCGGTGACCGCTCAGGTGTCGGCGCCGCCGACTGACGTTTCGGCGATGGACGGTTATGCGATGCGCGAAGCCGATCTCGCCGCCCTCCCCGCGACGTTGACGGTCACCGGTGAGTCGTTCGCTGGACGCGGTCATAAGGGCGCGGTCGGGCCGGGATCCTGCGTCCGCATCTTCACCGGCGCTCCGGTCCCGCCGGGAGCGGATCGGGTGATTGTTCAGGAAGTGGTGCGCCGAGACGGCAATACCGCCATATTCGAGGCGCCGCTGTCGCCTGCCCGGCACATCCGCGTCGGCGGCTCCGACTTCCGCGCCGGCGACGTGCTGCTGGACAGCGGGACATTGATCGGGCCGCGCCAGCTCGTCGCGGCGGCGGCGGCGGATCTCGACCGGCTGTCGGTGACGCGCCGGCCGCGCGTCATGGTGCTGAGTACCGGCGACGAGCTCGCCGAGCCCGGTACCGCGCGTCATCGCGCGGAGGCCATTCCGGAAAGCGTCTCGTTCGGAGTCGCGGCCATAGCCGAGGCATGGGGCGCGAGCTTCATGGGCAGCGTCACGCTCGCCGACCGTCTGGAGGACATGGTTCGCGCGGCAGGGCTGGCGCTTCGCGACGCCGACCTCGTGGTGGTGACCGGCGGCGCCTCCGTCGGCGAGAAGGACTTCGCCAAGCCGATGTTCGCCGAGCAGGGGTTGGAACTGGTCTTCTCGAAAGTGGCGATCAAGCCGGGCAAGCCGGTGTGGCTCGGGCAGGCGCGGGGGCGGCTCGTCCTCGGCCTGCCCGGCAACCCGACGTCGGCCATGGTCACCGCGCGCCTGTTCCTCGCGCCGCTCGTCGCCGGGCTGGTTGGCCGCGACCCGCGTGCCGCGCTGCGCTGGCGCAGCCTCCAGCTTGCGGACGGCCTGCCGCCGACCGGCGACCGCGAGACCTTCGCTCGCGGGATTGTCGAGGGCGAGACGGTGCGGGTGCTGTCGAACCAGGATTCGAGCGCGCAGAAGACGCTGGCCGATTGCGACTTACTGGTCCGGCTAGCGCCAGGCCGGGCCCCGGTCGAAGCCGGAAGCCGGGTCGACGTCCTCGACTTCTGAAGCGAGACGCCGCTCCGCCTCGGCAAGGTCCTCGGGACGGTTCACATTGAAAAAGCGGCGCGAGTCCCAGTCGACAGCTGCATAGCCCGCCATCTCCGCGAAACCGATCAGCGAGCGGCGGCCCCAAGCGACATAGTCGGGCAGCAGGTCGAGCGTTTCGGTGCGCCACAGCGCGCAGGTCGGGTGGAGGTCGGATCCGCTGGCGGCAAGAGCAGCGCCGTTGGTGCCGATCGCCGCGTGGAGCCGGGTGGCGAGCTCGCTGGGCAGGAAGGGCGCGTCGCAGGGTATCGTTAGCACCATCTCACGTCCGGCTTCGCGCGCCGCCGCGAGCGCGGAACGAAGTCCCGCGAGCGGCCCCTCGATGGCCGGGTCGTCGAGCAGGACGGTCACGTCCACGCCCTCGATCTGCCTTCGGTCGCGCAAAGAGATCCTCACGTCGTCGGACCAGGCGCGCGCATTGCGCAGCGCCCGGTCGACAAGGCGCTCGCCGCCGAGCATGCGCAGCGGCTTGGCGCCGCCCATCCGCTGTCCCTCACCGCCGGCGAGGATCACGACCAGAGGCGCAATCATGTCAGCAGCAGCTTGAGGCCGGCGATGACGAGCACCAGGCCCAAGGCCTGGAGCAACCGGTGGCGCGGCAGGCGCGACACCCCGCCCCAGATGCCGAGCAGGGCCCCGACCGCCACAGCGCCGACGAAGATCGGAAGCTCGGCCGGGAGCGCCTGAACGCCGGCATAATTGCCAGCGAGGCCGGCGGCCGAGTTGAAGAAGATGAAGGCCGCGGCGACTCCCGACGTCTTGCGCGGCTCTTCCCAGCCGAACAGGATGATGAGCGGGCTCAAGAAGATTCCGCCGCCGGTGCCGGTGAGGCCGGCCAGCAGGCCGAGGCCGGCGCCGGCGGGAAGGCTGACCGCGAGCGACGGCGGCTCGGGAGTGCGGGAGGCGAGCCGCTCCGGCTGCCAGAACAGGCGCACCGCGGCGGCGATCAGCACGATTCCGACGAGCGGGCGGTACAGCTCGGAGGGGAGATGAATCAGGCCGCCGACGAAGGCGGCCGGGACTGCGGTGATCGCAAACGCCGCGAGGAGACGGAAATTGGTCTGGCCCTGGCGCGCGAAGCTCAGCGCGGCGAGCCCGGCGACGACGAGGTTCAGCGCCAGCGCCGTCGGCCTCATCGTCTCCGGAGCGACGGAGAATAGCACCATGATGGCGAGATAGGCCGACGCCCCGCCATGGCCGACCGACGAGTAGAGAGCCGCGGCAATGGCCATCATTATGGCGATCACCGCTACGCTGGTCACATCCATCGCCTGCCCTTCGCGCGGTCACCGCGGCCGGCAATTGATGCACATCATCTGCCGTCCCGCGCCCGGGGCTAATCGAGCGATGGGCCGCTGTCGATGCCCGCGAAGAGGACCGAGATGATCGCCTGCCGCCACCTGATCCGTCGCGCCGGCCGGGCCGCAATCGCCGCCGTGCTGCTCGCAGGCCCTGCCGGAACCGCTCTGGCCCAGGAGCGCTCGGCATCGGACCGCATCACCGTCACTCCGATCATCGACGCGCGGCTCCGCTTCGAGACGGTGGACCAGCCGGTGCTCGGCGCCGACGCGCTGACCCTGCGGGTGCGCGGCGGGGCGGAGGCGCGGCTGGGCGACTTTTCGCTGCTCGCCGAGGCCGAGGCGACGGTTGCGGCCGTCGACGATTACAACGCCTTCCCGTTCGCGCTGCCGGGCAGCGACCAGTCGCGGCCGGGCTATGCGGTCATCGCCGATCCGCAGAATGCCGAGATCAACCGGCTCCAGCTGCACTATCGCTTCCGCGACAGCGCGGTGACGGTCGGGCGTCAGCGCATCAACCTCGACGACCAGCGCTGGGTCGGATCGGTCGGGTGGCGGCAGAACGAGCAGACGTTCGACGCGGTGCGCGGCGAGGCGCGGCTGGGGCCGATCTCGGCCGACCTCACCTACGCGATCCGCCAGCGCACCATCTTCGGCGAGGATGCGGGACCGCGGACCGGGGTGGACGGCGACTTCGTCTTCGCCGGCCTGTCGGCGCGGCAGGGCGTGGTGCAGGGCAAGCTGTTCGCCTATCTGCTCGACTTCGACGAGAGCTTCGCGCTGGCCAACAGCAGCCAGACCTATGGCGGCTTCGTCACCGCAGCCGTCCCGATCGGCGGCGACACGCGGCTCAACCTGCGCGCGAGCTATGCCGGCCAGTCGGATTACGGCCGCAACCCGATCGACTATGCCGCGGACTATTGGTCGGTCGAGGCCGGCACCAGCCTTGCTCGGTTCGCCCTCGCGGCGGGATTCGAACAGCTCGGCAGCGGCAATGGCCGCGCCGTACAGACGCCGATGGCCACGCTGCACAAGTTCAACGGCTGGGCCGACATGTTCCTGACCACGCCGCCCAACGGCCTCAACGATTATTATGTCTCGATCGGCCGAACATTCGACGGCGTGCGGCTTCTGCCCGGACTCAACGCGAACCTGGCTTTCCACCAGTTCGACAGCGCCGTGGGCGAGATCGATTACGGCCGCGAGTGGGACGCTTCGGTGGGGTTCCGGGCGGGGTCGTTCGGAGTGCTGATCAAGTTCGCCGACTATGACGCGGATGGCTTCGGCGTGAATACCCGCAAAATCTGGCTCCAGATCGAATGGAGCCTCGCGCCGCGCCGGCGCTAGCCGTCGCTCAAGCCCTCGGCCATGTCCTCGAGACCGGCGCGATCGAGCACCTCGACCCGGTTCTGGGTCTCGAGCCGGATCAGCCGGCGGTCGCGAAGCTCGGACAACATTCGGCTCACCGTTTCCTTGGTGAGGCCGAGATAGTCGGCGATGTCGAGCCTGCTCATCGGCAGGTCGAACCGCGTCTCGCTTCGCCCGCTCGCCCGTTCCCCGCGGCGGAGCAGATTGATGAAGAAGCTCGCGACCCGCTCAGCCGCGGTCTTGCGCCCGAGCAGAACCATCTGCTGCTGAGCCGCTGCAAGCTCGTGCGCCGCCATCCGGTAGAGCTCGCGCTCGACGCTGGGATTGGCGGCGACGAAACGGTCGAACGCCTCGCGCGAGAACCACCACAGCTCCGAAGGACTCAGCGCCTCGATGGTGAAGGCATATTCGTCGTCGGCGGTGATGCCGAGGAAGTCGCCCGGGAACATGAAGCCGGTGACCTGGCGCCGCCCGTCGCCGAGCAGGGTGTAGATCTTGAGAGCGCCCAGCGTGAGCATGAACACCCGTTTGGCGGGATCGCCTTCATGGAAGACCGGCTGCTCGGGCTGGAGCCGCTGCATCGTGCCCATCCGGCGCATGTCGGCGAGAGTCTTCGGTTCGAGGCTTCGGCAAATGGTGATCGGCCGCACCGGGCAATCCTCGCAGGGATGCCCCTGCGGCAAGCTCGTCAGCGCACCGGTCGGCGTATAGGACAAGGTCACCTCCGGCGAACGCGCAGGAATGATTTGGCTCAATCTGCAAATAGCCGATTGCGCATAGGCTTCAAGCTGACGGAATTCGCGAGGCGATCCCATGCCGGACTTGAGCTTATCCCGCTTGGACGAGGGCCAGTTGGCGCTTGCCTACCCGCTCATCCGCTCGGCCGCGCGGGTCAGCCTGGAGCGGTGGAAGACATTCGCTCGGCAATTGATCGCCAGCGGCGGCGGGATCCTGGCTGTGGAGGCGAACGACGGCTGCCTCCACGGAGTCGCCGCCTTCCGCCAGGTCGGAAGCCTTCGCTTCGAGCGCAGCCTCCAGGTCGATATCCTTGTCGCCTTCGAGCTGAGCCGAATGGCGCCGGTGCGGCGGACCCTGTGCGCCGGGCTGGAGGAGATCGCGCGCGAAATGGGCTGCCGCAACATCGTCTTCACGACGGCGGCGCGCAACGCGGAGCCGGCGTCCGCAGGCCGTTTGAGCTGGGAGGAGCTCGGGCTCAAGATGGAGACCGTGAGCTTCGTCCGGCAGGTGCAGCCGGAAACGGCCGCACTCTAGAGGATGAAATAGATCGCCAGCGCCACGCCGACGACGGTGACGACCAGCCATACGATCGGCCAGCCCTCGCCCTCCCCCTCCTTCGCCGACGCCGTATCGACCGGCGACGGAGTGGTGTGCCTGGTGTCGTAAACGCTCTCCGTAGTGCTCTTCAGCGCGGGGTTGAGCGGCGCGTCCTCAGGCCTGTCCTTGGATATGTCAGCCATGAGCCGCTCCTTCATGCTGTGGATGGGAATGATGAGTGGGCGGCGCAGCCCTTGGCGGTCAAGCGCCAGTGGACCATGGCGAGCAGGCACACGGTGCCGGGATCGGGCGAGTCGCGCATCGACGAGGTCAGCGTCGCCCAGTCCTCCTCCGCGGCGAAACGAGTAAAATCGGCGACGGCGATGCGCGCATAGGATGCGGGCGTGACGCCGAGGTCCGCGGCGGCGTTGGCGACTCGATCAGCGAGGGCGGGATCGCATTCCGCGAGCCAGGCGTGGAAGGCGCCGGCCGACCTTTTCGCCGCGGCGATGAGGTCGCCGAGCATCGCCATCAGGCCGCGGCCCCCTCGATCAGCACGCCTTCGACCTGGCCGCGCCTGGCGAGATCAGCGATGTAGCGCGCGGCCTCGACCGACCAACTGCGCGCCTCGAGCATGTCGGCGATGCGATCGCGAACGGCCTCGAACGGCAATGTTTGCCCCTCGATCCGCCGCTGCAGCCGAATCACGTGCCAGCCGAAACGCGAGCGCACCGGCTCGCGTCCGGTCTGGCCGTCGGCCAGCGCCTCGAGCCCGGCCTGGATCGAAGCGACCAGCTCGCCGCGGCGAATCTGACCGAGCGATCCGTCCTGCTGGGCCGAGGCGCAGCCCGAGAACGCGCGGGCGGCAGCGGCGAAGGCCGTGGCATCGTCGCCGACCTTGGCGGCGATGTCGCGGGCCCGCGCCTCGGCCGAGGCCCAGAAGGCATCGTCCTCGCCCTCCGGCTCGATCAGGATATGCGCCGCCTCGAACAGGTCGGGCGTGCGGAAACGATCGACGTTCGCGTCATAATAGCGGCGGCACTCGACCTCGCCGGCCTGCGCCGGCTGCACGTCTTCCTCGAGCACCATGCGCACGAGCGAGTCTTCCTCCGCCTCCATGCGGCCGCTCTCGTCGGTCTCCGGGTCGGGCTCCAGTCCGCGCCGCCGCGCCTCCTGAAGAAGCAGCTCGCGCACCGCCAGCGCACGCGCCGCCTCCATCCAGGCTGTCTCCGCGTCGGGGGCGGGATGGTGCTGGATCTCCTGGGCGATCGCCTCGGGATCGATCTCGACTCCGTTGACTATCACCTCGCCGAAGCTCGGCGGCGGCGGGATCAGCGGTTCCGGGCCGCCGCTGCAGCCGTGGCTCTCGCACGCGCTCGGCATCGACGGCGCCGGCCGCTGCGCCGGATCGCCGATGTTGATGACATCGAGACGTCTCATGCGCCCGCCTGCCCTTCCTCGACATATTGGCGCATCACCGTGTCACCGCCGTAGCTGGGAGCGCCGCCGGCGGGGCCGCGGGTCGGCGACATCTCGCCCCTGCGCCGCGCCCGGCGCGAGCGGACGATCTGGTAGCCCGGACGCATCAGGAACCAGATCGGCGCGCTCCAGATGTGGACGAGCCGGGTAAAGGGCGTGATCAGGAACAGTGTCAGGCCAAGAATGATGTGCAGCTTGTAGACCAGCGCCACCTCGGCGATCTGCTGAGGCGCACCCGGATCGAGCGTAAGGATGCCGTTCGCCCAGTTCATGAAGCGCACCATCTCGCTGCCGTCGAGATGTTCGATCGTCCACCAGGTGGTGAGGATCCCGAGCACGAGTTGGAGCCAGATCAGCACCAGGACGAGGATGTCGCCGAAGGACGAACTGCGCCGGATCCGCGCATCAAACAGCCGTCGGTGGAGCAGCAGCGAGCAACCCACGAAGGCCGCGACACCGGCGATTCCCCCCACCACGAGGGCAGCGGTCTGCTTGAAACCGTGGCCGATCCCGAGCGCGTCGAACACGTTGATCGGGGTCAGCAGCCCGACGAAATGGCCCGCGAGCAGGATCAGGATGCCCATGTGGAACAGGTTGGAGCCGATCACCATCTGCTTGCGGCGGAGGAACTGGCTCGACTGTGACCGCCAGCTATATTGGTTGGCGTCGAAGCGAAGGATGCTTCCGACGACGAGGACGGTGACTGCGAGATAGGGATACCAGCCGAAGGCCAGCTGATTGATGAAGTCGTTCACTGTCCCGCCTCCCTTGCGGCTGCCCGGTTCGATGCCCGGATCTTTGCGACGACGCCGGTCGGGCCGCCCATCTCGTGCGCAGCACCGGCGCTGAAGGAGACCGGGGCTTCCTCCCATTCATCGTCGATCGGCGCGTCCACTGCCGGCGTGTTGTCGTCGACTTGGGCAACGGCCTCCGCGGCGGGACGAACGCCGGCGAGAGCGACGAGCCCGTGGAAGATAGCGGCATAATCGGAGCCGCGCTTGTCGAGCCGCTCGGCGAGGGCGGCATAGACATGGGCCGGCTGCCCCAGAGTCTCGCGCGCCTCGCCGACGGGGAGGCAGGAGACATATTCGAGGAACACCGGAACGAAATCCGGAAGCTCGCTCGCCTCCAGGAAGATGCCGCTCTGGATATATTGCTGGCCGAGGTCGATCATCGCCTGGCCGCGCTCGCGGCTGTCGCCATGGACATGCTCGAACAGGTGAAGCGACAGCGATCGGGAGCGGTCGAACAGCTCGCTATAGGCGGATTGCTGGTCGAGCAGCTCCTCGCTCGCCAGCCGGTCGAGCAATGGCTGAAGCCGCCGCTGGTCGGCGCGCGGCAACGCACCTTCCGAACGGATCGCGTCGGCCACTTCGGACGCATGCGCCTTAAGCTCGGCGGAAGGATAGCCGAGCAAGGCGGCGAAGGCTCTCAGGGTCAGCCTCATGTCGGGATGTCCATATAAGGTTTGCGGGGAGTCTTCTTGGCGCCGCCGCCGAACAGGTTGACCTTGGTCGAGCCCAGTGTGTTCTCGCGGAAGCCGAAGCCGGACGAGCCGCGAAGGACATAGGCGTCCTCCTCCAGCTCGCGCCGGGCGGTCGGGATGACGTAGCGGTCCTCATAGGCGGCGAGCGCCATGATCCGGTACATCTCCTCGATCGTGTTGCGGGTGAGACCGACGCGTTCGGGGATCGCCTCATCGATGCGGCCCTCGACGCTCTTGGCGCGCATGTAAGCGCGCATCGCCAGCATCCGCTCGAGCGCGTAGGCGATCGGCTCCTCGTCCCCCGCGGTCAGCAGGTTCGCTAGGTAGCGCAGCGGAATGCGGAGCGAGCGCACGTCCGGCATGCCGTCCTTCGCCGAGATCTTGCCAGCCTCCGCCGCCGACTGGATCGGCGACAGCGGCGGCACGTACCAGACCATCGGCAGAGTGCGGTATTCGGGGTGGAGCGGGAAGGCGATCTTCCACTCGACCGCCATCTTGTAGACCGGCGAGCGGATCGCGGCCTCGAGCCACTGGTCGGGAATGCCTTCCGCCCGAGCCGCTTCTTGGACCGCGATGTCGTTCGGATCGAGGAACACGCCGAGCTGGGCCGGATAGAGGTCCTTGGGGTCCTCGACGGACGCCGCGGCCTCGACCCGGTCGGCGTCGTAGAGGACCACGCCCAGGTAGCGGATTCGGCCGACGCAGGTTTCCGAGCAGACGGTCGGCTGACCCGTCTCGATGCGCGGATAGCAGAAGATGCACTTCTCGGATTTGCCGGTCGACCAGTTGTAGTAGATCTTCTTGTACGGGCAGCCCGACACGCACATGCGCCAGCCGCGGCACTTCTCCTGGTCGATCAGGACGATGCCGTCCTCCGCCCGCTTGTAGATCGCGCCCGACGGGCAGGACGCGAGGCAGGACGGGTTGAGGCAGTGCTCGCACAGCCTCGGCAGGTACATCATGAACGTCTTTTCGAACTGGCCGTAAATCTCCTTCTGGACACCGTCGAAATTGTAATCCGCGGAGCGCTTGGAGAATTCGCCGCCGAGCATGTCCTCCCAATTGCCCGACCATTCGATCTTGTTGAGCAGCTCGCCGGTGACCAGCGAGCGCGGCCGCGCGGTCGGCTGGGCCTGGAGTTCCGGAGCCGACTGGAGCCACTCATATTCGAACGTGTAGGGCTCGTAGAAATCGTCGATCTCGGGGAGGTGCGGGTTGGCGAAGATCTTCGACAGGATCCGCCACTTGGAGCCCTGTCGCGGAACGATCTTGCCGTTCTTCTTGCGGACCCAGCCGCCCTTCCACCTGTCCTGGTTCTCCCAGTCCTTGGGATAGCCGATTCCGGGCTTGGTCTCGACATTGTTGAACCAAGCGTATTCGACGCCTTCGCGGTTTGTCCAAACGTTCTTGCAGGTGATCGAGCAGGTGTGACAGCCGATGCACTTGTCGAGGTTGAGCACCATCGCGATCTGAGCGCGCACCCTCATCGTACCGCCTCCTTGCCGGCGCCGCTTCGGGCGGAGCCCGTACCCCAGTCGGCGGTGCCGCCTTCGACATTGGCGCTGTCGTCGGCGGCCTTGTCGAACCAGTTCACCTCGCTCATCTTCCTGACGATCACGAACTCGTCGCGATTGGCCCCGACCGTACCGTAATAGTTGAAGCCGTAGGCGAGCTGGACATAGCCGCCGATCATGTGCGTCGGCTTCATGTTGATGCGCGTGACGCTGTTGTGGATGCCGCCGCGCTGGCCGGTAATCTCCGATCCGACCGTGTTCACCAGCTTCTCCTGGGCGTGGTACATGATCGCCGAGCCGGGCATGATCCGCTGCGAGACGATCGCCCGCGCGGTCAGCGCGCCGTTGACGTTGAACACCTCGATCCAGTCATTGTCCTCGATCCCGGCCGCCTTGGCGTCGTCCTCGCTGATCCAGACGGTGGGCCCGCCGCGGTTGAGGCTGAGCAGGATCAGATTCTCGGTATAGGTCGAGTGGAT
>JAEZHP010000174.1 GCA_023416515.1 Pseudomonadota bacterium | reverse complement strand
CGATACTCGCTTCTACACTCTCATTATGCATAATTCTAGTGCAGAAATCTCTGGTCACATCCACCATCCTGGTCTTCCAAGGGATAGTAAAAAGAGGCAGATCAACTTCATTGCAAAAGTCGATTACCTCCTTTGGTACGCTCTTTATATAGGGTCCTAAATTGATAACAAATGCACTGGTCTTACTCTTGTATAGCTCCTTCGTAAAGTTTAGCAGCCACTCATCCTCTCGGTTCATATAGCCGGCTGTAAAGATCAACTCCTGCCCATGCAGAAAGGAGGATACCTCCTGATCCTCTACAATGTGTACCCATGCCACCAGATTACTGAGCCCTTTGTGACCTGCCAGAAGCCGCATCTGATACAGAGATGCGCAATTCCGATAAAGCTTACTTACAGCAATCGCCATAATAACCTCCCTTGTAAAAGATAATCCAGAAGTCCAATTTATCTTTGTTTAAACCCTAACTCACCAAATCTGCCTTATGGTTCGTCAACGAATCGGTACTACACTGATCCAATAAGCTATCTCTACATTATGCGGTGATTATAACATATATGATTTTGTCCGTAAACAACGAATCTCTTTTCAAATAAATGATAGGTTCCTTAGGTTCCTGTCTAATGTAACGAGGGATTCATTGCAAGCCGCACAAGCTACAAGGAGAGCCAAGTAAACTCAATGCAAGCCGCACAAGAACAATATTTGTCAGTGATCCCAGCTATGTGTATCAAGATAAAAGAATACAGAAGGTGGCTCTACCTCTTCTCTGCTTCATAACCTAGATTTTTATTGGTAATATAGATATGACTAATACTAAATACAAGACCAAATATCACAAGTAACCAATGTCCAAGTAAGATACCCTGATTTAGAAATAAGACTCCCGGTACCACAGCTAGCAATATAGATATCATAGTTCGAGGTTTCTTAAAATAAAATATCCAAAGCAACCAATAAAATAGAATGAAAATGATATGAATACATAACCATAGAAGAAAAATTCCCTTGGACCGAAAGCCAAACTCACTGATCCCGATACTGAAAACCATAAGAAACATAGAACCATATCGACCAAGCTGCTCCAGAGTTAGAACCACCGGATTATGATAGTGATTGGTAATTGTCTTATTCTTACGAAAATATATGATATTTGGGATTAAAAGAAGTATTACTATGATAAGTCCAAATACACTAATCCAATTCATATGCATGTCCCCCTTTTTCTTATTTACATTGAATAACTTGCTATCCTTTTGATATAAGAATACCCTCCCAACATCCTTGTTACTATCAGGAAGGTATCCTCTAACTATAACTGAATGCTTTTTGTTTTCTTTTCATCATGATTCATAATCGAATCATTTTCTCTTTTACAACGCTTATGCCTATAAGAAGATATATCGGTTATACTCCTCCTCGTAAGGAAAGCCTGCCCATATATTTAAGAACGGGATCTTCTTCCCATCCATTGTAATTAAATCATAGTCCAGAAGTAGGTCTCCTCGAAGTTCCCTGGTATTCACTGCAATATCCTCACCATAAAAGGTATAGTAATTACCGTTTTGATATCTGCTGCCATCGATCACGTAGGTAATGCTAGTTCCATCGTAAGATACAATTGCAGTGGTTGCCGGTCCATCAATTCCAAAGCTTGTTATCCTGATTTTATCTGGTATTCCTTTTTTGAAATTGTCAAGAAAGATAAGAAATCTACCTATATTGTAGGTCAAGAAATCCTTATCCACAATATCACGATTTCTCTTTGCCATAAGCTCAGTATAATCCCTCGGCAGACTCTCCAGTTCTCTCCGCAGCTGAAAGCTGTAATCTGTATTGTTGTCCATTGGCATACCCATATCATCGTATTTATATTATGGTATGGTATCAGGTTACAATTTGTGAATCAAAAGATCCCTTTCTTCACCGTAATTACCCGATCATATAAATCTCTGGTATCCTTAAAGATTACATGGCTCACATTGATTACCGTAATATCCTTTAATCCAAGAATCGTCTTCTCAATCTCCCTTGCCCGTTCCATATCCAGAGAAGCGAAGGCTTCATCCATAAATAATATGCTAGCTTTACTAAGAAGTGCTCTTGCTATCACAATACGGGACCTCTCACCTCCGGAGATATTCTTACCGTTATCATAAATAATGGAATTCAGTCCCTCCGGCAGCTTCTTCACAAAGTCAGAAAGACCAGCTGCCTCAATCGCTTGTGTGATCTCCTCCTCGGTATAATCCTTATATAGGGTTATATTATTCTTAATGGTATCCTCGAAGATAAAGACCTGCTGTTCAATATTAGCAACTAGCTTGTAATATTGCTCTCTTTTGATATCCTTTAGATCATTCCCATCGATAGCAATCCTACCCCCAGTTGGCTGAAAGTATTTACGAAACAGCTTTAATAAGGTTGATTTACCGCCACCACTGGGACCAACAATCAGATACTTACCATTCTTTTTAATGGTCAAATTCACATCGGCTAGGGTAAGTTGCTCTCCATCCTCATATCCAAACTCCACCTGATCAAACACAATCTCATGTTTAAATTCCGGTAGATCAAGAGTCTCCACGTGGGTATCAGAATTTTCCAGGGTTTGATCAATCTTCTTAAGCAAATCTTTGGTGGTAAATATCTTTGGAAGAGCTTCACTGATTTCAAACAGAGGCCACATCATACGCTGGATTCCTTCCACTACCAGTAACAATCCACCGGCTGAGATCTTACCTGTAATCACCATATAGCCAATACCACAGATTACCCCATAGAAGGAGGAGCTCATAAAGAAATTCTGGGAAGCAAAGATGAAGGATAGCATTCGCTCAATTAAATAACCTTTGTGCTGAATTGCATCACTCTTCTCATAATAATCCCCTGTAACCTTATCCTGCAGATTATAGTTTTTTACTATATGAAAGGCAGACAGTACTTCTTTGATATAAGAGGTGTAACCGTCAAACATATCGCTTCGTTCCTTATAAGCCTTATTCGTGGGCTTTGAGGTTAAAAAGGATTGAAGTAGGTTAATGACAATAATAG
>JAEZHP010000084.1 GCA_023416515.1 Pseudomonadota bacterium | reverse complement strand
GTCGACGTCCACGTCCGCGGCAACCAGATGACGCTCGCCGGCCCGCCGGGGGACGTCGCGCTCCTCACGCGGCTCGTCGACGAGCTCGTCGAGATGGCTGCCGCCGGGACCCCGCTCAGCCCCGAGGTCGTCACGCGCTCCGTGGCGATGCTCACCGCGGAGGGCGGCGCGCGGCCCGCCGACGTCCTCACCTTCAACATCCTGTCGACCCGCGGCCGCACGATCCGTGCGAAGACCCCGGGGCAGAAGGAGTACGTCGACGCCATCGACCGGCACACCGTGACGTTCGGCATCGGTCCGGCGGGTACCGGCAAGACCTACCTCGCGATGGCGAAGGCCGTGCAGGCGCTGCAGGCGCGCACGGTCAACCGCATCGTCCTCACGCGGCCGGCCGTCGAGGCCGGCGAGCGGCTCGGGTTCCTGCCCGGCACCCTCTCGGAGAAGATCGACCCCTACCTGCGCCCGCTGTACGACGCGCTGCACGACATGCTCGACCCCGAGACCATCCCGCGGCTCACCGAGGCCGGGACCATCGAGGTCGCCCCGCTGGCGTACATGCGCGGTCGCACGCTCAACGACTCGTTCATCATCCTCGACGAGGCCCAGAACACCTCCGTCGAGCAGATGAAGATGTTCCTCACCCGGCTCGGCTTCGGGTCGAAGGTCGTCGTCACCGGGGACGTCACCCAGGTCGACCTGCCGCGCGGCACGAGCTCCGGTCTGCGGGTCGTCCAGGACGTGCTGCGCGACGTCGACTACGTCGCCTTCTGCAGGCTCACCTCGGACGACGTCGTCCGGCACAGGTTGGTGGGAGAGATCATCGACGCGTACGCGAGGTGGGACAGGTCATGAGCGTCGAAGTGAGCAACGAGTCCGGCACGGAGGTCGACGAGGCCGAGTTCGCGGCCCTCGGGCGGTACGTCCTCGACGCGATGCACGTGCACCCGCAGGCCGACCTGTTCGTGCGTCTCGGCGACACCGAGACGATGACGGACCTGCACGTGCGGTGGATGGACGAGCCCGGCCCGACCGACGTGCTGTCGTTCCCCATGGACGAGCTGCGCCCCGGGCGCGAGGGCGAGCCCGCCGGCCCCGGCGTGCTCGGCGACGTCGTGCTCTGCCCCGAGGTGGCGGCCACCCAGGCCCGCGCCGCCGGGCACTCCGCCGCGGAGGAGATGCTGCTGCTGACCACGCACGGCATCCTCCACCTGCTCGGCTACGACCACGCCGAGCCGGAGGAGGAGAAGGAGATGTTCGCGCTGCAGCGCAAGCTCCTCCTCACCTTCCTGGCCGGGCGATGAGCGGCGACCTCGTCGTCCTTCTCGTCGCCGTCGCCCTCGTCGGGCTCGTCCTCGCAGCCGCACTCTCGGCCGGCGAGACCGCGGTGCTGCGTGTCACGCGCGCCCGGGTCGCCGAGCGCGAGGTCGAGCGCCCCGGTCCCGGTGCCAGGGTGCGCCGGCTCGTCGAGGACCCGAGCCGGGTCGCGCAGGCCGCGGGGTTCGTGCGCCTCGTCGCGGAGATGACCGCGACCGTCTGCCTCACGCTCGCGCTGTCCGCCGCCGGGTTGCGGTGGTGGGCGACGGCGCTGCTGGCCGTCGCGGTGTGCGCGCTCGTCGCGCTGCTGCTCGTCCGGATCAGCCCGCGCAGCATGGGACGGCGCCACCCGGTGACGGTCCTCGCCGTGCTCGCCCGCCTGCTGCTCGTCGTCACCACCGTCGCGGGCCCCGTCGGCCACCGGCACGAGCCGGCCGCGACGAACGGCGAGCAGGACGACGACGAGCTGCGCGACATGGTCGAGCGCGTGAGCGAGTCCGATGCCATCGAGGAGAACGAGCGCGAGATGTTCCGCTCGGTCCTCGAGTTGGGGGACACCCTCACCCGCGAGGTCATGGTGCCGCGCACCGACATGATCACGACCCATGCGAGCACCCCGCTGCGCAAGGTGCTCGGCCTGCTGCTGCGCTCCGGCTTCTCGCGCGTCCCCGTGGTGGGGGAGTCCGTCGACGACGTCGTGGGCGTGCTCTACCTCAAGGACCTCGTGCGGCGCACCCACGCCGGCGCCGTCGACGGCACGGACCCGCTCGACCTGCCGGCCTCGGCGATCGCCCGGGAGCCGGTGTACGTGCCGGAGTCCAAGCCGGTCGACGAGCTGCTGCGCGAGCTGCGCGACGGCTCGAGCCACCTCGCGCTCGTCGTCGACGAGTTCGGCGGCAGCGCCGGGCTCGTGACGATCGAGGACGCGCTGGAGGAGATCGTCGGGGAGCTCACCGACGAGCACGACACGAGCGCCCCGGGGGTCGAGGAGCTGCCGGACGGCGGTTACCGTGTCCCGGCACGTCTGGGGCGGGACGAGCTGGGGGACCTGTTCGGCATCGAGGTGGAGGACGAGGACGTGGACACGGCAGCAGGGCTGCTCGCGAAGGCCCTGGGCAAGGTTCCGCTGCCCGGCTCGGTGGGGGAGATCCACGGTCTGAGGCTCGAGGCGGAACGCGTCGAGGGGCGCCGCAAGCGACTCGCGACCGTCCTCGTGCACCGCGCCGCCGAGCCCGACGACACCCACGGCACGGCGGACCGTACACCGTCCGAGGGCGTCCCCGGTGTCGCCGAGCAGGAGGCGACCAGATGACGCACCGTTCCGGCTTCGCGTGCTTCGTCGGGCGTCCCAACGCCGGCAAGTCGACGCTCACCAACGCGCTCGTCGGCCAGAAGGTGGCGATCACGTCGGGGCGTCCGCAGACGACGCGGCACATCGTGCGCGGCATCGTCCACCGCCCCGACGCGCAGCTCGTGCTCGTCGACACCCCTGGCCTGCACCGGCCCCGGACCCTGCTCGGCGAGCGGCTCAACGACCTCGTGCGCGACACCCTCACCGAGGTCGACGTCGTCGGCTTCTGCATCCCTGCCGACGAGAAGATCGGCCCGGGTGACCGGTACATCGCCGAGCAGCTCGCGCAGCTCTCGGGAGCCGGCGGCTCCGGCGTGCCGGTCGTCGCGATCGTCACGAAGGCCGACACCGTGCCGCGCGCCCGGCTCACCGAGCAGCTCGTCGCCGTGGACCAGCTCGGCGCGTGGGCGGACATCGTGCCGGTCTCGGCGCGTGACGGGTACCAGGTCGACGTGCTCGCCGACGTCCTCGTCGGGCACCTGCCCGAGGGGCCGGCGCTCTACCCCGAGG